>CALZFZ010000052.1 GCA_945786965.1 uncultured Muriicola sp. | reverse complement strand
TGGCGCTCGATAACCATAAGGAAGGGGATTTTAACACCTATCTCTTCAAAAGCAGTGATAAAGGAACCACCTGGAGGTCCATTAAGGGGGACCTCCCTGCGAAAACATTGATCTGGAGATTGGTACAGGACCATGTGAACAAGAATTTGCTGTTTGCCGGTACAGAAAGAGGCATCTTTACTTCTATGAATGGGGGTGTGAACTGGCATAAGATACCGGGAGCACCTACCATTTCGTTCCGTGACCTGGTGATCCAGAAAAATGAAAATGACCTGGTCGGAGCTTCCTTTGGACGTGGCTTTTTTGTACTGGATGATTACAGTGCCCTGCGCGAAATGACCGATGCTTCTTTGAAGAAAGAGGGCGCCTTGTATTCGACCCGAAAAGCAGATTGGTATGTGCCTAAAAATGTTATAGGGAATACCGGAGCCGATTATTACTTTGCGAAAAACCCGGATTTTGGGGCGTGGTTTACCTATTCGCTGGCGGAGGGCTTTACAAGTAAATCGAAAGAACGTAAAGAGAATGAAAAGGCCCTTGAAAAAAGGAATGCTTCCATCCCATTCCCTGGATGGGATGCCCTTGAAGAAGAACGAAGGCAGGAAGATGCTAAAATCTGGATCAGCATAAAAGATGCCAATAATAACGTAATTCGAAATGTAGAAGGGACGAGTAAAAAAGGAGTGAACAGGGTGGCATGGGATCTCAGGCATCCGAGTTCAAGGGCCATAAGGCCAGGACAGGGCAGTGGTGGAGGCAATCCATGGTGGAATTCAGGGCCTTTGGCAATGCCCGGTACCTACTCCGCTACCTTGTCCAAAGAAGTAGACGGGGTGGTTACGCAACTGGATGGACCTGTTTCATTCGAAGTAGTTCCCCTATTTGAAAGCACCCTAAAAGGGATCTCGCATGATGATTATAACGCGTATATAGCGGCATATAATGAAGTGCAAACACAGGAGAGTATGGTCTCCGATGTGCTTAACAAGAGTATGGAGAAAGTAAATGCCATGCAAACAGCACTGGCAAGGGCCAATATGGCACCTGGGACCATGAATACCAGATTACACAGCTTAAAACAACAGCTCTATGTTCTTGAAGAAAATTTGGAAGGGAATACATCCAGAAGTGAGATCGGGGAGCGCAATCCGCCCAATGCAGGGTCTCATCTCAGTGTAGCAAGGCGGGGTATGGCGACCACCTACGGCCCTACGGCACTTCACAAGCAAAACCTTGAGATCGCCAAGAATATGCTGGCATCGCTTTATACAGAGATCAGGACCGTTGCCAATACCACCATCCCTCAACTGGAAAAGGAATTGAAAAGCATGGGGGCTCCTTATATTTTGGGACAGGGTATAGACTAAGTATCATACCCTTTTGAAAAAAGAAAAGAGCTGCCTTTTGGCAGCTCTTTTTATTTAATATAGCTAAAAGATCTAAAACTCCTTGCTCAGATCGGCGGTATCGTACCACTCGGCTTGCTGTGTAATCTTACCCGTTTCATTAAAGAAATACACCGCATAATATTTAAGTCTGCTATCCATGCCTGTGCTTGCAAACTTGGATTTCCATAAACCATACACCCTTACATCCCCATTGGGTTGCTGGTTATCATCCAACCCTGCGAAATACTGGGCATCGGTGAATTGTTTGTCTGTATAGGCTTTCATAAAGCCTTTCATGGCAGTTGACCATTCTTCTTTTGATAAAGAATCTTGTCCTACACTAGGGGGCGACCAAACAAAATCGTCTGAAACAAAAGATTCCATGGCGGTAGAATCATTGGCGCTGAATGCTGCAAGGAATGCCTTGGTAGATTCCACGTTCTTCTGGAATTTTTCCATATTGGGATTTACCATTTCCTCTGCCATTTCTACAACAGCCTTCTCTTTACAGCTTGTAACTAATACAATCGCTGCCAGAATAATCAATGCTTTTTTCATACTTCAATATTTATACTTATTAATTAGTTTGTGCATACTACAATGCTTTTAAAGATAGTGCTTTTGCTTTAATTAGGTAGCGAGGAGTACTGTTACTTTTGCCATCCTTATTTTGACTTTATTGCTTTTCGATAAAATTTATTGTGCCAGGGTAATGTTAAAAATACTACTCGATTGAAGCATTTAATGATTCTATTGATTGGTTTGATTAAATTACTGAGTGTTTTAATAGGCTGGAAACCTACTTTTTAATATTTTAAAATTAGCTTTTGGAAATTGAAACGTAAAATAACCTTAGGAGAATTGTTAACAGGGTTTATCATTTTAGAAGAAGCATTGTTTTAATACCAGAATTGATAGTTACATCTCAATTGCCCATTTAAGGAAATCATATGAAAAAGCATACAATATTTTTATTTTTAAGTATTGTTCCTATTATAACATTCTGCCAGAAGGAAAAAGCAACCTATCACCAATATTTAAAGGGAACATATGAAAGCATTGAATTTACCCTCATCCCCGGAGGGACATTCACCATGGGCAGTCCCAAAACAAGTAAATACAAATCTGCGGACGAGGTTCCTCAGCATCAGGTAACTATTTCATCTTTTTGGATGGCAACTCGCGAAACTACCTGGGATCTATATCAGCTATTTATGGAGCGCAAAATTGATAAATTCCAATCAGACGATCCGGTAGGTACTGAGGTTGATCTTAAGGTAGATGCAATTTCCAGGGCAACTACCCCATATTTAGATATGAGTTTTGGGATGGGCAAAGAAGGATATCCGGCAATTTGTATGACCCAATTGGCAGCTGTGAAATTCTGTGAGTGGCTATCGGCTGTGACAGGATATTTTTACCGGCTTCCAACGGAAGCCGAATGGGAATATGCATGCAGAGCCGGGACAACAACTGCATATTCTTTTGGAAATGATATAAATGAAATTGATCATTATGCCTGGTATGCCGGCAATAGCGACGATCATTATCATAAAGTTGGGCAGAAAAAACCCAATCCATGGGGGTTATATGATATGCATGGGAATGTTGCCGAATGGACCTTGGATCAATATAAAGCAACGGCCTATAAAACCAGAAAAAGAAAGACCAATATCAATCCGTTTGAAATACCGGAGTCAACGTATCCAAGAACTGTCCGGGGTGGGGCGTGGAATGATGAGGTTGTATATTTACGAAGTGCCGCAAGGCGTCCTTCTTCAAAAGATTGGAAAAAGCGAGATCCTCAAATCCCAAAAAGTCAATGGTGGCATACGGATGCACCATTCGTAGGATTTCGTATCATACGGCCCGTTGATACACCGGCTAAAGAAGAACAAAAGCTATATTGGAATTCCAGGACTTTAAAATAAACTGAAGATGAAAAATCAAAATGAAAAATCAAAGGAAGTAACGCGAAGAACTTTTGTGAAACAATCCTCTTTAATGGCCGGTGGCATCCTTGCTGCCCCACTGTCAATGAATTCTATGGTCAATGTTTATGGAGATAAAAAACTAAAACTTGCTCTGGTTGGATGTGGTGGACGTGGATCCGGGGCTGCTGTACAGGCCCTTACAGCCGATGAAAATGTAGAATTGGTTGCTATGGCCGATGCTTTTGCCGACAGGCTGGAAGGGAGTCTAAAAGCAATTCAAGAACATTTTGAGGGTGAGAAGAAAATTGCAGTAAAAGAAAAAAATAAGTACGTGGGTTTCGATGCATATAAAAAAGCGATCGATTTGGCCGATGTGGTTATTCTGGCAACGCCCCCTGGGTTTAGACCCTATCATTTTGAATATGCCATTCAAAATGGCAAGCATGTTTTTATGGAAAAACCGGTTGCAACCGATCCGGTAGGTGTTCGTAAAGTTTTGGAAATGGCCAAACTTGCTAAACAAAAACGGTTGAATGTTGTAGTGGGTTTGCAGCGTCACTATCAAACTAATTATCTTGACCTTTATAACAAGGTACAGCAAGGGGCCATAGGTAAAATTCGATCTGGCCAGGTATATTGGAACGATGCTGGTGTTTGGGTTCGCAAGCGCGAAACGGGTCAGTCTGAATTAGAATATCAAATGCGCAATTGGTATTATTTTAACTGGTTATGTGGCGATCATATCCTTGAGCAACACATCCATAATCTTGACGTGGCCAACTGGTTCCTGGGTGAATACCCGGTTTCAGCTCAGGGAATGGGAGGTAGACAGGTGCGAAATGGGAAGGAGTACGGTGAGATTTTCGATCATCATTTTGTTGAATTTAGCTATGGCAGCGGAGCCGTAATAGCAAGTCAATGCCGGCATCAACCGGGCTGTATGAGCAGGGTCGATGAAGTATTTCAGGGCACTGAAGGCTCTTTAAATATTGGGAAAGGGATTATATCGGACCTGAATGGCAATGAAATGTATAAATATCCCAATCAATCGAATCAGGATCCAAATCCATACCAGGTTGAACACGATAGGCTCTTTGCATCCATCAGGAATAATGAGGTTATCAGTGATGCCGAAAATGGCGCTAAAAGTACGTTAACGGCTATTATGGGGCGAATGGCTACCTATTCCGGTAAAATTGTTACCTGGGAAGAGGCCCTTAACTCAAACCATCAAATTATGCCTGCCGAGGTTGATTGGAATACTATGCCCCCTGCATTGCCTAATGCTGAAGGATACTATCCCATACCCACCCCAGGATTAACCACATTTGAATGATAGGTAAATTAAAAAAAGCCACTGTTTCCAGCGGCTTGAATATAAATATCATTTAATTATGCAATACTAAAAAATACCACCCGTATAGTAATGAGCGATCCACGCTATACATGCGATGCCAAAACAAATTAGAAAACGGCCAACTTCAATAAAATTCATTTTCAGTTTCATATCTGTGCTTTTAAACGTTATGGATTCCAATTTAAGTGGAAATAACAATCCTTGTGTTCATTTTAGATGAACACAGAGTTTTGGTCGCCCAAATTGGGTCAAATCGCGTTTAATCCGAAAAACACTTTAATTCAAGGAATACGACTAGGATACCTACATTTGGATAAAGTGCTATTTTAACTGATTAAAAGCAAAAAGGTAATATGAAGAAGTAAAAATGAAAATGATATAGCAATGAAAAATATTATTGTACTGTTCATAGCAGCCATCAATATTACTGCGGTATTGGGTCAGAATACATTTAAAGCCGTTGTGAAAGACAGTGAATCAAAAGAAGTTTTAGTAGGTGCGACAGCGATTGTGCAGGGAACAACCAACGGATCTAGTGCCAATGTATATGGACTCATTGAAATAAATAATATTCCAGACGGAAAACAAATAATCGTGTTTAGTTACCTTGGATATGAAACACGAAAAGACACTTTCCATTTCCCAAGAACCTCAACAGAACTTATTGAAATACTCCTTCAAACTGAGGGGGAAGAATTGGAAGAAGTAGTTGTTTTATCAACCAGAAGCAGTCGCACCATTGACAACATTCCCACACGAGTAGAAACAATTTCGGGAGAGGAATTAGAAGAAAAAGGCAATATGAAGCCCGGCGATATCAGGATGATGTTAAATGAAAGTACGGGAATACAAACACAACAAACATCAGCAACAAGTTATAATTCTTCAATCAGAATTCAAGGGCTAGATGGAAAATACACTCAGATTATCCGTGACGGATTACCTCTTTATTCGGGTTTTTCGGGCGGTTTAAGTTTATTGCAAATTGTACCTCTTGACTTAAAGCAAGTAGAAGTTATAAAAGGTGCTTCATCCACGCTATACGGCGGAGGTGCAATTTCAGGATTGGTAAATCTTATATCCAAAACACCCGATGAAAAAAGAGAATTGAGTTTTCTTTTAAACGGAACATCTGCATTGGGTTTGGACGCAAGCGGATTTTATGCTCAAAAGTTTAAAAAAGTAGGAACAACCATTTTTGCATCCTATAATTTGGGAACGCCATATGACCCCTCAAACATTGGCCTTACTGCTATTCCTAAGTTCAATCGGTTTATGGTAAATCCGAAATTTTTCGTTTATTTCAATCATAGGACAACCATGAATGTCGGTTTCAATAACACGGTTGAAGAACGCATTGGTGGCGATATAAAATACATTCAGGGCAAAGGAGACAGTATTCGTTCATATTTTGAAAAAAACAAGACCAATCGTTTCAGTACACAATTTGGGCTGGACCATATTGTAAATGAAAAATCAAAAATCTCCTTAAAAAATAGTGTGAGTTATTACGACAGAAGTGTTGAAATCCCGGATTATAAATTTTCGGGTATTCAGCTTTCTTCTTTCAGTGAATTAAACTACACCCACGAAGGAGAAAATACAGAATGGATAGGTGGCCTAAATTTATGGACAGACAAATTTTCCCAACAAAAAATAGATACGACCAATACAGTGGATTATAATCACACAACCATTGGCGCATTCGTTCAAAACACTTGGAACGCAACGGAAACATTCATTCTTGAAACGGGATTGCGGGGAGATTATCAGAATGAATATGGATTTTTTGTCTTGCCAAGAATATCGGCACTATTGAAAGTAAATCAACAACTCGCTGTACGACTGGGTGGAGGTTTGGGCTACAAAACACCAACTGTTTTTACAGAGGATGCCGAAAAAATTCAGTTTAAAAATGTCTTACCGATTAATGTTTCCAACACAAAAGCAGAACAGTCCGTAGGGGGAAATTTTGACGTCAATTATAAAACACCGCTTTCAGACCAATTATTTTTTACAATAAACACTTTGCTTTTTTATACGCGGGTTAATAATCCATTGGTCCTTATTCCCGACATTAATGGGATCTTTCAATTTGAACAACCAAGAGGTTTCATAGACACTAAAGGAATTGAAACCAACATAAAACTGACCTATGATCATTTCAAACTTTTCATTGGTTACACGTTGGCAGATGTAAAACAACATTATAACAGTACGGTCACAACGTTTCCGTTGGTTGCAAAAAACCGACTGAATAATATTCTGATGTATGAAATTGAGGATAAATTAAAAATTGGTCTGGAAGCATATTATTTCAGCCCTCAAAAACTCAATGATGGAACATCAGGGAGACAATATTGGCTTACAGGATTTATGATTGAAAAAATCTGGGAACACTTTTCAATATTTGTCAACTTTGAAAACTTCATTGACACGAGACAGACAAAGTTTGACACGATTTACACGGGAACAATTACGAATCCTACATTCCGGGACATTTATGCGCCCGTAGACGGTTTCGTCGTCAATGGTGGCCTGAAGCTAAAGCTATGAGGACTTAATTTATTAACTACAAGATATGGGCGGTTAGAAAACCGGTTGAACCACACCCTGAGCTAGCAATTAAATTTATAAATTGCAGGGATGGAGGCAACCGATAGATTCAACATTTCTGACAAGGTCATTGTTATTACCGGAGCAACCGGAGTTCTGGGAGGCAGCATGGCCCATTATTTACTAAAAGCAGGAGCCAAGATCGCTATCCTGGGATTCCACGAAAAAAAGGGTAGGAAAAGGATTGCTGAGTTGGAAAAAACAGGCCGGGAGGTCACCGGGTTTTTTGGCAATGTGCTCGATAAAAAATTCCTTCTTGACGTACGCGATGCTCTTATTCAAAAGTGGGGGAAAATAGACGTTTTAATCAATGCCGCCGGTGGTAATATGCCCGGGGCAACCATTGGCATTGACCAAACGATCTTCGATCTGAAGATGGAAGATTTCAGAAAAGTTTCCGAACTCAATCTGGACGGTACGGTACTGCCTTCCCTGGTATTTGGCGAAACAATGGCAAAACAAGGGAAAGGTACTATTATCAACGTCTCTTCGATGACCGCAAGCAGAGCTATTACAAGGGTGGTTGGCTACTCAGCATCCAAAGCTGCCATCGATATTTTTACAAAATGGATGGCTACTGAAATGGCTTTGAAGTTTGGCGACAAGATCCGGGTAAATGCCATTGCACCGGGGTTTTTTATAGGAAATCAAAATCGGGCGCTTCTAACCAATAAAGATGGTAGCTATACAGAAAGGGGAAAGACCATTATTAATAATACGCCCATGAAACGCTTTGGGGAAGCCGATGAATTACATGGCGCTGTTCATTGGTTAATGAGTGATGCTGCTTCTTTCGTTACCGGTGCCATCATTCCGATCGATGGGGGCTTTAGTGCCTTCAGCGGAGTATAATGAAGCATAAAATTGTAACAAAGGAATAATAAACGAAAACCAAACATGAAAAGATCTTTTTATTTAAGCAAAGTACTAGTGCTCTGTACCACCGTACTGTTTTTTGCCTGTTCCGAATCCTCAAAAGAAGACATTCCCTGGGTTCCTTTATTTGACGGACAAACCCTGAGCGGATGGCACCAGGAAGGGGGCGTTGCTAAATATGCCGTGCAGGAAGGAACCATTGTAGGCAGTACGGTTCACAATACCCCCAACTCTTTTTTAACGACCGATGCTATGTATGGGGATTTTATTTTAGAGCTCGATGTGAAAGTAGATTCCACGTCCAATTCCGGGATTCAGATCCGGAGCAACAGCTTTCCGTACTACAGGGATGGAGTAGTACATGGGTACCAAGTGGAAATAGATCCGTCTGAAAGAGCCTGGAGCGGAGGTATTTATGATGAGCAACGCCGGGGCTGGCTCTATCCTTTAACCGATGATCCCAAACCACAAAAGGCTTTTAAACAAAACGACTGGAATCACTATCGCATTGAAGCAATTGGCGATACCCTGAAAACATGGGTCAATGACATTCCTGCAGCGCATTTAATTGATGATAAGACGGCCAAAGGTTTTATTTGTCTGCAGGTACATTCCATCAGTGATGAACAGCAAGATGGCAGGGAAATCATCTGGAAAGATATAAAGATCATTACCGATAGTGTATCTAAATACTCAAAACCATCGCCATTAAAACCGATCATTACCAAGAACCAGCTAACCATTGATGAAAAGAAAAATGGCTGGAAAATGCTATGGGACGGTACTACAACCAACGGATGGCGAGGCGCTAACCTGGAAGGATTTCCGGAGCAAGGATGGAAAATTGAAAATGGGGAATTGACGGTGTTGTCCTCAGGAGGCGCCGAGGCGGCTGCCGGTGGCGATATTGTCACCGAAGAACTATATAGCGATTTTGAATTAAAAGTAGATTTTAAAATAACGCCGGGTGCAAATAGTGGCATAAAATATTATGTTGACACTGAGATCAACAAAGGTTCCGGGTCCGCTATTGGTTTGGAATATCAGATCCTCGATGACGCTTTGCACCCCGATGCCAAACTTGGTAATCATGAAGGAAGCAGAACCGTTAGCTCTTTGTACGATCTGATCGAAGCAGACGAAAACAAGCCCATACAACCTGTGGGCGAATGGAACACGGCGTATATCACTTCGGTAGACGGCCATGTGGAACATTGGTTAAATGGGATGAAGGTCCTGGAATATGAAAGGGGAGGCGATGCCTATTTAAAACTGGTATCGGAAAGCAAGTATGCTATATGGCCTAAATTCGGTGAAATGGATAAAGGGTACATTTTATTGCAGGACCATGGCGATATGGTCTCCTTTAAAAATATTAAAATTCGTCCGGTCAATAACACTAAATAATACGCGCTATGAGCACAAACAGAAGGGATTTTATTAAAAAAACAGCCATTGGAGCCTTGGGCGTTACCATTAGCCCCGGCCTAAATGCGATGTCGGCCAAGAGCTATTCAAGAATTCTGGGGTCTAATGACCGGCTGCAGGTGGCTATCCAGGGATTGGGAAGGCGGTACAGCGCTTTTGTGCCAGCCATTGCTGCGAATGAAAATAATATTGAACTCCGCTATCTGTGCGATGTGATGAAAAGTCAGCGCGATAATGCGGCCCTTGCCGTTTCCAAACTCATAAAAGACCCTCCGATCCTTGAAAACGACATACGGAAAATAATGGATGATAAAGAGATAGATGCCATTTTTATGGCAACCCCGGATCATTGGCATGCTCCCGGGGCATGCATGGCCATGGAGGCAGGCAAACATGTCTATCTGGAAAAACCATGTAGCCACAATCCCAAAGAAGGAGAATTGCTGGTGGCATATCAAAAAAAGTTCAAAAAAGTAGTTCAAATGGGAAACCAACAGCGTTCTTCCCCTCAAACTCAGGAAATTATTAAAGAGATCCATAATGGCGTTATTGGCGATGCTTATAAAGCGATCGCCTTCTATGTTAATTCAAGGGGGCGTGTTCCGAACCAGGTAAAGGCTAATCCACCCGAAGGCCTGGATTGGGCGTTGTTCCAGGGTCCGGCACCAAGGCGCGAATACACTCACAATACCTGGGACTATAACTGGCATTGGTACGGATGGGATTATGGTACTGCGGAAATGGGGAATAATGCTACCCATGAGCTAGATATTGCACGGTGGGCCCTGGATGTAAAATATCCTGAACATGTGGAGGTGGTGGCAGGCAAATACCATTATAAAGACGACGGCTGGGAAATGTATGATACAATGGACGCCACCTATCGCTTTTCGGACAATAAAACAATCCTTTGGGATGGCCAAAGCAGAAACGGATATGACAAATACGGATCTGGCAGAGGGACCATAGTGTTTGGTTCTGAGGGCTCTGTTTATATGGACAGAGGTGGTTACAAGGTATACAGTTTAAAAGGGGAATTGCTTAAAGAAAAACGGACTGATGGCAACGAAGGGGGCACGGCCCTTGGAGGTGGCGGGGATATGTCCACGCTCCATTCCGTTAACTTTTTTGATACAATCCGGGGCAAGGCGGCATTGACATCCCCTATAGACGAAGGAGCAATTAGCCAAATGCTAACTCATTATGCGAATATTGCCTCGAGGATCGAAAAGGCAATTGAAATCGATGAAACCACCGGACGTATTCGGAACAGAAAAGCAATGAAACTCTGGTCAAGGACCTATGAACCGGGTTGGGAAATCAGGCCTGTTTAGCAAGGATACCCAGATATGAAAATGCATACAAAGGGATATAAATAAGGTAAAGACATGATACAAACCTGGCGCTGGTACGGACCGGAGGACCCCGTGCAATTATCGCATATTCTGCAGGCAGGGGCAACCGGTGTAGTAACCGCACTACACCACATTCCCAATGGTGCGGTATGGACCGTTCCTGAAATCAATAAGCGCAAAAAGGAAATCGAAGCTGCAGGACTTACCTGGTCTGTTGTCGAAAGTATTCCTGTACATGAGGACATAAAAAAGCGTACGGGCGATTTCTTGGAATACATTGCTATTTATAACAAGAGTATCACAAACTTGGGTTCATGTGGGATTAATACAGTCTGTTACAATTTTATGCCCGTGTTGGATTGGACCCGCACAGATTTGTCATATGAATTACCAGACGGCTCCAAAGCCCTTCGCTTTGATGCCTTGGAATTTGCTGTTTTTGAACTCTTTTTACTTAAGAGACCAGATTCCGAAGATATGTATCCTGAAGAAGTACAACTAAAGGCGAGGGACCTATTTGAGTCCATGACCAAAGATCACAAGCAAAATTTGATCAACAATATTATTGCAGGATTGCCCGGGACAGAGGAAGGTTACACCTTGGAACAGTTTCAAGCTGCCCTGGATTCGTATTCAACTATTAGTGAAAAAGAACTGCGGCAAAATCTGTATGCCTTTATCCAGTCAATTGCGCCGGTTGCCGAAAAGGCAGGAGTAAATCTGGCCATTCATCCTGATGATCCCCCCTACCCAATATTAGGGCTGCCTCGTGTAGTAAGTACAGAATCTGATGCAAAAAAGATTATTGAAGCATATGACAGCCCCAATAACGGACTGTGTTTTTGTACAGGTTCTTATGGGGTGCGACAAGATAATGACCTTCCGGGAATGGTCAATCGATTAGGGAGTAGGATCAATTTTATACATTTAAGGAGCACCAAACGCGATGCTTCCGGAAATTTTTATGAAGCTAACCATTTAGAAGGGGATGTTGATATGTATGGGGTTGTAAAGGCGCTGATCGGGGAACAACGGCATCGAATCACATCCGGGCGAAAAGACCATGGCATACCAATGCGCCCGGATCATGGGCATCAAATGTTAGACGACCTTGCTAAAAAAACCAATCCAGGTTATTCGGCAATCGGAAGACTTAGAGGATTGGCAGAACTAAGGGGCTTGGAAATGGGAATTTCCAAATCACTTTAAAAAAAGGAACAACGCATGAAAGATACCACGCCAACAACACCGCTTATTCATGACGATTTTCTATTGCAGAGCAAGTATGCGAAAATCCTGTATCATGAGTATGCCAAAGGAATGCCCATTATAGATTATCATAACCACCTTTCGGCTGAGTACCTGGCCAAAGACAGGATTTTTGAGAATATTACCCAGGCATGGTTGAACGGAGATCATTATAAATATCGTGCGCTTAGGACATTAGGGATAGTTGAAAAATACGTTACAGGCAATGCTTCCGATGAAGAGAAGTTCAAAAAGTGGGCCCAAACCGTACCATACACTATGCGGAACCCATTATACCATTGGACGCATATGGAGCTGGCCCGTTATTTTGACATACATGAACCCTTAACAGCTGCAAATGCTCAAAAAATCTATGATAAGACTTCTGGTAGCTTACGTTCCAAGCAATTTAGTTGTAGGGGGCTGATCTCAAAGATGAATGTTGAGGTGTTATGTACCACAGAAGACCCTACCGATGCATTGGAACATCATAAAAAATTGGTTCAGAGTGATTTTGCCACCAAGGTAAGTACGGCGTTCAGACCGGACAAGTCTCTTATGATCCAATCCGACGGATATAATATGTATGTTGATGCTCTAGAAACTATTTGTGAAAGCTCTATACGATCGTATGAACAACTCTGTTCGGCATTAGAAAAGCGTATGCATTATTTTCATGAGAACGGATGCAGGTTGAGCGATCATGGCTTACCAAATCTTTTTGCGGACGACTTTACACAGAAAGAAGCCGATACCATTTTCAAAAAACGTAGAACAGGAAAACAGGTTTCTGAAATGGAAGCTTCAAAGTTTCAAAGTGCCCTGTTGCATTTTTGTTCTGAGCAATACCACAAATTAGGATGGGTACAGCAATTTCACCTGGGCGCCCTGCGTAACAACAATAGCAGAATGTACAAACTTTTAGGGCCTGATACCGGTTGGGATTCCATTGGGGATTACCCACAGGCCCAAAATCTGTCCAAATTTCTGGACCGACTAGACAGTAAAGATAAACTGGCAAAGACCATACTTTACAATCTCAACCCAAACGACAATGCTGTTATGGCTTCGATGACAGGCAATTTTAATGATGGCAGTATCAAGGGTAAGGTACAATGGGGATCTGCCTGGTGGTTCTTAGATCAAAAAGATGGGATGGAAGAACAGATGAAAGTGTTATCCAATATGGGCTTATTGAGCTGCTTTGTGGGTATGCTGACCGATTCAAGAAGTTTCCTCTCCTTTCCCCGCCATGAATATTTTAGGCGAATTCTCTGTAACCTATTCGGCAATGATATTCAAAACGGTGAGTTGCCCAATGATATGGCATGGATAGGTAAGATCATAGAAGATATCTGTTATAAGAACGCAAAAGAATATTTTGATTTTTAAGATTAAACTAATTGAAGGATGAATAAAGTAGTAACATTTGGTGAAATAATGCTCCGTTTATCCCCTCCTGGATTCCTGCGGTTTTCCCAGGCCAATTCCTTTGACGTGGTCAATGGAGAAATAGAATCTTAAAAGTTAGATTGAGGAATGTGTAATCTGTGTGGGCATGGGGTCCCAATTAATAAGTAAGGATATCCTGGCTACTAAGAATTATGATGTATTGCAACAAAGGGTTGCAGGAACTATGACATTGATCAAAAAAATCAGAAATTAATAAAACTTGAAAATTTTCAGAATCTTTTCTTTTTTGATTTTCTCGGGGCTGCTCACTGGTTGTACTGCTGAAAACGCTACGAAAACCTTGCGCTTGGGTCATGGATTAGACATAAGCCATTCGGTGCATAAGGCTATGGTAAAAATGGGAGAGGATTTAAATGAGCGTTCAGGGGGTCGCCTAAAGCTGGAAATTTACCCTAGTCAGCAGTTGGGTACGGAACGTGAATGTTTGGAACTTTTGCAGATCGGCAGTCTGGACATGACCAAGGTATCCGTTGGGGTTTTAGAAAACTTTGCCCCTAAAATGAAAGTCCTGGGACTCCCCTTTCTTTTCCGTGATCGCCAACACTCGTTTGATGTGTTGGACGGACCCATAGGTAAATTGCTTTTAAACGAAGGAGAGAAGTTTTGGTTAAAGGGATTGGGGTATTACGACGCAGGAAGCCGTAGTTTCTATACCAAGAACAAGCCCATTGAGAAACCTTCCGATCTGGAAGGTCAAAAAATAAGGGTTATGGAAAGTGCCACGGCCGTTGAAATGGTAAAAGCTTTGGGGGGATCCCCTACCCCTATTTCCTGGGGTGAACTTTATACCTCCTTACAACAAGGGGTGGTTGATGGTGCTGAAAATAATCCTCCGAGTTTCTATCTTTCAAGACACTATGAAGTCTGTAAGTACTATTCCTTGGACGAACATACGGTACTGCCAGATATATTGCTTATAGGGACCCAGGCATGGAAGAAACTTTCGGAACAAGAGCAACAGTGGTTGAATGCATCGGTAAGGGAATCCATAAAATACCAGAGAGTGCTTTGGGCTGAAGCTGAAGAGGAAGCCTTACGCGAAGTTCAGAAAGCTGGTGTGCAAATTAGCAGACCAGACAAATCCCTTTTTGCTGAAAAGGTCAAAGGAATCTTTGAAGGTTATAAGCAAGATGCTGAGATTTATCCACTTATAAAACAAATCCAAGAAACCAACTAATATGGGATTTCGAACACAACTAGACACTATTTTAAGCAGAACCCTGGTACTGATCATGTCCGTCATGGTTATCAACGTACTATGGCAGGTATTTACAAGATATGTAACCGGCGATCCCAGCGCTTTTACGGACGAGTTGGCTCGATATCTTATGATCTGGATAGGTGTTTTAGGAGCTGCCTATGTTTCCGGAAGGAATTTACACGTAGCCATCAATATATTGCCTTCAAGGGCCAATACAAGAACACAAGAAATGTTGAAAATATTGGTGACAGTACTGGTTATTCTATTCGTTTTTTTCGCCTTTGTCATCGGCGGATCACGTTTGGTATATATCTCCTATATTCTGGGACAACAATCCCCGGCCCTTCAGATACCGTTGGCGGTGGTCTATTTTATTCTTCCCATTAGTGGTCTTCTAATCATGTATTATAAAATATCAGACCTAAAAAACCTTAGATCATGATGGAACATATCCCTGTTCTCGTATTGATAATCAGCTTCATCGGTCTTTTGGCAATAGGGACTCCGGTTGCTTGGAGTATTGCCATATCCTCCTTACTGACCATGTTAGTCAGTATTCCTGCCATGCCTGCATTTACTACGGTTTCACAACGAATGGCAACAGGACTGGATAGTTTTGCTCTATTGGCGATTCCGTTCTTTATTTTATCTGGTGAACTCATGAACAAAGGGGGTATAGCACACCGCTTGATCGCCTTTGCAAAAACCCTGGTGGGATCGCTCCCAGGTGGACTCGCATTGATTAATGTAATCGCTGCCATGTTAATGGGGGCTATTGCTGGCTCGGCAATGGCGTCCGCTTCAGCAATGGGAAGTATTTTGGGTCCGGAAATGGAAAAAGAAGGGTATTCCAAAGAATTTGGTGCAGCAGTAAATATAACTTCTGCCACAACTGGTTTGGTCATTCCGCCGAGTAATGTGTTAATCGTTTATTCCCTGGCAAGTGGAGGAGCTTCCATTGCTGCCTTGTTCCTGGCAGGTTATATACCGGGAATCTTAACGGGTCTTTTTCTAATGATCGTTGCCTCGGTCTGGGCTAAAAAGAAAAAATATAAGATTGGAAAACAAAGCAGCCTAGCAGAAGTTTTCAAAACTTTTATCGATGCCTTACCAAGTCTTTTAATGTTGGTGGTTGTCATTGGGGGTATCGTTACCGGAATTTTCACTGCCACAGAAGCATCTGCCATTGCCGTTTTATATAGTCTGATTCTTGGGTTTTTTTATAAGGAATTATCCATACCAAAACTACCACAGATTTTGTTAGATTCTTCTGCTACAACGGCTATTGTAATGTTGCTAATCGCTTCATCCATGTGTATGTCCTGGGCCTTGTCCTATGAGAACATCCCGCAGGATATCAGCTCCGGTCTTTTGGCTCTGAGCGACAATAAAATTGTGATTCTCCTGATCATAAATTTATTGTTATTGTGTGTAGGCGTGTTTATGGATATGACCCCTGCCGTACTTATTTTTACACCTATATTTTTGCCTGTGGTAACCAAATTAGGGTTAGATCCGGTGCATTTTGGGATCATCATGGTACTGAATCTTTGTATAGGCCTGTGTACGCCCCCGGTAGGTTCAGTGCTCTTTGTAGGTGTTGGAATCGCTAAGACAACCATTGAAAAGGTTTTTAAACCATTATTACCCTTGTTTATTGCAATGATCATTGCGTTGTTTTTGGTGACTTACTTTCCACAATTGAGCCTCTGGCTGCCAAGCCTTTTTGATCTATAAGAAATATAAGGATAAGAAGTGCTGCCCCATATGGACACATTTGTTTAAATTGTAGACCAGGAGTTAACTAATAAATTTTAAGGACATGAAGACAATGCCATTTTTTATGAAACTGTGTACCCTTGTTGCCTTCGCAATGTTTGTTTATCCGGGAAATACTATCCAGGCGCAAGATATTTCAAAGCAGACCGAACTGGACCAAAAAGTAAAAGCCTTTTTGAATAGTAAAAAAGGCCAGTGGCGCGACTTAAATGTTCCTGCTTCGGACGGGAAGTTACTATACGATATCATTGTAAAAAACGGATATACCAAGGGCATTGAAATTGGTACATCTACAGGGCATTCAACTATTTGGATAGCCTGGGCCCTCAGCAAGACCGGGGGAAAATTAATTACCATAGAGATCGATGAAACCCGAAACAAAGAGGCGCTTGCCAACCTTGAAAAAGCGGGATTATCACATTTTGTAGACGCAAGACTTGCCAACGCCCACGACTTGGTACCAGAACTCGCTGGACCCTTTGATTTTGTGTTTAGCGATGCAGATAAGGACTGGTATGTAAACTACTTTAAGGATATAGACCATAAGTTAGTGGCAGGAGGTTGTTTTACAGCACACAATGTACGCCCTGCAGGAAGAGGCCGTGGTGGGATGTCTGGTACCAGGGAATATTTGGAATATGTGCAAGGTCTTGATAATTATACCACTACCGTAGACAATTCCGGAGGAGGATTAGCCATCAGTTACAAAAACTAAGTGCAGTTTGCGGTCTGCTGAAGAAAATAAACTGCCGAGAAAACTAGGCCTGTTTTCATTGACGAACATCGTAATCGCGAACATGATCGGTGCGGGAATTTTCACTACTTCCGGCCTGTTGATGGGTGATTTGGGAAATCCGTTCCTGATGCTTCTTCTTTGGATTGTTGGCGGGGTAATAGCACTTTGCGGGGCATTGAGTTATGGTGAACTTGGCGCTGCGATGCCCCAGGCCGGTGGGGAATACAATTTTCTTTCCAAACTTTTCAACCCTGTTTATGGTTTTCTCAGTGGATGGGTGTCTTTTATTGTTGGTTTTTCAGCGCCCATAGCGGCTTCGGCTCTCGGGTTTAGTGAATACCTTTTCCGTGCCTTCCCGCAAAGTGCTCTTGTTCTGGATTTACCGGTAGGTGCTTTAAAAAAAATAGCAGCAGCCCTTGTGATTATACTTTTCTCAATGGTACATCTCAGAGGGATTAGTTTTGGAGCCAAAGTTCAAAATTACCTCACCTTGCTCAAGGTTGGCTTGGTTGTAGGTTTGATTGGTGCCGGATTTATTATAGGCAAAGGCGACCTTTCCCATTTCACTCAGGGGGAGGCACTTTCCACAGGTTTTGGGGGATGGAAAACCGCGGGTCTATCCCTTATGTGGATTATGTTCGCTTACAGCGGATGGAACGCCTCTACCTATGTCGGTTCAGAAATTAAAAATCCGAAAAGAAATCTGGCAAAATCACTGCTTTTAGGGACAGGAATTGTAATGGGATTGTATGTATTGCTTAACATACTTTTCATTTATGCGATTCCACCTTCAGATATGAAAGGGGTCATTGCCGTTGGCGGGCTGGCAGTCAACAATTTGTTTAATGAAACTACCGATACTGTCATTTCATTACTCATCTCATTTGCCCTATTTTCTTCCCTGAGCGCTTTTATAATAATTGGTCCAAGAGTGTACTATGCCATGGCCAAAGACGGGTATTTTTTTAAATTTCTGGCAAAGGTGCACCCGGTTTTAAAAGTGCCTTCCAGGGCTATATTGGTTCAGGCCTTGATCGCTATAATTATGGTGCTCTCAGGAACCTTTGACCAGATTTTAACCTATATGGGCTTTTCCCTTGGTATTTTTCCAATTCTCGCAGTGATCGGTGTATTCAGGCTTCGAAGGTCAGGACGTTCCGTATTAAAGTTACCGGGATATCCCTGGGTGCAACTATTTTATATTACGATAAGCCTTATTATTTTGATTTTGGCTTTTTTTGAACGCCCCTTTGAATCTTCCATTGCTTTATTAACAGTACTGGTAGGGATTCCTTTATTCTTTATTTTTAAACGAGTATATAGACAATAAGAGAATCTCAAAGAACAATAAATCTAAAATATAGAAATGGGCTTCATACGAAGTATTTCAAGCTGAAAACATTTGGAAATAGCATAGTGGATTATAGTTAGTAGTAAGATTTAGGATGATACGCCTTATTTCCTTTAGCAAACTTCCAATTATACATTTTGCGTAAATGCAACCCATGAAGAGACGAGAAATAAGAAGAGCCCATCATATTAATCGATCGGGTTCATGTTCCGACTTTTGGTGTTTCCAACGATTATGGGACCATAACCAATATTGCGGAGCGGCCAGAATATCTTTTTCCAAGTGCTCTGTAAAAGCGGCCGTAATTTCCCCTTTCTTGAATTTGCTATGGTCTTCTGAAATTAGCGTAAAAATTACTTTATAATGCCCACGTGATACTTTTAAGTTTGAGCCTGCAATGATGGGTATGTCAAATTCTCTTGCCATTCTTTCAGCGCCGTAAGCTACAGCTGTTTCTTGGCTTAAAAAGGTCGTAAAATGAGCTAATTGTGATTTTCTTGGCGACTGATCACTTCCAAAAATCACTGCAAATTGCTCTTCTTTTTGCTTTTTAATTTTTTTAAGAATAGGATCAATACGCAGCATATGTAATCCATATTTGGAGCGGCTACTGGTAATCTTTTCGTCCCAAAACTTATTTTTTAAGGGTGAATAAAGAGCCATGGGAGTGTGTTTGATTTGTCCGGGAATAGCCAGCGCAAATAACTCCCAATTGTTGTAATGCCCACCTACCAAAATAACACTCTGTCCTTTGTTATAATAGGGCTCCAACAATTCTGGGTTGACTATTTTCATCCGCTTCATGGCGGCCGCTTCTGAAATGGTAAAGTTCTTTATACTTTCTACAAATATGTCACAAAAGTGCCGGTAAAAGGCTTTTTCAATATCACGTATCTCGGCAACAGATTTTTTAGGAAATGAATGTGTCAGGTTCTTTCTTACCACAGCCTTTCGATATCCAAATATTCGGTAAATGATGAAGTATAATACATTGGAAGTGCCATACAAAATAAAAAATGGCAAACGCGATATTGGTACAAGAAGCAAGTAGTAGATAAGTTTGTTCATGGACGCGTAAACTTACAAATGGCAAAAGCACCTAATGTAATTATTTCTTTGCGAATTGTACAATGAAAAATGATTATTGCTTAAGGAAAGGTTGAGTTTAGCGGAATCATAGCCGAAGTGATTTATTGTCTAATGTTTACAAAGGTTAACGTATAGGCAAGGGTTGTAAAATTAGTAATAAAAAAAGGAGCTACCTTTCTGTAACTCCTTGATCATAAATGCTCGTCCTGCTGTTTTATCCCTGATCCAATTTCAAAAAAACTTAATAAAATGTAGATCTCTTAGACATACTGTCCATTTGCAAAATCGGCCGATTTTGAAGGCTATGAATTACCTGGTACTGATATTTTAGTAAAAAATGATGTGTCTTAAAACCGGTTTGTTAGAAATCAGCATCCGTAGTTCCTTCTCCAATTGGTTCTTTCCCGGTTCTGACATAACCCATTTTTAAACTTTCAGAATAACTAAAGTAAATTGGTTTTTCATTCCTCAAAAGGTCTATGACATTGGGATACATATACATGTGGTACCGCAAGTACACTAATTTATTCCTTTTGTCATAATGATTTTCAGGCAGGCTTTTATTATCAGGATAGAAGTTTATCTGCACAACAAAATCATCGTCATGGTAACATTTTACAAGGGCACGTGGGTAAACTTTATTCTGATCGGAACCTCCTGATTGAAAGTGAACCCAATATAGGTTTACTTCGCTGGTTATTAACTTCATTTTGTATAGGTTTTAAATTAGTTGATTAAGATACCAAGTTAAAGATTATTTCCCAAGATAAATTTATGGATTATGAAAAAAAGGATGTCATTTATGCTATATGGGATGTTATATGGGAGAAAACCTGCTCTTTCAAGTAAAGCAACAACAAAAATAAAGGCTTAAAAGCAAGTTGAAAATAAAAAAGCCCCTATTATTTACTGCTTATCTGATTTGGTTCCTCCTCTTGGGCTTCCCGAGGTTTCGGGACAGAATTCTCACCCAAGTTTTCTGACGAAAAAAGCCATCCAGTTTCGTGGATGGCTTTGGTGTCACTATGCTCCCTCTATTATTCAAAGATGCATTACAGCTTAAATAATTTGTGATTGTCGTTGAGCCTCTTATCAAAAAGTGTTATTGATTTTTTAATTGACCTGCAACAAGATCATAGGATTCTTGTGACAATACTTCGGTCCACTTTGTTTCTCCACTATAAATGGCTAAATAAGTTACGTCCTTTTCCTTTGATGAGGCGTGCCAGTGTTCGGTATTAGCCGCGCACTTGATTACATCCCCAACTTTTGCACGGATAGGTTGCTTTCCCTTCTCTTGATAGTATCCTTCACCTTCTACGAAGATTAAAACTTGAGGGGTGGTGTGCTTATGCCAATCCAAAGTAGAATTAGCCTTAAAAGTGGCTTTTGTAATATTGTAATTTAGCGTCTCGTCTGCTCTTAATAGTCCATTAAGCCAAGCTTCGCCAATATAATGAGTATTTGGCGCTTTTATTCCTTCATCTAAATAGGAGCTCAGTGTGTAATCTGCTGTCTGGGAGAAACCTTGTAATGCTAGTGAAAACAAGAGAGTGAAAAGTACATTTTTCATGGAGAAAGGTTTTTGTAAATATAAAAAAAACGGCTACCACTATAATAGTATAACCGTTTTATCATTATAATTTGCTCCTCCTCTTGGGCTCGAACCAAGGACCCTCTGATTAACAGTCAGATGCTCTAACCAACTGAGCTAAGGAGGAATATTATAGCATTTTTGAGGACGCAAATATAGCAGTTTCTTTCAAATCCCCCAATAAAATAATCCTATTTTCTATTTAAACAACCATTTATAAAGATCGTTCCCATTGGCAAACAACAACAGGGCAATCAACAAAAAGAAACCTGTAATCTGGGCATACTCCAAAAATTTATCGCTGGGCTTTCTTCCGGTAACCATCTCGTACAACAAAAACATTACATGTCCGCCGTCCAGGGCCGGGATGGGCAGTATGTTCATAAACGCCAAAATGATGGATATCAAAGCCGTAGTAGACCAAAATGCCGGCCAGTTCCATGTCTCCGGGAACATATTGCCAATAGCAGCAAAACCACCAACTCCCTTGTAAGCCCCCGTTTCCGGATTGAATATCTTCTTTAATTGCTTAACATAACTCGTAAGGGTGGTTACCCCTTTATCAATACCCGCCGGGATAGACTCCAGGAAGGTGAATTTTTTTGTTTCAATATCGAAGTAACCCATTTTCTCATAGGTTTCCAACGTGGTCCCGACTGACACCCCCAACAGACCTTCCTCTGAAATTTTTACATTAAGTGTTTCCGTAGCCCCATTTTCCCGCTGTACAGTAATTTGCACGTCTTTCCCTTTATTGGCTTCGAAAATCGGCATTGCTTCATCCCGGTACGAAACTTTTTCGCTATTGATGGCCAATACCACATCGTTCTTTAATAATCCTGTATTTGCATTGGGTGATTTTTTTGGAACTTCATTGATAATAAATGGAGTCCTTAGGCCCAGGAACTGAATTTTATTTTCATCTTCCAACAAAGTTGCTATAAAATCGACCGGGATCTCCTGATCAAACGTCCGGCCGTCTCTTTGAATGGTCATCGTGTTGCCATTGACAATCATGAGTGGTAAACTTAAGAAGCGTTCTACAGGATCGCCATCCACCGCCACAATGAGATCGCCCGTTTGTACCCCAAGCTTATCGCCGATATTCTTTTCTGTAACTAAAAACCCGTCCTTTAAACTATTAGCCACTATATACTGGTCTCCATAGGAATAAGCCATCCCAATATAAATAATGACCGCCAGTATAAAATTAACGGTAACCCCGCCCAACATTATAATAAGTCGCTGCCAGGAAGGTTTGCTCCTAAATTCCCAGGGTTTCGGTTCTTCAGACATTTGTTCCGTATCCATACTCTCATCGATCATCCCGGCAATCTTCACATAGCCACCAAGAGGCAACCAGCCAACGCCATATACCGTTTCCCCAATTTTCTTTTTAAAGAGTGAATATTTTATATCGAAAAAAAGGTAGAATTTTTCTACCCGGGTCTTGAATATTTTGGCTGGGATAAAATGGCCCAGCTCATGCAAAACAATTAGCAGGGAAAGGCTCATAAAGAATTGTATGACCTGAATAAGTATCGGACTCATTGAAGATATCTAAAATTAATCGCACAAAAGTAAGCTTTTACCGAGTCTTAAAAAAAGAAACTATCCTTTGCCGGTATTTTTTAAGAAAGTTTTGGCAGCAATCTGTAGTTTACTTTTTGATTGCTATGGATTGCCGCTGTACCTTTGTAAAAAACCAGCTATGGGGTCCTTTTTTAAAAAATTTAAACTTCTGGGGATTGTATTGCTTGGGCTATCCATCGTCATCATATACTTATTCTACAATGCCCTTCAACCCAAAAAAATGTTGCCGATTTACCAGCCAGCCGATTTTAACCCGGAATTGGTCGATGCCTCCTTACAACATGTAAAAAAGTACCATACCGTGGCCAATTTTTCTTTGGTAAATCAAAATGGGCAGACCATTACCCAGGAAGACTACAGGGACAAGATATACGTGGCCGATTTCTTTTTTACTACCTGCCCTACCATATGTCCTGTGATGACAAAAAATATGGCCCTGTTGCAGGAACAGTTCCTTGGTGATAATGATGTAATGCTTCTAAGTCATACCGTTACGCCCGGGATCGATTCGGTTCCCCAATTAAAAAAATATGCCTTGGAAAAGGGCGTGGTAGACCGTAAATGGAACCTGGTGACCGGGGATAAGAAACAGATCTACGAACTGGCACGTAAATCGTATTTGGCCGTGAAGGACGATGGCGATGGGGGGCCATACGATATGATCCATACCGAAAATTTCATCCTGGTAGATAAGGAAAGAAGGATCCGAGGCACCTATGACGGCACAAATCCGGATGAAATTAAGGAGCTC
>CALZFZ010000051.1 GCA_945786965.1 uncultured Muriicola sp. | reverse complement strand
TAAATTCTAAAATGACTTTATTGTCTCAGCAAACAAGAGAAAACCTAAAAAGGGTAAGCACGGCAACTATTGCCACTTGTCTTTTTAAAAAAGGCCTGAAAAATCAGTTTATTCAAGGGGTGAAGCCATTAAAAAAGGGGCGAAGAACCATGGTTGGAGAAGCATTTACCCTGCGGTATATCCCTGCCCGTGAAGATCTGAACCCAATTGAAGTATTTAAAGATCCAAAGCACCCACAGCGGGTGGCCGTAGAGGAATGCCCAAGGGGCGCTGTTCTGGTCATAGACAGTCGTAAAGATGCCAGAGCCGCTTCTGCAGGTTCCATATTGGTTACCAGACTTATGAAGCGTGGAGCAGCAGGAATTGTAACCGATGGAGGGTTTCGTGATTCCGCTGAAATTACAGCACTCAATTTTTCATCCTATCACAACAGACCCTCAGCCCCAACCAATTTAACACTACACCAGGCAATAGCCATCAACGAACCGATTGGATGTGGAGATGTTGCTGTTTTCCCGGAGATGTGCTGGTAGGAGATGATGATGGTGTTATGGTCATTCCCTTGCATCTGGCAGAGGAAGTCGCGGACGAATGCCTGGAAATGACCCTTTTCGAGGCTTTTGTAATGTTCAAGGTAGAAGCGGGGGTTTCCATTATAGGGCTCTATCCACTTATTGATAAATCCATGAAAAAGGAGTTTGAAGATTGGAAAAAATCCAACTCCCATTTATGAGATTACCACCTGATTTTATTTCAATCCTCGCCCCATAACAACTGCTTAAATTTGTTGTATAGGAAGGAAACTATTAATAGCAGAATTCCCAATGCTAAAAAAACAATGGCTTTCGAAAGCGTGCTGAGGTCTGACAGATCATAAAAAAACAGTTTTATCAATGTCACTGAAAATAATACAATAGCCGCGATACGAAGGTGTTTTTTCTTTTTCCATATGCCTCTGACAATAAGTGCCAGGGCATAGACCCCCCAGAGTATGGTAAGCCCTAGCCTATAAGTTCCTTCAAACCCAAAAAGGTCTAACAAATTAATAAGTTCGCTGCTGGCAATCCACAATACCGATACATATAAAATAATGTCAAAAGGTATTTTTGCTTCGAATGTATAGTATTCCAGTTTAAGTAGTTTATGGCTGGTAACCAGGAGCACCGCTACAAACAGATAGGAAATGTACCGGATCCATATATAATAAGCACCTATTTCAGAATATTCGGACATACCCTGATCCAAATAACGATCGCGCAACTCACTTAGTTCGTATAACCCCACCGTGAGAAACACGAATAACCCCAGAGTGTTAAAAGCCATATTTACCAGGTATAACTTTCTATTTTTGAAGATCAGCATATTTGCAAAAGACAATAAGGTTGCAAACAGTACCGAATAATTAATAAGCCATATGTTTCTAAACCTTTTTAAATTAACATTGTAGTCTGTTTCATTATAAAGCTGATCCCAGTAATTCGAAATTTCGATGGCGAAGGTGGCATAAACTACAATTAACAGGATTCCCGAAATGCCATAGGAAACCACATTCATAAAATCTTGCTGCGCCGTCCATGGAGAGGAATACTTTTTGCTGTAATGTAAGAGATTAATGTATCCGAATAGTACAATGCATAGCAACGAGGTTAAAAAACCACTATTGAAGATAGGTATAAATCGCTCTGAAGATTCAATAAGATACGCATTCTCGTTGGCCTGGTTCCAGTCCTGGGTAAGACTAAAAAAGGCCAAAAGGATCAATGGGTAGGCAATTTTTTCATAAACCGGGACCTTCTTTGTCCTCCCGATCCAAAATAATAGGGCAGCTTCTCCAACCCACAACAGCGTTACCCAGTTCCCATCTAATTGCACAGGAATGGTAATGGTAACAAAAACCAATGCAAGGCCTGAAATAAAATAGAATATGTTTTTGTCCGCAATCTTTTTGCGATAAATAACCAGGCTCACAAGCATATGCAATACCGCATTAAAAAGAGTGAATAACCCCAAATAAGTACCCCCGTTGAGATGGCTCTCTAAAATGCTGTACCCCAAGCCGTAAAAAACAAATGAATTGGCCAAAAGCATAAATATATCCAGGATCTCAAAAGATTCATTTTTAAAAATCTTATAGGCGAGGAAGGTGAGATAAAAAATCACAAAAAACACGAAGAGAAAACTCAACGCCAGGATAAAGTGTTCACCGGATTCATACTTGGAAAAATACCAGGTGACATATATGAGCCAGGTAACAAAAAAGGACAACAAATAGAGGGGCTTCCAGTATTTTTTAAAAGCAATAAACAGAATCCCAACATTTATGATGGCCATATAGCTAAACAAGAAAGCAGCATCTCCTGTATCTTCACTTAGGAGAAAAGGAATACTATAGGCACCGACCAACCCAATGTGCGCAATGATTTGTTTGTTGTAATTCAAAGCCACAATTACAGCCACTACAGTAAATAAAACCATTAACGCAAATGCTATGAACTGAGGGATCATGGCATAAAATGCATAGGCCGAATAGGTCATAAAATACATGACGGCCAGGGAACCACTTACCAGCACTGCACTAAAATTGGCATACTTTTTTTTGAGTTTCATTCCCAATCCAAAAAGCGATACCCCAACCAAATACCCCAAAATGATCCTTATCGGGGGACTGATCAAATTGTTATCTATGGAATATTTTGCGCCAATAGAGACCCCAATTATTAAAATGACAATACCAATTTTACTGATCAGGCTTTCACCTATGTATTGTTCAAGGTCGAAACGGGCTTTCTTTACCGGTTGAGCTGCCACGGGGGTACGCTGTTGTGTTGCTTCATAGGAAGCCCGGGGGGCCGTTTCCTGGACCACATTCATACCCTCATCTGCTTTGGGAATAATGATCCAGAGCAGCACATAGACCAGGATTCCCACACAAAAAAGCAAGGAAAGCAGCATCCAGAGGAACCGTACCAACACTATATTCATTCCAACATATTGGGCAAAGCCTGCGCAGACCCCACCCAGGATCTTATTTTTTGGATCAAGATAGAATCTTGAAGGCCTGGCCGGAGAGGCCAAGGGTTTGGGTCTTTCGGCCTCCTTGGAGGATACAGGCGTTTCCGGAACTGGTTCAGCGGGGGTTTCCAAGTTCTTCAGTCGGGTAATTTCCTCTCGCAAGTCATTGATCTCCTCATTAAAACCGGCCTGTTTAGTCTGGAGGGCTTCTAATTTCTGAAGTAGTTTGTTGAGGGAATCCTGGTTATCTGACATGCTATGGTTTAAAGAAAAGCCTGTTGCTAAAAAAGATCAATGGTCTTGATTTCTATACTAAAGATAGTTGAAAAAAGAAGACCAGCCTGCTTCAAAAAAAGGCAGGTTGTCGTAGTAATTCGGATGCTAATAATTTTTAAAAGCTATGAAGGAGGCTTTATTTCTGCATTTTTAAGTAGTAGTCCAGGGAATGTTTCCCGGAGCCGTAGATTAGAAAAAATAGGCAAAACAGAAAAACCACAGAGGCCAAAATAAGGTTGGAAGTATTCATTTCTCCCAAAAAATTGGTCAGGACCGCGCCCACCATAATAGGGAGCTGAATTATTATCGCCCAACGCGTAAGCAGGCCAATGATGATAAAAAAACCGCCTACGAAATGGGATGCAGCCACGTAATGGATAATCATCATGCTACCAGGAAGTTTTCGGAATGGTTCCATTACCAGGGTCATCTGCTCAGGATTGGTCATAAAATCGATGCCTTTTAAAATAAGGACAACGCCCAAAGCAGCTCTAAGGATATCCAAAATATAATAAGTATGGGCATTGGCCCATTTGTTTAAAACCTTAATCCTTCCCATGACAAAAAATATTTAGGTTTGAAATACTTCATTTAATATACTTATTATTAGGGAGATAAAAAAAATTACTTGATGTACGGTACTATGATGTATCTATAAAGTAGCAGGCTTAGTAATTAAGAATAATGGGACCAACCATTTCTTAAAATAGAAAAGTTACCCGGTCATTGCATAAATCCGTATTTTTAATTGCAACCTAACTGGATTATGAAAAACATAAGGACCCTGCTATTTCTGGTAGTGCAAATTGCCCTGGCATCATTTTGCTTTTCTCAGGAAATCGATCTTAAAGAGGGGTCTCCAAGCGGACAACGCCTTTTTGAAACTACCCAACCGCTGGCCATCCAATTAAAATACTCCAATAAAAAACTAAAAAAAGAAACCAATGACAGCACCTATTTGGAATCTATGTTATGGTTCAAGGAAGGTGCCGAACCTTGGGACTCCTTAAAAACAGACCTTAGGGCGCGCGGTAACTTCAGACGTGAAAATTGTTATTATGCCCCTATAAAACTAAAGATAAAAAGA
The DNA here is from genome assembly GCA_945786965.1 of uncultured Muriicola sp. Lineage (GTDB taxonomy): Bacteria > Bacteroidota > Bacteroidia > Flavobacteriales > Flavobacteriaceae > Muriicola. The sequence continues at coordinate 25,723 of CALZFZ010000051.1, read as the reverse complement.
GTGTCGGCAAAAGGATCTTTATTTGAAGGAACCGGGGATTTAAAACTGGTACTTCCCTGTCTTCTAGAAAGAGATAATGACGACTTTGTGATCAAAGAATATCTGGCGTACAAACTTTATGAGATCATTGCGCCCTATCATTTTAAAACGCGGCTGACCGCTATTCATTTGTTGGAAGAAAAGGGGAATCGCTTGCAGGAACATGAACTTACAGGTTTTGTGATTGAAGACATGGATGATTTGTCCGATCGCTATCGGGGTCAGGAAATTGTGCGGAAGATCCATCCACTGCAATATGATGCGTTAGCCTCTGTTCAAAATTCTTTTTTTCAATACATGATCGCCAATACTGATTACTCGACCAAACTGCAACACAACCAAAAACTGTTATTTGCCGACCGTAAGATCATACCCATTCCCTATGATTTTGATATGTCGGGCCTGGTTGATGCCAATTATGCAGCGGTTACCAATATTCAGAATTTGTCCAAGACCATAACAGAAGTAACCCAGCGTATTTATAAGGGGTATGAACGGGAAGACGCACTTTTGCAACAAGTACGGCAAGACTACCTGGGAAAAAAGGACCAAATATTCAAAGCGCTGAACGATCTGGAGGAACAATTTCAGAATGCCAGCCAGTTCTTAAAAGCCAAAAAATTCTTGGAATCCTTTTTTGAGACCCTGGAAAGTGATAAAAAATTTGAGAAAAATATACTGAACAGGCAAAGAACAAGATAAGAGAGTCGTTAACGTACAAATTAAGTGGACTTTGGACGAACGAACTCAGTCAATAAATTTTCTGTAGTGTTCATAGCGCTTAAAAATTTGATCTACATATTGAAAAGGTTCTAAGCCCCTGACGTATCCGTATTTAACTACTTCGTGATTGTAATTTTTCGGGAAACTCAGGGCTACGATCATATTTTCGACATGATCGTCCCATAGCGTACTTTCTAAACCATTGATCGAGGCCAGATTTTGCGCGTCCAAAACATGGCTGTATCCACAATTATACGATGCCATTGTAAATTTAATTCGTTGTACGGAGTCTGTGATATTCTCAAAACTGTCATACAACCTTTTTAAATAATTAGATCCCCCTCGGATAATATCCTGTGGGTCCGATTTATTTAGCACCCCCATTTCCTCTGCTGTGGCCGGCATCATTTGCATAAGTCCTTTTGCCCCAGACCACGATTCTGCTTCCGGATCAAATTGCGACTCCTGGTAGATGAGGGAAGCCAGTAAACGCCAATCCCATCCTATATTCCTGGAATTCTCCTTAATGATAAGGTCATATTTGCTGATCTGTTTTTGATTTAAACTATAAAAAGCACTGTTCACACGTCTTCTATAACTTCTCTTATTCTTAAAATACCTGTTGTAAATAACGTAATAATCGGGTTGTTTTTTTTCTTTTTGGATCCACGTATTGGTAGCTTTTAATAATTTGGTGGCACTTGGCCTTAGAGCCCATGCTATCCGCTGAGAAAAACTCAAGGGTACCTGAAAATCTAAAATGGGATAATAGGAGGCATTGATGGTTGCCAGGTTCTTATCGGCCAGCGTATACTTAATGCTCCCTTCTGCCACCATTTTAATAATTTCATCGGTAGACAGGTTACCATCTAGTGTATCAATGATGATCTCGCCACCTATTTCTTTGGATAAATTCTTTATCCTTTTAAAATAGGAAGAATTCTTTCGTACAGAAACGGTATCACCAATGAGTTGGATGGGGTCTGTTATGATGGCTCTTTGAATCTGGTCTAAGGTCATCTTGCGCCAATTGGCCGGTTTTCGTTGAACCAACATTTGTTCGGTGATATAGAGAAAATCGGAAAAAGCAACCTCTTTTTTTCGTTCAGCAGTAATCGCAAGCGCATGGGCAACGATATCTACGGTGCCATTTTTTAGCTCAGCGAGCATCTCGTCGAGGTTTTTGGTAACCTTTAATTCCAATTCAACCTCCAGGTGGTCTGCCAATCGCCGCAACAATTCATACTCATAGCCCATAGGCTGGCCGCGGTATAAAAAGTAACTGGTGGCACTATAGGCGATCAGGGCTTTAAGTTTGCCGTCTTTTTTAATTTGTTTCAGATCACGATCTACCGTAAAAGATTTTGAGACCGCTCTTTTACCAGGTCTAAAATCATTACAGGAAGCCAGTATTAAAATAACAAGCAGAAGTGCCCGATAGAAATTCTTCATATCTAAAATAGACTGGTAACGAAAAACAAATGGCACTTTGTAGTGCTCTCTAAAGTTATGAAAATTAGTGAATCTCTAACGAAACAACAGGATTAATGCTCCAAGGGCGGTTAAGACAAGGATCATTTTCCGATAAAACTGTTCACGGATTATTTTAACCAGTCGGATTCCTAAAAACAATCCCAATCCAACCCCGGGCAACAATTTAAAATTAATGATCAGGGTATCTATGGTAATGGTTTCCCATACAAATACATGAAAAGGAAGCTTAAAAAGATTTATAATAAAGAACAGCCAGGCTGCAGTGCCAATAAATTCATTTTTTGGAAGGCGCATAGCCAAAAAGAAAATATTGGAAAAGGCCCCGGCAAGGTTGCCGATCATAGTTGTTATGCCCGCCATGATCCCCATAAATCCTGCAAAAGCCCAATGCGTGGGTACGGTTTGCGACTTTCGCATATCCCACCAGGCCATCATGAGAACGCTCCCCAAAATAACCAGAACCATCCCTATTTTAAAAGTTTTTTCGGGAAGCCCCTTTCCAATGAGTACCCCAATAACCACTCCTGACATCATCCAGGGAAGAAAACGTTTTATATATTTCCAGCGGGTATGCTTGTTGTAATATAAAACCGCGAAAATATCGCCCACAACGAACAAAGGCACTAACAATCCGGTAGAGGCTTTTGCTCCAAAAGCAAGCGCCATTAGGGTAACAATTATGACGGCAATTCCCTTGATACCTGATTTGGATATACCGATAATAAAAGAAGCCAAAAATGCAAGGACCCAGGAAGTAATGGTAATTTCCAATGGAATAAAATTATTGACAGGCAGAGAAAAACCTGCAGTAAACAAAAGTATCTTAAAAAATAATATCTTTAACGACCAACCTTAAAACCAACAAATGGAACTAAGTACGCTGGATTATAGTTTTATTATTGTTTTCTTCTCAATAGTATTGGCCATTGGGGTCATCGTTTCAAAGAAATCTGGTAAAAGTACTTCCGAATTCTTCTTATCGGGACGAACTATGCCCTGGTGGTTGCTTGGACTTTCCATGGTTGCAACAACCTTTTCCACCGATACCCCCAATTTGGTTACGGATATTGTACGGACGAATGGTGTTTCAGGAAACTGGGTGTGGTGGGCATTTTTAATTACCGGATTGTTAACTGTTTTTGTCTATGCCAAACTATGGAGAAAATCGAATGTCAATACTGACCTGGAATTTTATGAACTTCGTTACGGTGGGGCAGCAGCCCGTTTTTTAAGAAAATTCAGGGCTATTTACCTGGGGGTTATTTTTAATGTGATCACCATGTCGGCCGTAACGCTGGCAGCCATCAAAATAGGGGGTATTATGTTGGGTTTAGAGCCCTGGCAAACCGTTATTAGTGCCGGCCTTATCACCGTAACTTTTAGTGCTCTAGGGGGTTTCAAGGGTGTTGTTTATACGGATTTCCTCTTATTCTTTGTAGCCATGGCAGGAGCTATTGGAGCTGCGTATTACCTTGTGAATTTACCCGAAGTAGGGGGCATTAAAGCCCTTATGGCAAACGAAAACGTTGCTGATAAACTCTCCATTCTTCCGGATTTTAGCAACAAACAGGCATTGATAACCCTCTTTATAATTCCATTGGCCGTGCAATGGTGGAGTTCCTGGTATCCGGGGGCTGAACCGGGCGGTGGGGGCTATATTGCGCAACGAATGTTGGCGGCGAAAAATGAAAACCATGCTATTGGTGCCACCTTCTTTTTCAATATAATGCATTATGCCTTGCGTCCCTGGCCATGGATCCTGGTGGCCCTGGCCTCATTGGTGGTCTATCCCGATATTGCCAGTATTCACGAGGCATTCCCGACGATCGCCGATGATAAATTAGGTCATGATCTGGCCTATTCTGCGATGTTAACTAAATTACCCAGCGGACTTCTGGGATTGGTTCTGGCATCGTTAATTGCGGCATATATGTCTACCATCTCTACTCAATTGAACTGGGGATCTTCTTATATTGTCTACGATTTTTATAAGCAGCAGATCAAGCCGGATGCTTCTGAAAAAAGACTGGTAGCCGTAGGAAGACTTTCTACCGTTATTTTGATGGTCTTAAGTGCAGCACTTGCCTTGTTATTGCAAAATGCACTGCAACTTTTTGAAGTATTATTGGTTTTTGGTGCGGGCACAGGCCTTATTTTTATCCTTAGATGGTTTTGGTGGCGCATAAACGCGTGGAGTGAAATTACAGCCATGTTTGCTTCCGGGATCATATCTATTGTTCTTAAAATTACACCGGTTGGTGCTTTCTTTTTTGCTTCGGAAACTGGGGTATTCCCTGATTGGACAGAATACATATTTGTAGTGGTGATAACGACCATTATCTGGCTGGGGGCTACTTTTTTGACCCAACCGGAATCGAAAGAAGTACTTAGGAATTTCTATTTAAAAATTCAACCGGGTGGCCCCGGATGGGAAAAGGTGATCAAAGAGGCCACCGCAGATAATGAAAAGATCGTAAATACGGATGAAAAATGGAGTGTCCCCTCTGGGATCACAGCAATGATCCTGGGGTGCATACTGATCTATACTTGTATGTTCGCAACCGGTTATTGGATTTATGGTGACCATACATTAGCAATGATACTGACTGGTTTGGCTATTGCGTCGGGCTACCTTTTAACAAGGGTTTGGAACAAAATGAAAGACAACATATTATAATAGTATGAAAGATAGAATTATTTCAGTAGATATTTTTAGAGGGTTGACAATTGTGCTCATGATTTTAGTGAATACACCGGGCACCTGGTCTAATGTATACGCCCCGTTTCTTCATGCAACATGGCATGGATATACACCAACAGACCTTGTCTTTCCATTTTTTCTTTTTATTGTGGGAACGTCAATTGTATTTGCCTATAAAAACAAAAAATCAGATGCCGCTGCGTATAAGAAGATCAGTATACGCTCCTTAAAATTGATAGGGTTGGGGCTTTTCTTAGGGGCGTTTACCATTTACTTCCCATTTTTTAATGAGTTTGCTGAGATCCGTTTCCCAGGAGTGCTGCAAAGGATTGGGGTGGTTTTCTTTTTTGCTGCGATATTGTTTCTGAACTTTAATTGGAAGGTCCTGATCGGAATTTGCATTGCCATGCTTGTTGGTTACTGGATATGGTTGGGTTTTATTCCGATTAATGGAATTGAACCCACTTTTGAAAGAGCACCCAACAACTGGGCAAATTATATTGATGTCAATGTATTCGGTTCACATATGTACAAGGAAGATTATGATCCCGAAGGGCTGCTTAGCACCATACCGTCTATAGCGTCATCCTTATTAGGGATCTTTACGGGCCTAATATTGATCTCCAAAAGAGCCAAAAAAGAGCTTTTGTTGGCAGGCCTTGGAATTTTGATGATCGTAATAGGACATTTATGGGACCTTGCTTTCCCTATAAACAAGGCCTTATGGACAAGCAGTTTTGTGATGGTGACTGCAGGATGGGGAAATTTGTTTCTTGCTTTGATCTATTACATGACAGATGTGAAGGGGCTCAAATTTGGGAGTATATTTAAATATGCGGGGGCGAATGCCATTACCGTGTATTTCCTTTCGAGCTTTGTTACAAAAATATTCTATTCGGTTAAGGTAAATGAGCAAACCTCACTTCATGAATGGTTATTCGAGAACATTTTTATACACGACTTTATGTCGGCTAAGCTATCGTCTTTACTATATGGATTAACCGTAGTAAGCTTTTATATGTTGCTGGCCTACGTAATGTATAAGAAGAAGATTTTTATTAAAGTTTGATACCTTTTTATGGTTTCAGAACTTTTTTAACCGGGGATTCTGAAACTTTCTTTTTACCAAAGGCCCACATTATAAATTCGGGAAAAATAGCACTCCAGGTTTGAAGATCGTGCTTGCCCCCTTCAATTTCGACATAAGTGATATCCCCGGGATAGCTGTACCCTTTTATCTGAAGCTCTTTAATCAGGTCCATGGTATCGTTAATGGAGTCTATAATCCCATTATGGTTGCGATCGGCCTTTTCATCCAGTGTGCCACACTGAAACCAAAAAGAAAGGTGTGGGGCAAATACGCCATTTTTTACAACGTCTAAAACAATCCGACTCCGGTCTTCAGGATCCTTTTTAGTGTACTGTTTCTTTCGCCACCAAAGGGAACCACTAAAAACGGCCGCTTTACCGAATACTTTAGGATGGTTGTACACTATATCAAAAGCCGATAATCCCCCGAGGGACATCCCGCAGAATACCCAATCTTCATGTTGATGGGAGACTTTAAATTCTCTTTTTAAAAATGGGATAAATTCCTCAATTATAAAGTTGGTGTATTTTATGGCTTTTTCTCCCCTTCCTCTGTAATCAGGGGAAGATGCCGTACCATATTCATGCATTCTGTTTTCATTCGTTTCTATGCCCACATACACAAAAGAATGGTTGGTTGCATCTAAATAGGAGGCCGTTAAAATCTTCTCCAATTTCATAGGAACATAATCCTGTCCGTCGTTCATTAAAAGCACGGGGAATGGATGCATGCTGGTCCTGTAGGAAGGTGGTGCCACCAGTCTGAACCTTACTTTTCGCTCCAATAATTTAGAGAAGAACGACCCCTTTAAACTAATAAATTCAATATTAAACTGCATCTATATTCTTTAAAATCCGCAAGTATAACAATTTCAGTATATTAAAGCGTTTGAATTTAAAAATAAATTACATTTGCCCGTTAAAATTTATTGCTAAACAAAAATATTTAGGGTACATTATAGTATGGCAGCGATTCAACATATTCAGTATTATTCCAATACGCTGGAACGCAATATCAATTTGGAGATTACAGGACATTGGGGGCATCCCATACTTATGTTTCCTTCTTCCTATGGCAGCTTTACCCAAAACAATGATTTTGGATTAAATGGCTCCGTGATGAACTTTATTGAGGAAGGGAGAATAAAACTCTACAATGTAGAAACCATAGACGGCCTCTCTTTCTACGCGGAAGACATGGCGTCTGAAGCTAAAATACACAATTATGAATTGTATATGCAATTCCTGAAGCACGAGCTTATACCCTTTATACAGAATGAATGCAATACGCACCGTGTAGGGGTTGCCGGGGTAAGCTTTGGCGGGTACCATGCCGCCAATACTGCTTTTAGATTTCCCGATGTAATATCGCATCTCTTCTCAATGTCCGGGGTATTTAATATTCGCAATTTTACCCCCCTTTCTGATGATATGCGCATCTATTTTAATTGCCCTGATGAATTTATGAGAAATGAAGAATCATGGCGGTATCAACATATGAACATAGTACTTAGTACATCGGACTGGGATAGTTGTAAGCCAAAGAATGAGAATATGGCATCTATTTTACATTCCAAGGGCATTCCTTATTGGTATGATGAAAGAAAATGGATAGAACACGACTGGCCGTTATGGAAAATGGTTTTTCCAGAATACATAGGGCGTTATTTTTAATTTAAAACAAAAAAGATCATGATAAAAAAAGTAGGAATTTTATTTGGAATGGAAGATACCTTTCCCTGGGCTTTCATCGACAAGGTTAACGAATTGGGAAAAGGACAGGTAATTGCCGAACCCGTTCAAATAGACAAGGTTCAACAGGGGATCGATTATGGGTACCATGTCATTATCGATCGAATTTCACAGGAGGTGCCTTTTTACAGAGCCTTTCTGAAAAATGCCTCGCTTATGGGAACAGCAGTTATCAATAATCCATTTTGGTGGAGTGCCGATGAAAAGTTTTTTAACAATTGCCTGGCCCTTCAGATAGGGGTACCTGTACCTAAGACAATTTTACTGCCCTCAAATGCCCGACCGGACGATACGACCGAAAAATCGTTCCGGAACCTAAAGGAACCTTTAGATTGGGATTATATCTTCAACTATATAGGGTTTCCGGCTTATATGAAGCCACATTCTGGCGGAGGTTGGAAAAGTGTATACCGGGTAGACAATCCCGATGACCTGTTTGCCAAGCATGCAGAGACCGGGCAATTGGTGATGATGCTTCAGGAAGAAATTATTTTTGACGACTATTACCGGGTGTACTGCCTTGGGCAAAAATATGTGCATATTATGCCGTATGAGCCTAGGAATGAATTTCATTTGCGGTATGTTACCGAGCCTAAAACAACAGGCGCTGAACATCAGAAATTAATGAAAACCATCCATGATTACACTATTAAACTAAATAAGGCTTTAGGATATGATTTTAATACGGTAGAATTTGCAGTACGCAATGGAATACCGTATGCCATTGATTTTTGTAACCCGGCACCAGATGCGGATATTCATTCAGTTGGAGAAGGTAATTTTAATTGGATCGTTGAACATGCAGCTAAATTTGCTGTCGAAAAGGCCAAGGCGCATACGTTAAAGCAAAACAATAGTTCATGGGGAAGTTTTGTAAAGAATTCGGCAGCTCCTGTAAAACCGAAGACGGCCAAAGTGCCCTTAAAAACAGCTGCAGAAGCAAAAAAATCCGTGGTTAAAAAAACGGTGAGTAAAGCAACCAGTGCAAAACCAGTTGTAAAAAAGAAAGCTGCCCCTAAAGTCACTAAAAAAGCACCTGCAAAGAAGCCTGTGGCAAAAAGAAAGCCGGTCTCCAAAAAGACTAAATAAGAAACAATAAAGCACCGCATTATGAAAAAGTTCACGCTTGGGATAGAAGAAGAATTTCAGATTTTGGACAGTGAGTCTTATAGCTTACGCTCGCATATGTCGAAGATCTTAGAAGGCGGCAAGGTATTATTGAAAGAGCGCATTAAGGAAGAAATGCACCAGGCGGTCGTAGAAATGGGAACCAATGTTTGTGAAAATATTACCCAGGCCAGGGATGAAGTTTCATACCTGCGCCAACAGGTAATTGAACTGGCAGGCAAGGAAGGGCTAAAGGTAGCAGCGGCCGGGACACATCCATTTTCCAATTGGAGCGAGCAGTTAATTACTCCTAATCCCCGTTATGATGAAATAATAGCTGAAATGAAGGATGTGGCACGCTCTAATCTCATTTTTGGAATGCATGTTCATGTTGGTATTCCAAGCAGGGAAGAAGGGCTGCAGATCATGAATGTGGCACGGTATTTTTTACCTCATTTATACGCACTTTCTACCAATTCCCCTTTTTGGGAAGGCAGGGACACAGGATTTAAATCATACCGGTCCAAGATATTCGACAAATTTCCCAGAACAGGCATACCTCCATATTTTGGAAGTGTTGCCGAGTACGATAAGTTTGTTGAGGTTCTGGTAAAGACCAAGTGTATAGATAATGGCAAAAAGATCTGGTGGGACATTCGGCTGCACCCGTTTTACCCTACTGTAGAATTTAGGGTATGCGATATGGTCATGACGGTAGATGAAGTTGTCTGTATTGCAGCAATTATGCAATGTATCATTGCCAAACTTCATAAGCTGCACGAAAAGAACCAGAGCTTTAGGTCTTACAGGCGCGTATTGATAAATGAAAACAAATGGCGCGCTGCCCGTTATGGGATCGAGGCAAAACTGATCGATTTTGGCAAGGAAGAAGAAGTACCGTTTAAGACCCTTATCAGTGAACTTTTAGATTTTATTGAAGATGTGGTGGATGAATTAGGATGCCGCAATGAGGTGAACTATGTATATCAAATGTTGGAACAAGGCACCGGTGCCGACAGGCAACTCAAAGTGTTCAATGAAACCAACGACCTTAAAGAAGTTGTAAAATACATTGTTTCCCAAACCTCCAAAGGATTATAAAAAGGAATTCCCAATGAGATAAGAAGAGCTGCTAAAAAGCGTTCTATACTCAACAAAATTTGACAGTAAAAATGCACCCGACTTATAAAATTGCCATTTTAGATATGAATGCAGGCCAGCCCAATGAAGGTATGCGCTGTATTAAAATGCTTGTTCAACAATTTTTGGATAAAAACAATGTAAAGGACGAATATCAGATTTTCGATGTTCGTGTAGACCATAAGCTACCTGAACTTGAAGACTTTGATATCTTTATCTCGTCCGGGGGCCCGGATTCACCCAAACCCAGCGGGGAAAAATGGGAAAAGAAGTATTTCCGGTTTTTGGATGACCTGTATGATCACAATTTGTTGGAGGAAAGGAAAAAGTACCTTTTCCTGATCTGTCATTCCTTTCAATTGGCCATTTTTCACTGGAAATTAGCGAAGGTCAAAAGACGAAAATCCACAGCTTTTGGTATCATGCCGGTTCATAAGACCAGGAAAGGTAAGGCGGAACCATTTCTTGAGGGGCTTAATAATCCCTTTTATGCAGTAGATTCCAGGGATTATCAGGTGATAAAACCAAAAAAGAAAAGGCTAAAGAGTTTGGGATGCTCCATATTATGTAAAGAAAAGAAACGACCTCATGTTCCCCTGGAAAGGGCTGTGATGGCTATCCGGTTTTCCGACGAGATCTTTGGCGTACAGTTCCACCCGGAAGCCGATTCGGAGGGGATGTTGCGCTATTTTAAAAGGGCCGATAAAAAGAGCCATATCATTAAGCATCACGGGAAGAAGAAGTACTTAGACATGATTGAACATCTGGACGATGACGATAAGATTTTAAAGACCAACAGAACTATAATTCCCCGTTTTTTGCAGCAGGCAGCAGACAGTTTGGATCGCCTTAAACCAATATCCGTATGATACCAGAAATCCGTGAAGCTTTCAATGAGAGCTTTCAACAAGCCTATCACGATGCCCTGCACACAGAAATACAAGCTGCTTATGGGGAACCCTGTGCCTTCAGGATCTCGGAAAGTCCTGTTTTCATTAATAGGGAATTGAAAAAGAAGGTATTTGATGTCTGCGATGCCATTTTGAAACAATTAGACGAATTGGATTTTGAAGCTGTAAAACATCGCTTTATGCCAAAGGGCCTTCATTCTGCTTCCCATGCCGGCTATCCTCATTTTTTGGGAATAGACTTTGGCTTGTGTACAGATGACAATGGTAATATTGTACCTCAACTTATAGAACTACAGGCGTTTCCTTCCCTGTTTTTTTATCAGGATTTTCTTGGGGAAGCATTTTACAAGGCCTACCCCAACATCCCGAAAGAAGGGTTTCATTATTATCTGGGTGGCCATGACAAGGAATCTTACCTGAAGGAACTCAAAAAAGTGATCCTGGGTTCTGCAAAACCGGAAAATGTAATTTTGTTGGAGATCTACCCGGAAAAACAAAAAACAAGGATCGATTTTTGGGCCACTAAAAAAGCCCTGGGAATAGAAGTGGTTTGTATGACCAAAGTGCTAAAGGAAGGGAAGAAACTTTTCTATGAAAAGGATGGTAAAAAGATACCCATCCACCGCATATACAACAGGGTCATTGTTGACGACTTAAAGCAGATCCCCGATTTCAAGACCAATTTTAATCTATACGATGATGTAGATGTGGTTTGGGTTACCAACCCGGATTGGTTCTTTATGATCTCGAAATGCATTATGCCAAAACTTTCCCACGAATACATCCCAAATTCTTATTACCTGACTGACGTTCCGGCAGACCTGGACCTGACCAAATACGTATTAAAACCACTGTTTTCATTTGCTGGGAGAGGTATAAACCTTGATCCCACTTGGGAAATAATTGCTCAATTAGTGGATAAAAGGGACTTTATCCTTCAGCGGAAAGTAGAATATGCTTCCCTCATTAAAACAAATACTGAGAAGAATGCAAAAGTGGAACTGCGGATTCTCTATGTATGGAATGAGGAAGAAGGCAAGTTGAAACCGGTTATTAATTTAACACGTATGGGTAAAGGCGGACTAATTAATGTATCTCATTTAACCAATGATAGCTGGATAGGGTCTTCTATCAGCTTTTTTGAAAATGATCTCTGAACTGATTACGGGTAGCTGGAATAGTTATTGGTTCTCCAGCAAACGGGCAACATATTTCCCGATCACATCGAACTCCAGATTTACGGCACTTCCTATTTTGTATTCTTTGAATCGGGTGTGTTCGTAGGTATACGGAATAATAGCGACACTGAAAGAGTTTTTACGGGAATCTACTACGGTTAAACTTACCCCATCTACAGTGATGGACCCTTTTTCGATGGTAACATGCTGTTTGCTGGGTTTGTAATCAAAAGTAAAGAACCAGCTTCCATCTTTTTCTGCAATCCCGATACATTTAGCGGTGCCGTCTACATGGCCCTGAACCAGGTGGCCGTCTAACCTGGCACCCAGGATCATTGCCCGTTCGAGATTTACGGAATCCCCTATTTTCAATTCATCCAGATTTGTCTTTTGCAGGGTTTCCTCAATCGCTGTTACCGTATACTTAGGGCTATCAATTTCAACAACCGTTAAGCATACCCCGTTGTGTGCAATGCTCTGATCTATTTTTAATTCGTGTGTAAGAGAAGAAGAAATGGTTATATGAAGATTGCCGCCCTCTGATTCGAGCCGAGTTATTTTCCCAAGCGTTTCAATTATTCCTGTGAACATACATTCGATTTTTTAAGAAAAGCGGTTTTTTCGTAATGATTGCAAGCATTATGACTTATTTTTGGGTCATAATATCGCAAAATAGCATTCATCTAAAACAAGCACGCTCAATTTCTTTAATTATTTTGGGAAATGCTGATTTATTAGCGCAAAGTTAGGACATACAACAGAGATATGAAGAAGGAAAACACAAAAATAAAGGTAGGGATTTCGATTGGCGACTTGAATGGGATTGGTTGTGAAGTAGTCTTGAAAACTTTTGAGGATAGCCGGATGATGGAACTTTGTACGCCGGTAATTTTTGCTTCAAATAAAACCATTTCGAATCAAAAGAACGAGCTTAAGTTGCAGCTTTCCTATCATGGCATCGAAAGTGCTTCGCACGCCATTGACGGAAAGATCAATGTTGTGAACGTTTGGAGAGAAATCCCTCGGATCCAATATGGGACAGCTACCAAAGAAGGGGGGATGTATGCAATAAAATCCCTGAAGGCTGCCGTGAAAGCACTAAAAAATGGAGAGGTAGACATTTTGGTTACTGCACCAATTAACAAAAAAAATATACAAACCGAAGATTTTGATTTTCCCGGGCATACAGATTATCTGGCTAAAGAATTGGACGGGGAAAGTTTAATGTTTATGGTGACCGACACCCTTAAAGTGGGCTTGTTAACAGATCATGTGGCTGTTAAAGATGTAGCTGCAGCCATAACGGCAAATCTTATTAAAAATAAAATTGCCATTATTGAGAAAAGCCTTAAAATGGATTTTGGGATTCGGAAACCAAAAATTGCACTTTTGGGGATCAATCCCCATAGTGGGGACAATGGAGTTATTGGCAAGGAAGATGACGAAATTTTAAAACCGGTTATCAGGGAAGTGGCAGAAACAGGAAAGCTCGTTTATGGACCGTATGCGGCAGACAGTTTTTTCGGATCCGACACCTATTCAAAGTTTGATGCAATATTAGCAGCCTACCACGATCAGGGCCTGATTCCTTTTAAAACCTTGTCTTTTGGACAGGGAGTAAATTTTACGGCGGGCCTTTCAAAAGTAAGGACATCTCCGGATCATGGCACGGCATACGAAATAGCGGGTAAAGGGGTGGCAGACCCTGGCTCCTTTAAGGAAGCGGTGTTTACGGGGATCAAAATTTACAGGAATAGAAATGAATACCTGGGTCTCACGGAAAACCCACTTAAAAAACATAAAGTAAGAGCATAGGATACCATCCGCTATCTAAGGTAGAATACAATATGTTGTAGGCGAAATATATTTTAAATAGGTTGGCAATTATGAAAAAAAAAGTATCTTTGCACGCCTTAAACGATTGTAAAAGATGACGACGCGTAAGGAATTTAGCATTCCTTTTTCAGGATTAAAGTTAGGGACGTATACTTTTGAGTATAAAATAAAAAATAAGTTCTTTGAATCTTTTGATTTCCATGAGTTTAACAAAGCCGCTATCAATGTGGTGGTTGTTTTAAACAAATTGAGTACGGTTTTAGAGCTCGATATGTCTGCAAAAGGAACAGTTAATGTAGCCTGCGACCTTACTAATGAGCCCTTTGATCAGGACCTTACAGCGGCTTTGCAACTGGTTGTAAAGTTCGGCGAGGAATACAATGATGAGGACGATGAAATACTGGTAATACCTCATGGTGAGCATCAAATTGATATAGCACAATATATTTACGAGATGCTGGTTCTTTCAGTTCCCCCAAAACGAATACACCCGGGAGTTCTAGACGGTACCCTGAAATCTGAAGCACTTAAAAAATTAGAAGAGCTTCGACCAAAAGAGACAATAAAAAATAAAGATAAAACGGATCCCAGATGGGATGCATTAAAAAATTTACTAACGGATAAATAAGTTTCAAAATGGCACATCCTAAAAGGAAGATATCCAGAACCAGAAGAGACAAAAGAAGGACACATTATAAGGCAGTAGCTCCTACGCTTGCCAAAGACCCAACAACAGGGGAAATGCATTTATATCACAGGGCCCACTGGCATGAAGGAAAATTGTATTATCGAGGCCAGGTGCTGATCGATAAAACAGAAGAAGCCTCAGCTTAAGAAAAGAAAATTAAAATCTGACTCCCATTTTAAAAGATGGGAGTTTTTTTATGATTTAAATTAAAACCTTCAATAATCGCTTTTTAAGCAAAAAGTCGCAAAAAATCACTATTTTTCACCACTTTTGGAGCATTTTTAAAGGTTTCTTTTAAAAAAACCAATTTTAGCATGACCAAATTAACGGCAGCAATTACAGCTGTAGGGGCATTTGTACCGGAATATAGGTTGACCAATAAAATTTTGGAAACCATGATGGAAACGACAGATGAATGGATTACCACCCGGACTGGGATCAAGGAAAGAAGAATACTAAAGGATAAGGATAAGGGGACTTCCTATTTGGCCATAAAAGCCGCTGAGGACCTTATCAGGAAAGGGAATATAGATCCAAAAGAAATAGACCTGGTTCTTTTAGGGACTGCCACCCCGGATATGCCAGTAGCATCTACTGCCGTCTACGTGGCTACTAAAATTGGGGCTACCAATGCCTTTGCATTTGATATTCAGGCAGCTTGCTGTAATTTTTTATTTGGCATGGCTACCGCAGCCCGCTTTATAGAATCAGGAAAATATAAAAAAGTACTCTTAATAGGAGCAGATAAGATGTCTTCCATTTTAGACTATACGGACAGGACTACCTGCATCATTTTTGGAGATGGTGCCGGTGCTGTATTGTTCGAACCTAATGAGGAAGGTCTTGGCCTGCAGGACGAATTCTTAAGGTCCGATGGTTCAGGCAGGGAGTTCTTAAAGATAGACGCCGGAGGTTCTTTGTTACCGCCTTCGGAAGAAACAGTAAAGAACAAGCAACATTATGTATTTCAGGATGGAAAATCGGTTTTTAAATTTGCCGTATCCAATATGGCCGAGGTTGCCTCTAAAATTATGGAAAGTAACAACCTGACTCATAACGATGTTAATTGGTTGGTTCCCCACCAGGCAAATAAGCGTATTATAGACGCTACTGCTAATAGAATGGAACTTGAACCTTCAAAAGTGATGATGAATATTCAGAAGTACGGCAATACCACTTCTGCGACCTTACCACTTTTGTTGAACGATTATGAGAAGCAATTAAAAAAAGGAGATAATTTGGTATTTGCTGCCTTTGGTGGTGGATTTACCTGGGGCTCCATATATTTGAAATGGGCATATAACACAGCATAGTATCAACTAAACAATAGAGAACACGATGGATATTAAAGAGATTCAAAGCCTAATTAAGTTTGTGGCAAAATCCGGGGCCAGTGAAGTAAAATTGGAAACGGACGACATTAAAATAACTATTAGAACAGGGACCGCTGATTCTGGTGGAGAAACCACCTATATTCAACAGATTCCTGTTGCTGCGACCCCTGCTCCACAAGTACCAGCACCGGCACCAGCTTCTACTGAAGCCACCAGCGCTAAGAAAGAAGACGATTCTAAGTATTTAACGATAAAATCGCCAATAATAGGAACCTTCTACCGGAAACCGTCGCCAGATAAACCTGCGTTCATTGAAGTAGGAGATAACATTGCTGTAGGAGATGTCCTATGTGTAATTGAAGCGATGAAACTTTTTAATGATATTGAATCAGAGGTTAGTGGTAAAATCGTAAAAGTATTGGTTGAAGATTCTTCACCGGTAGAATTTGACCAACCCTTATTTTTAGTAGATCCCTCCTAGGTAATACACAACCCTCAAAATTAGGAGGTTTAAAAGGCAACTTTTGGCATCCAGTTTTGGAAATTGAAATGTAGGTAGTTATGTTTAAAAAAATACTTATTGCAAACCGAGGTGAAATTGCGCTGCGAATTATTCGTACCTGCAAGGAAATGGGTATTAAGACGGTGGCTGTTTATTCCAAGGCAGACGAAGAAAGCCTTCATGTGCGTTTTGCAGATGAGGCGGTATGTATTGGCCCGGCACCGAGCAGTGAATCTTACCTCAAGATTCCAAATATCATTGCAGCCGCGGAGATCACCAATGCAGACGCTATTCATCCGGGATATGGCTTTCTGTCCGAAAACTCTAAGTTTTCCAGAATATGTGCCGAACATGAGATAAAGTTTATTGGCGCCACTGGTGAGCAAATAGACAAGATGGGCGACAAGGCTACGGCCAAAGAGACTATGAAAAAAGCGGGTGTTCCCATCGTTCCAGGTTCTGAAGGATTACTTAAGGATGTGCCCGATGCTATAAAAACGGCTAAAAAAGTAGGATATCCGGTAATGATAAAAGCGACCGCGGGAGGCGGGGGCAAGGGAATGCGTGCCGTTTGGAAAGAAGAAGATATGGAAGCGGCGTTCGAAAGTGCTGTTAAAGAAGCTACTGCTGCATTTGGCAACGGAGGGATGTATATGGAGAAGCTTATTGAAGAACCAAGGCATATTGAAATTCAAATAATTGGAGATCAATATGGTAAAGCTTGCCATCTTTCCGAAAGGGATTGTTCTATTCAAAGAAGACATCAGAAACTAACAGAAGAAACGCCTTCTCCCTTCATGACAGATAAATTAAGGGAAGATATGGGCAAAGCGGCCATTAAGGCTGCGGAATACATAAAATATGAGGGTGCAGGTACTATTGAATTTTTAGTGGATAAGCATAGGAAGTTCTATTTTATGGAAATGAACACCCGAATTCAGGTAGAACACCCTATAACCGAACAGGTTATTGATTACGATTTGATACGCGAGCAAATTTTGGTTGCCGGCGGGGTGCCCATTTCCGGTAAGAATTACTATCCTAAACTACATGCGATCGAATGCAGGATAAATGCAGAGGATCCCTATAACGGCTTTAGGCCATCTCCGGGCAAGATAACCACACTACACACCCCAGGCGGGCATGGGATACGATTAGATACGCATGTATACAGCGGGTATACCATTCCACCGCACTATGATTCCATGATAGCTAAACTCATCACGACGGCTCAGACCAGGGAAGAGGCCATTAACAAAATGAAACGGGCGCTGGATGAATTTGTCATTGAAGGAATAAAAACCACGATACCTTTTCACCGGCAACTCATGGACCATCCAGATTACCTGGCCGGGCACTATACTACCAAGTTTATGGAAGGCTTTAAAATGAATCCGGAACGCGAAAATATTTAAACACACTCCGACATATGTCGGAGTTTTTTGTGCAGTAAATGGAGCTAAGTTATTGGGAATATAAAACCTGGTTTACCGATATGGATTTTACCATAGTCGGAAGCGGCATTGTGGGCCTTAACTGTGCACTGACACTTCGTAAAAAGCACCCCAAATCTAAAATATTGATTCTTGAGAAAGGCACATTGCCCCATGGAGCGAGCACCAAAAATGCCGGGTTTGCTTGTTTTGGCAGCATTTCAGAAATTTTAGAGGATCTGAAACACCATACTCCCGATGAGGTATTGCAACTTGTTCAAAAGCGATGGGATGGCATTGAATTGCTACGAAAAAATCTCGGGGATAAAGCTATCGATTACCAAAGGTTGGGGGGGCACGAATTATTTTCTACACAAGACAGCGAACTCTTTAATAACTGTCTGGAACAACTAGATACAGTTAATGATTTATTACTGCCTGTTTTTAATCAAGCTGCGTTTCAACAACACCCAAATGAATTTGGTTTTAGAAAAATAAAAGAGACGTATGTTACCAATCCATTTGAGGCGCAAATTAATACGGGTTTAATGATGCAGACCTTATTGAACCTGGTAAGAACATCCAGAGTTACCATTATGAATGCGACGACCGTACAGGATTTTACTGAATTAACAACGGGAGTACGGGTCAAAACCTCAAATTTTGACTTTCACACAAGGAAATTATTGATCGCAACCAATGGCTTTGCCTCCAAATGGCTCAATGAAGAAGTAAAACCAGCCCGTGCACAAGTCCTGATCACCAAGCCCATAAAAGGGTTGAAGATCAAAGGTACTTTTCATCTGGACAAGGGATTCTACTATTTTAGGAATGTGGAGGACAGGATCCTTTTCGGGGGCGGGCGTAATCTTGATCTTAAAACTGAGGAAACCGATAATTTTGGGATCACCACTTTAATTCAGGAAAGGCTGGAAGAACTTTTAAGGGAAACTATATTGCCGGATATCCCCTTTGAAATAGAGCAGCGGTGGAGCGGCATCATGGGGATGGGATTAAAAAAACGCCCAATTGTTAAGCAGCTGTCTGACCATGTGGCTTGTGGTGTTCGATTAGGCGGTATGGGAATAGCAATAGGAAGTCAGGTAGGCAAGGAATTGGCAGATCTGATATAAAGACGCTAACCTCAGTTTTAAAGATCTTCTTCTATGGTTCAAGGCTATTCCAATGATACAGACTATCGGGAATTGTGTAAATTGTACGTGGGAATTTATAAATTGGAATCGTTTAATCGATTAGACAATTCCAAAATGCACAGGGAATAAACCTTTAATCGTCATATGGAAATAGTATACTTACTCTTTGCGGTACTTTTTATTGTGCTATTGACTACCAAACTAAAAGTACATCCTTTTATAGCCCTACTTATCATTTCCATTGCCTATGGCCTGTTTGCCGGAATGCCCTTCAAAGAAATAATCGTAGCCATCAATGATGGTTTTGGGGGCACTCTGGGTAAAATAGGACTGATCATTGTATTAGGTGTAATCATTGGAGCCTTCCTTGAAAATACGGGAGGGGCCTATAGTATTGCAGAAAAAGTATTAAAACTTATTGGCAGCAAAAGAGTCCCAACCGCAATGGGACTAATAGGATATATCGTTTCAATCCCTGTCTTTGCAGATAGTGGATTTATGCTATTGCATCCATTAAATAAAGGATTGAGCAAGAAAGCTCGTATCTCTTTAGCGGGTACAGCTATTGCTTTGGGTTTAGGGTTAATGGCTTCGCATACCATGGTTCCACCAACCCCCGGACCTATTGCTGCTGCCGGGATATTACAGGCAAATTTGGGATTGGTAATTGCCTTTGGGTTGCCTATCAGTTTAATTGCATTAAGCGTCGCCATAGTCTTTGCCACTAAATATGCGGCAAAAACGTATATAGATCCGGATCTGGGAGAAACGAGTACATCTGCTGAAGAACCAAATAAAGAAGATGCGCCAGGTGCGCTTCGTTCTTCCATTCCTATCGTGGTCCCTATTGTATTGATTGTATTGAAATCTGTTTTGTATGTTGAAGGACCCGAGGATCCTTCAATGATCCTGAACCTTATAGGATTTCTGGGAGAACCGGTAATTGCCTTGCTAATTGGGGTATTCCTGTGCTTGTTGTTGCCCAAAAAACTTCATTATGATATGTTATCTTCCTCAGGATGGGTTGGGAAAGCCATCAAGGACGCTGCTTCTATTATTATGATCACAGGTGCCGGAGGGATTTTTGGGACCGTTTTACAAATGTCCGGTATAGCTGAAGTTTTGGGAACTACGTTAAAAGATTTACATATCGGTATTTTCCTGCCCTTTTTATTGGCAGCAGCTCTAAAAACTGCACAGGGATCTTCTACAGTGGCTTTGGTAACAACGGCATCAATTTTAGCTCCGATGATGGCTACACTTGGATATGAAACCGAAATACAAAAGGCATTGGTAGTTGTTTCAATAGGTGCTGGTTCTGCCATGATCTCCCACGCCAATGACAGTTTCTTCTGGGTGGTTACACAAATGAGTGGAATGAATGTAAAAACCGGCTATCGTTTATTTGGATTAGGAACCCTTGTGCTGGGAACAGCCGGGGCCATTACCGTCTTTGTTGCTTCCCTTATCTGGACTTAGATGAGCTTATTTGCAGCAAGTCTTTTGTTGATCGTTTCAATAGAAACATTAAGATAGATCTGGGAGTCTGCTTTTAAAAGCTTGTCTGAGTGGAAATAAACAATGCCATCGGCTGTATCTCCTTTAACCAAATAATACCCACCCATAGGATACGACTTCTTTACATTGGCGGCAAGGCCTGAGGAGTTAGATACTTTAAATTCATGCGCATACACAATGATATGCCGCTTAGTGTCTGCATACGACTTCAGTACAGTAATAGGGAGTTCGTTGGCTTCACCAAAAAGGCTCGCTATATACATGTTGGTAGGATTCTCATATAATTTCCTGGTTTCCCCCTCTGCTATTAATTGCCTGTCTTTCAGGATCAGGATTCGATCCGCGAAAGGAAGTACATCCATATGGTCATGGGTAGCGGTTAGGCAGGTAATTTGGTGTTCCTTGAGGTATTCAAAAAGATTTCTTCGTAAACTGTTCTTTCTAAAATTGTCGATATGGCTAAACGGCTCATCTAATAATAGAACATCGGGCTTTTGCGCCAATACCCTGGCAAGGGCCACCCGCTGTTGCTGTCCGCCACTTAAATATTTAACCTTAGTATTTGCATAAGAGGTCATTTCTATCATTTCCAGGAGCTCCTCTGTACGCGATTTCATTTCTTTGGGATAGAAAACCGAGAGATATTCGCTGATGTTTTCGGCAACAGTGGTAAACGGCATTAGATCGAATTCCTGAGAAAGGTATTTCATATAGGACTCCCCGGGGACTAGCTTATACAAAGGCCCTTTTACCTGGTTCTTTTCCCACATGATGTTTCCTTCTCCCGGGGTAAGTAAACCATAGATGAGTTTTAAAAGGGTGCTTTTACCGCATCCACTTTCACCCATAACCGCGATGTTTTCCCCTTTTGCTACTTCAAAAGTAAGCCCCTCCAAAACATTGGATGAAGTGTATGCAAATGTTAATTGACTTACCTGCAACATGGGTTTTACCTTCGGTTTTTCTTGATCTAGTAAAATTATTCTCCTATAAAACGGACTTCGGAATAAATTATTGATTCCTACTCCTTAAATTCTTTTAAAACTTTTTGATTTGGAAGTTTTTCAAACCCCATATTGTAAAAAGTAAATGCAAAAATATCGGCGTATTGCTCAATGGTTTTACTGATAGGGGTGCCTGCACCATGTCCGGCTTTTGTCTCGATACGAATAAGGGTTGGGTTTGTCCCCGATTGATTCTCCTGAAGGGCTGCGGCGAATTTAAAACTATGGGCCGGTACCACCCTGTCGTCATGATCTCCGGTGGTCACCAAAGTAGCAGGATATTGAGTCCCCGATTTTACATTATGTACCGGGGAATAGCCCATTAGATATTTAAACATCTCAGCATCTTCTTCAGAGGTTCCGTAATCATATGCCCATCCCGCACCAGCTGTAAAGGTGTGGTAACGAAGCATATCCAGTACCCCTACGGCGGGCAATGCAACTTTCATCAGGTCCGGGCGTTGTGTCATAGTAGCCCCAACCAGCAAGCCCCCATTAGAACCACCTCGTATAGCGAGATATTCTGAAGAGGTGTATTTATTGTCGATCAGGTATTCCGCTGCGGCAATGAAATCGTCAAAAACATTCTGCTTTTGTAGCTTGGTGCCTGCAACATGCCATTTCTTACCATACTCACCTCCTCCACGGATATTTGGAACGGCATAAATACCGCCCTGCTCCATCCAGATAGCATTTACAATACTGAAAGACGGCGTAATACTAATATTAAACCCACCATATCCATATAGAATCGTAGGATTTTTTCCATTGAGCTTAGTGCCTTTTTTAAATGTAATGATCATAGGCACTTTAGTTTCATCTTTGGAAGTATAAAAAACTTGTTTTGATTCATAATCCTCCGGGCTAAAGTCTATTTCGGGCTTCCAATAGGAGACATAGTCACCGGATTGCGCATTGTATT
This sequence comes from uncultured Muriicola sp., assembly GCA_945786965.1. Classification (GTDB taxonomy): domain Bacteria; phylum Bacteroidota; class Bacteroidia; order Flavobacteriales; family Flavobacteriaceae; genus Muriicola. The sequence goes on along the minus strand of CALZFZ010000051.1, from coordinate 3,198 downwards.
TGTAGATAGAACTTGGTGTATTGTAATTTGTAAATGAGAAATAGAGGTCTTTTGCTTCTTTTTTACCTCCAAATCCACCTGCGCTTCCAATCCCCGGCAATCTTACTTCCCTAACCAGGTTGCCTTCATAATCGTACTGAAGCACTTTTGAGATGACATCGACCATGTATTCTGCAAAGATATAGCCGCCGCCGGTATTCGTTATAAGCACATTTTCAGTTTCAGGAATGAAATCCTTCCAGTTTTCCTTTTCAGGCTGAGAGGCATCTACGGTGACCACTTTTTCATTCGGGGCGTCCCTGTTGGTCTGTATGTATAGGGTAGAGCCTTCATTATCTATCACATAACTATCCGAGTCCGTATCTTCCAGGACAGGGATCAAAAGGCCATTGGGATCGGTGAGGTCCCGGATCAACAGTTTATTCCCGGAAGTGCTGGTCCTGGGATATAAAATGAGGTAACGTTCATCTTCGGTTACACTGGCAGATATATACCTGTGTTTTTCTGCAAGGGATCCTCCGTATATCAGTTCATCATTTTTTTGTTCATCCCCCAATTTATGGAAATAGACCTTTTGCTGATCCGTCATTGCAGAGAGTTCACTGCCCTCAGGCTTGTCATAGCTGGAATAGTAAAAACCCTCTTTACCCTTCCAGGATATTCCACTGAATTTAATATTCACCAAAGTATCTTCAATGATTTCCATAGATTCGGTATCCTTGACGATTACCTTACGCCAATCGCTGCCGCCTTCAGAGATAAGATAGGCTGCAAGAGAACCATCCTTAGTAAAACTTATACCCGAAAGTGAGGTAGTGCCATCCTCAGAAAAAGTATTAGGATCCAGGAACAATTCTTCATTGCCACCCTCTTTTTTACGGTATACCACACTCTGGTTTTGTAAGCCATCATTTTTGTAATAGTAGGTGTATTTTCCTTCAGTAAAGGGGGCGCTTAACTTTTCATAATTCCATAATTTCTGCATCCTGTTTTTAAGGTCCTCTCGAAAAGGAATGTTCTCTAAATATCCGAAGGTCACTTTGTTTTGTTCCTCAACCCATGCTTCTGTTTGCGGACTTCTATCATCTTCCAGCCATCGATAAGGATCCGGGACATGGGTGTCAAAATAAGTATTTACAGTGTCTACTTTTTCAGTAATGGGATAATTCAGAGTTGACATTTCTTGAGGGGATTGTTTCTTACAGGCCATTAAAGTTGAAATAATGGCAATAACAGCAGCTATTTTTTTCATTTTGCGAAGTCTCAATAAGGGCTAAAAATACCTTAAAAAAAGATAGTTGCAAAAAATGGCCTTGCTATTTTAACAGAGTTTTAAAAGGTGTTTACTACACCAGTCCTTGGGATACCAAATACTCAGCGATCTGAATTGCATTCGTAGCAGCTCCTTTCCTTAGATTATCCGCTACTATCCACATGTTCAACGTATTGGGCTGGGTTTCATCCCTGCGGATCCTCCCTACAAAAACATCGTCTTTGTCATTGGCGTACATAGGCATGGGATAGGTATTCGTATCCGGATTATCCTGCAGTACTACTCCGGGAGTATTGCTTAGTAATTGACGAACTTCTTCCAATTTAAAGTCGTTGTGAAATGCTACGTTTACGGCTTCAGAATGACCTCCCGCCGTTGGGATCCGAACCGCGGTGGCAGTAATTGAAAAGGTTCTGTCATCCAGGATTTTTTGAGGTTCCCTTGCTAATTTCATTTCTTCTTTGGTATAGCCATTCTCCAGGAACACATCGCAGTGAGGCAAGGCATTTCTGTGAATTGGATAGGGGTAGGCCATTTCTCCTTGTTTGCCGGCCATTTCATTTTCCATTTGTTTTACCGCTTTAACCCCGGTACCACTTACGGACTGATAGGTAGAAACCACCACCCGTTTCATTTTGTAGGTTTTGTGCAAAGGGGCAAGCACCATTACCAATTGTATGGTAGAGCAGTTGGGGTTGGCTATAATTTTATCCTCGGCATTTAAGAGATGCGCATTAATTTCAGGGACCACCAATTTAACAGCCGGGTCCATACGCCAGGCAGAAGAATTATCGATCACCGTAGTACCAACCTCGGCAAATTTTGGAGCCCATTGCAGGGAGGTATCCCCACCGGCCGAAAAAATAGCAATATCAGGTCTTGCCGTAACCGCTTCTTCAAGTCCAATAACGGTATAAGGCCGACCTTTGTACTGCAGGGTTTTCCCTTTTGATTTTTCAGAGGCAACCAGCAATAGATCTGTAATGGGAAAATTTCGTTCTGCCAACACTTTTAGCATTACTTCTCCAACCATACCCGTGGCTCCGATAACTGCTAATTTCATGTACTTCTAACTTTTGCGTCCAAAGGTAATTCAATGATATCAAGGGCACAAGTCAACATTTATTCTATATCAAAATATAACAATATGTTATATATAAAACAAAAAGAACCCTCTGTTTAGATTACGAATCCTAGCAGAGGGTTTTAAATGTTACTTATGTAGTGTAACGGTCCCAACTGTATCTTAGACAGATGAGTAGGTCTCTTATTTCTTTTTTAAAAGATCTCTGATCTCTCCCAGAAGGTCTTCTTGTGAAGGCCCTGATGGCGCAGGAGGTGGTGGTGGTGTTTTTGATTTGTTGTATGCCTTAACGATCATGAACAACACTAGACCAACGATAATAAGGTTAACGATGGTATTGATCCATGCCCCATAGCGAATGGCATTTTCAGCAACTGCTCCGGCTTCCCCGGCAACGCCTGAAGCTTCGGTTAACACGTACTTTAAGTTTGCAAAATCTACACCGCCGGTAAATTCCCCTACCACGGGCATAACAATGTAATTTACAAATCCGTTGACCATAAGCCCAACAGCTCCGGCCAAAATTACTGCGACGGCAAATTCAATGACATTGCCCGACATGATAAAATTCTTAAATTCTTTTAGCATTGTTAGTGTTTTTTAATTAGTTAATGTTATAGTTTGTTGTGTCCCCAAGTTACTGAATTTTGGAAAGTGTAAAGACATAATAATGAATGAATTAAAACTATTTATAAACACGTTTTACACGGTCAGAGATCGCGGTAAGCAATTCATAAGAGATGGTATTTGCGTAGGCTGCAAACTGTTCTGCAGACTGGCCTTTACCAAAGACAATAACCTCATCTCCTTCATGGCATTCAATTCCGGTAATGTCGACCAT
>CALZFZ010000050.1 GCA_945786965.1 uncultured Muriicola sp. | reverse complement strand
CTGCAACAGGACATACAAAATAAATTGTCTCCGAATATAGGTGCGGGGGTTTACTACCATACCGAAAACTATTATTTAGGGCTATCGGTCCCCAGATTTTTGGAAACCTCTCATTTCGATGAATCTTCCTTATCTACAGCGGCTGAGCAATTGAATTTTTATTTTATTACAGGCTATGTTTTTGACATGACTCCCTTGTGGAAATTCAAACCTTCCCTCCTTATGAAAGTTGTACAGGGTGCACCCTTACAGGTAGATGGTTCAGTGAATTTCATGTACAATGATAAATTCATCCTGGGAGCAGCTTACCGTTGGGATGCAGCAGTAAGTGGCATGGCCGGATTCCAGATCTCTCCCGAATTTCTCATCGGAATTGCTTATGACAGGGAGGTTACTGAATTAGGACAGGCTGTTTTCAATGATGGTTCCTTTGAAGTGATTCTGAGGTACGACTTCATTAAGGTAAAAGACAATTTGAAATCGCCCCGATTCTTTTAATGAATCATTTGTCAATAATAACTTCCGGCAAATTTTAATAGAGACTTAACCCTTTTAATAGGGTAAACGTCTTATTTTTACTTTGTGAAAGAAGAAAATGTAATTTTGGTTAACCAATTTGACGAGGAAATTGGTACCATGCCTAAAATGGAAGCGCATCAAAAAGCCGTTCTGCACAGGGCTTTTTCTGTTTTTATTATGAACCATAAAGGTGAGACCATGCTGCAACAACGTGCTGCAGAAAAATATCACTCGCCCTTATTGTGGACAAATACCTGTTGTAGCCATCAGCGAGTGGGGGAATCTAATATTGAAGCAGGAAAGCGCAGGCTGCAGGAGGAAATGGGAATCGATGCTGATTTAAAGGAATTATTCCATTTTATTTATAAGGCCCCATTCGACAATGGCTTAACAGAACACGAACTAGACCATGTTATGATGGGCCATTATGAAGGAGAACCCTTAATTAACAGGGAAGAAGTAGCCGACTGGAAATGGATGAAACCCGAAGCCATTAAAAACGATATTAGCCAGGCGCCTGAAAAGTACACCGCATGGTTTAAAATTATTTTTGAAAGATTTTACGACCATCTAATTCAAAATAAACCGACCCTATGAGTGTAAAAGTGAGTAGACGGGCCCATTTTAATGCGGCTCACAGGTTGTATAGACCCGATTGGAGCGATGAGAAGAACGATGCTATCTTTGGAAAGTGCAACAATCCCCATTTTCATGGCCATAACTATGAATTAGTGGTGAGTGTCACCGGGGAAATAGATCCTGTAACTGGTTTTGTAATAGATATAAAGATCCTGAAAGATCTGATAAAATCAGAAATTGAGGATGCCCTGGACCATAAAAACTTAAACCAGCAAGTCCCTGAATTTAAAAAATTGAACCCAACTGCAGAGAACATTGCCGTGTTCATTTGGAACAAACTACGTCCGCATATCGAGAGCTCTAAAAAACTGGAAGTAGTGCTGTATGAAACTCCACGAAACTTCGTAACCTATTCCGGCTAATTTATGAGTCTTAAAATAGGAGATAGAATTCCGGATTTTTCTTTAAAGGATCAGCATGGTGAACCGTTCCATATGAAGGATCTAATAGGGAAGAAACCCGTGGTTATTTTTTTCTATCCAAAAGACTTTACTCCCGGCTGCACAAAAGAAGTTTGTTCATTCAGAGACAGTTATGAGGAATTCACCGAACTAGGAGCGGAGGTCATCGGTATAAGCTCCGATGCTGAATCCACACATCGTAAATTTGCAGCATCATTTAAATTGCCTTATGTATTATTGGCAGATACCCGTAAAAAAGTGAAGAAATTATTTAAGGTAGAAAATAGCCTTTTTAATTTACTTCCCGGAAGGGAAACCTACGTGGCAGATAAAGAAGGTAAGGTGATCATGGTATTTAACAGCATGAACGCCTCGCATCATATGGCCAAGGCACTGAAGGCATTAAAGAACCTGTAGTATGATACTGTATCCATTAAAATTTGAACCCATATTAAAAGAGCGTCTTTGGGGAGGCACCAAATTGGGAACCCACCTTGGGAAGCCACTTACGAACGACATTACCGGAGAAAGCTGGGAATTATCGGGTGTTAAAGGCGATGTTTCCGTCGTTTCTAACGGAAATTTAGCCGGTACATCTCTAACAGAACTAATTGATCGCAATGCAGCAGACCTTTTAGGGCAAGAGGTTGTTAGGCGATTCGGAAAGGAATTCCCCATCCTGATCAAATTTATCGATGCCAAACAAGATCTTTCAATTCAACTGCATCCCAACGATGAATTGGCAAAAAAACGGCATAATTCCTTTGGCAAAACGGAGATGTGGTATATCATGGATGCGGATGATGATGCCAATTTGATCGTTGGTTTCAACCGGGACGTTACCAAAGAGGATTATAGTAAAAGCCTTGAAAATGATACACTATCAGAGTTGTTGAACTATGAAAAAGTAAAGGAAGGCGATACGTTCTTCATCAATACGGGCAAGATCCATGCTATTGGGGCCGGTGTATTGTTGGCAGAAATTCAACAAACATCTGATATAACCTATCGCGTATTCGATTTTAACAGAAAGGACAAAGCGGGAAACCTGAGGGAATTGCATACCGAAATGGCATTGGATGCCATTGATTATGACAAAAAGGACGATTTTAAGGTGCCGTATTCCAAAGAGCTGGACTGTGTAAATGATATGGTGCGTTGTCCGTATTTTAATACGAATTACCTGAAATTGCATTCAGATTTTGCGCAGGACCTTTCTGGCAGAGATTCGTTCACTATCTATATGTGTGTGGATGGCGATGCCGAAATAGTTAATGAAACGGGTTCGGCTTCTGTAAAAAAGGGAGAAACGGTATTGATCCCTGCAAATTCTGCTACAGTCAACATAAAAACGACCGGAACTACCCTTTTGGAAATCACCATCTGAAAAGAAAAGCAGGTTTTTACCTGAAGTAGGAATGTAAAGTTTATTTTTGCAAAAAAAATAAGTCACATGGCCAACATACGCGATTTAAAAAAAGACATCAACTACGTATTAGGAGATATCATAGAAGCAGTATATATTATTGATGAATCTAATAATAATGCTGGCTCTAAGGAGGGTAATGCCATTATAGACAAAGCTATTTCCATTTTCGATGATTTAATCGAAAAGGTTAATAAGAAAGATGTTGAAGATAGAAAGGCACACCTCAAAGCAGTGCGAAAGGAACTTGAGAAAGAAGCAACCGTTCTTATCGATAAGCTTAATAAATTAGGGTAATCAACTACTGACCAGAACGAATTTCTTCCAAATAATCCTGTAGGGCCCGGCCGTATTTTGCATTGGCTACCTCGGGGGTTAGCGAATTGTAAATAGAGTCCAGGTAAATGATATTGGCATCGGCTACCTCTGTGAGGGCAATATACGGGGCTATATCCGAATCTTTATGGTTCAGGGCAAAATTTAAAGAGTACAGATAACTCCTCAGTATGTTTTTATCGTTTGCTCTTTGAAGCGAATCCATTGCTTTGGCATCATTTTGAAAGGCAGGGTCGGAAGCAGCTCTAATCAACTCCAGATTCTGAGAATTGAACCGGCTCATTACTTTACGGTATTCTTCTAATTTTTTATGAGTCGCTGATCCTTCAATGACCGCTTTGGTATCGAAAGCATTCCACGCAGTGTGAATGGTTATTTCACCTGGCTCCCCAAAAAAAGTAATACGGTCGTTCATAATATTGTTGTCTTTTTTGTTGAGGTATAAATAGAAAACCTCAGGACTTTCGAGGACAGTCTTAAAACTGAAATTACCATCGCCCCTGATCTCAAGCGAATCGATTGTAACCAAGCTAGAATCTGATACTTTCTGTAAATACAAAACCCCTTTTTTTAGCCCTTTAACGGTTCCTGAAACAGTCATTGTTTTTTCGGAACTGTCTGCACAACTCATTAAAATAACAACGAAAACGAAGGAAGTCAAAAGCTTTTTCATGGGATCCAATATTTGCCGCAAATATCAATAAAGTTTGTTGTATATCTAAACTTTTGAAGCAATTTCCATAAGAAGCCCACAGATATAGGCACCAGCCGTTCCCACTACATAACCCAGGACTGCCAGTAAGATCCCGACAGAAGTTAGAGAAGGGTGGAATTCAGCTGCCACAATAGGAGCCGAGGCCGCGCCTCCTACATTGGCCTGACTGCCGACTGCTAAAAAGAAAAACGGGGCTTTAATTAGTTTTGCTACCAGGATCAGTAAACCCGCATGAATAGCGATCCAAATAAACCCAATAAGGATAAGTCCAGGATTTTCTAAAACCTTTCCCAGATCCATTTTCATTCCAATGGTAGCCACAAGGACGTAAATAAACAAACCACCAATTTTACTCGCCCCCGCACCTTCATAAGATTTGGCTTTCGTAAATGATAGTAAGATTCCAATGGTGGTAGCAAAAACAACCATCCAAAGGAATTTGGAACCCAGAGAAGACAAGGCTTTCTGTTTATTCCGAACCACTTCGAAATTAGTTTCAAGGTAATCCGCAAAATGAAATCCTAAATAATGTGCGATACCCACCCCGGTAAACGCCAGACACGTTAATATTATATAATCCTGTAATGTCGTAATTCGCGCTATTTTGGCAGTATAGGCCGAAACACGGGCTTTCAGTGTGTCAATAGAACTGGTATCGGCTTTTAACCATTTGTCTATTCGCTCTGTTTTACCTACTCCCAAAAGGATAATGGCCATCCAAATATTAGCCACTACAATATCTATAAGGACCATCCCTCCAAAATTAGCCGGATTGTATTTAAAAACTTCCAGCATGGCTGCCTGGTTAGCACCCCCGCCGATCCAGCTACCGGCTATGGTTGCCAGTCCTCTCCAGACCGCATCGAATCCGGCACCTCCAACAGTTTCAGGCGAAAAAATGGAAACGATCAGTATGGCAATAGGTCCGCCAAAAATAATTCCAATGGTCCCGGTTAAAAACATGATCAAAGCCTTCGATCCCAGATTAAGGATGGCCTTAAGATCAATACTCAGAGTCATCAATATCAAAGCTGCCGGTAATAAATACCTGCTGGCTATGTAATATAAATTAGACGCTTCCTCTGAAATGAGACCTACGCTGGTAAGCAAGGCCGGCAGCATATAACACATAAGCAAGGTAGGGACCACCTTGTAAAACTTATGCCAAAAACCGGTTTTGAAGGAGGCTGTGTAAAAAACAAACCCTAGACACAAACATAATAATCCTAATATGACCGTGTCGTCCGTTAAAGGGAATTGATCCATGAAGCTTTTCTTGGTTAGGGTAAAGCTCCAAATATAATCAAATTAGAAGATCAGGCATCTCGTCACAAACAACTAGATATTGAGCCAATAGGTCAACTTAAGGTTTATGGATCGAAACCGGGGAGAGAATTCATTCACAAAATAATTGTCGTTGTAAACCAGGAACAGATCCGATAAGGGGGCAAATCGCCATTGGAGCCTGGAATTGATCCCCAGATTGTCTTGTTGGTTACTATACTGGATTAAGGTAGACCAAAAGACCGATTTACTAAAAGTAAAATCCAATTTGGGGCTAATGAGCCAAATATCAGCACTTGGATACGGGTCTGGCAAGCGTATGTTATTATAGTTAACCAGTAAGGACAACAATACTCTGGGTTGAAACCGCAACGACATGCGCCCTCGGAGGCCAAATTGGTTGCCATTGTAAAAGCGCCCTATTGTGGATTCGACAGAATATGAAAATATTTTTCTGCGATCGGACCGATATTCCAATTCCACGCTGTTATAATAATAGCCTTCACTGCCTGGCAGGGGAATACCCTCGTCTGACCGGGTTGGGTCGAAATCTTCAAATAAAAACGTGTATTCGTTGTTTAGCTGTACTTTAAAGTTGGATTGGTCCTTGAAGCGAGCTTCCCAGCTGCTCATAATATTGTAATCCGTGTTTTGAAAATCATTGTCAGGACTCCAGATGACGATTGGGAAAAATTGAAAGCTATGATTGTTAATAGAACCAGTTCGCGGCCAGAAAACACGTTCCAGATTAAGGGCTCCCTTTACAATATCAGTTCTGCGAATAAAACCAAGATCGGATCGGAAGTCCTCCCCAACATACACCCAGTCTGTAAAAAATTTGAATTTTCTCGAATTATATGAAATATTTCCTCCAGATGAAATGTCCTTGCCACCGCCTTCCTGTTCAAAGGATTTATGCGCATAAATTTTACCACTCCAGATGTTATCTTCAGATATTAAATTATAATCAACCCCAAGTACTCGGTTAAATTGGTCTTCTTCGGCTACAAAATCATAATCTTTTAAGGATTCCCGGTTAATAAAGAACAACCCAATATTAGACCGTGCAAACACTTTTTGCTGTAATGCCAGCATTGTATTATTGTTGGAAGGGATTTCGTTTACAACATCTTCTTCGGTCTGTATGGAAAAAAATCCGAGACGCATGTCATTGGTAAGCTTTCCGCTTATCCTGGCACCGGCCAGGATTTTATTTTCAATGGAATTATCTGCGGTATCCCGCGCTATGCCGATACGCCTGGAGAAAAAGGGATTGGCATCCCTACCGCCTCCAAAAGAGGAAAAAAGATCACTGTTATCGATAAAAAATTGTCTTTTTTCAGGGAGTGAAACCTCAAATCGTGTCAGGTTGATGACCTGATCATCCACTTCTACCTGGGAGAAATCCGGATTCAGGGTTATATCGAGATTCATACTATTCCCAATGGCAATTTTAGCATCACCCCCTACCTTAAAGTTGGAAGAACGTTCATCATTTTCGAAATCTTTTAGGGTGCTTGTATTGATATACGGAATAATGGCGAGTGGTGTTTTGGATTTCCCCAGCGGATGCTCAAAAATCATATCGCCCATAAAGGTCAATCCAAAAACATTTTGGTTCTGCGGGATTTGCATCCATGTGCTGGTTTCATTGGATTGTGTATCGAAGCGATAGCTATTGAAACGCCATTTGGTTTCTCCTTCCTTAAATTTAAAAGAGGAAAGTGGTATGATGAATTCCGAAGTATAGTGGGTATCATAGATTTTAGATTCACCCTTCCACTTAACATCCCAGGTAATTGAAAAACTATTTCGATCCAAGCCACCCCCGGAAACAAGACCTTCGCGCCTAACCCCATAAGGGTTGGTGCCAAATAGAAAGGCGTTATTCCCATCGTTAAAGGTGTCGAAAAGGAGGGTAATGTTATCACTACCCCCGGCTCTGAAATCACGCTTTAAGGATTCAATTGAATAATTTTTACCAAGGGAATTTACAGTGATCCCTATATACAGGTTTTTATCATCATACAACATTTTTATATCAGTCTGCTCGTTTGCCTGTAAGGAATCAACCGGAAAGTAAGACCAAAAATTGTGGGCACTTTCGGCTTCCTCCCAAATGGGTTCATCCAATATGCCATCGAGCTTTATAAAATCCTGGATGTACTTTACTGTAAAGGACTTTTGCCTGGAAGCGAAGTTTCTTTGTCCATGTACTGTAGTAGAACTAAGAATAAATAGGAATGCCAACAGACATACTCTTATATACATGGAATTCGAATTGGTCATTCTGGCAAATTTAACAGATTTAAACGTTAAAAAAATCCCAAATTTTAGCTCGTTCCTTAATCTTTGAACTATCTAACCCGGAAATTTTATTTTGCAAATATGAGTGATTCCTGGTTCAGAGATGGTTTGGCATTCTAAGAAAACGATTTACATTTATACATCACCAAAGCGGCACCGGGAAGTATGTCAGTAACACCCTAACTTTAACAGTAGTTTTAAGCGTGATTTCCTATTTTTGAAAAAATTGAATAGATGAAAAATGGGGTGCTGCTTATATTTTTTGTTGGTCAGCTTGCAATGAGTAATGTTCCCTTCTGGGGAAAAACAGGACACAGGGTTGTGGGCGAGGTTGCTCAAATGCACCTCAGTCATAAAGCGAAACGAGCAATTCATAAAATTTTGAAAGGTCAGAGCCTGGCCGCTGTTTCAAATTTTGCCGATAATATCAAGTCCGATACCTTATTCAGAAAGTACGGTCCGTGGCATTATGTGAACTATCCGGCAGATAAAATATATACCGATGTTACACCCAGTCCTAATGGCGATATAGTGATGGCAATCCAAAAATGCATTGAGATCGTTGGCGATCCCATGAGCAGTGAAGCAGACAAAGAATTTTATCTTAAAATGCTGGTACACTTTGTTGGGGATCTCCATCAGCCTATGCATGCAGGTCGTGAAGAGAACCGGGGAGGGAATGATATCCAAATACAATGGTTTGGAAAAGGCAGTAATCTTCACCGACTTTGGGATTCCGATCTGATCGATAAGTTTGGGATGAGCTATACCGAGTTGGCCAATAACCTGCCCATTATGTCCAGAAACGAACGCAAAGCCCTTCAGATGGGCACGGTGTACGATTGGGTAGAAGAATCCCAGGATATCGCAAACGAATTATACAGTTCGGTTGAGATTGGCGAAAAATTGGGATACCAGTACAGCTATAAATATTGGGATACGGTAGAAACCCAATTACTAAAGGGTGGGGTGCGCCTAGCGGCTGTTTTGAACGATCTTTTCCGTTAAGATCTTTTAGAAATTT
>CALZFZ010000049.1 GCA_945786965.1 uncultured Muriicola sp. | reverse complement strand
AGGTTATCGACTGGCAAGGAAATTTGTCCTGGCTAAAAGGCCATTTTTCGAATTCCCCACTTAAGAATCTAGTCCCTTTTTTATTGTTTACAATTCTAATTGTTGAGGTTGCCGCCGGAGTCCTTTGTGCTGTAGGATTAATACAAATGGTATTGTTTCAAAACACCGACGTTGCCTTGCTGGGGGCAGTAATGTCTTGCCTTGCGCTGCTCATGCTATTATTTGGTCAGCGAATAGCTAAGGACTATGAAGGGGCTAAAACCATCGCGGTTTATTTTATTCCAGCTATTTTCCTGGTGTTTATCCTGCAATTTTAAGATGAAATAATCCAGAGAAGTATTTTTAAAAGGACAACGCCTTATTCCTTTGGCTCCCCATTCAGAATCTTTAATATTTCATCGGTAACATCTTTGGCCTCAGAGCCGTATAAGACACTACCGCCTTCACCACCTCCGAGTATAAAAGTGTATCCATTCGCTTTCCCAAAGGCTGTGATCTCCCGCTTTACTTTTTGAACCACGCTATCCATTTCGGTCTGCCCCCGGAGTTGCAATTGTTGCTCCTCTTGTTGTAATTGCTGCCCAATTAACTGGCCCCGTTGTTGCAATAGGCTGTATTCTTCCTGTGCTTTTTTCTGGTTCATGCCTTCTGCTTTGGCCTGGAAGGCCTGTGCTTCTGCCTGGAAAGCTTGTGAAATACTATCTCTTTTCTTGTTAAGCGCTTCCGTTTGCGATGTGTAGCGCGCTTCAATAGCTACTTTTTCCTTGAAACCATCCATAAGTTGAACGTTGTTTACATATGCAATCTTGTCTTGCTGACATGCCATGCTTGCCAAAAGGAAAAACAATACAGTAATTTTTTTCATGGTGTTTGATTTAATGAAGCAAAAATAGAAAAGCCTTTTTCAGTTACCTAGAAGAATCTCAATTATCATAAAATTGAATTTGGCCTGACTTTATTTAACTTTTTAAAGTATAAATTAATCTGATGCTAAAACAATAATGTCATTGTTTTTGTCTATTCTTTTTTTATTAATATTTTAATCGCTACGACACGAATTTAGCTTCTTGGTAATCTTCTAAGGGCATGCGTTTAAAAATACGGGAAACACGCTTAAAATGCGTTTAGGCCCTTTTTATGATATAAAGAAGGGAGGAATATTCTTTGGTCTTTCTGGCTTTGAGATTAGAACGCATCCCGATCATGAAGGCCTTCACAAAATTTGTTCTGTTGCTCTTGTATTTTTCCGAAAGCAGTGAAATGTAATAGGCGTCAAAAATCATTGGTTGGATATCTACTATTTTCATTCCGCTCTTCGCAAATACTTTTTGGATGGATGCTCTGGAAAAATGCCAGAGATGTCTCGGAACGTCAAACCCGGCCCAGAATTTTCCATAATAAGTGGCATCAAAGGATTTGTAATTTGGAACTGCAACAAATAAAGTGCCTTCATTTTCCAGGAGCGTTTCCAATTTACGGATCTGTTGTTCCAGGTCCGGAAGGTGTTCCAACACATGCCAAAGGGTGATACTATTAAACTTCTTCTCTGCTAATTTATCTAAGTTCGATTCTAAATGAAGCCCTTTTATTGATGCAGCTTTTCTCGCCAGATGGTTTGGTTCTACCCCATGAACCTGCCAGCCTTTTAATTGCATGTGTTTTAGAAAATCGCCCGTACCTGCCCCTATATCCAGTACCCTTTTTCCCGCCTGCGCAAAAGCTTCTACTTGGAGGCCCTTTTTTTTAAGGGAATATTTCTTTACATACTGATAAAGTTTGTCTGCCAAGCTTTTATTCGCATCGGTATGGGAGATATAAGCATCGCTTTGATAATAGGCTTCAATATTGGAAGGTTGAGGATGCGTAATGAGCATGTCTCGTTCGTTATCGTAATGCAATTGAAACTCCTCTTTCGTATGTGCGTAGTCTTTCGTTTTTAAATATAATTCCATGTGCAATTTAAATCACTCCCTGCATTTAAAGATCTCTTCGATGTTCTTTTAGTGCCCGTTGAGCCATTCTTAGATCAAGATTGTTATTTCTTAAAAGCGCTTATGTTCCACGTGGAACGTATAATGTTATCTTCCCATAAATACGAGCAAAACGCTTATATCACTTGGAGAAACTCCGCTAATACGAGAAGCTTGAGAAATCGTCACTGGTTTGATCGACTGCAGTTTTTCACGCGCCTCAAACGATAACGATTTTAATTTGGAATAATCAAACCCTTCAGGGATCTTAATATTTTCGAGGCGCTGTAATTTATCTGCATTGTTCCTTTCCTTCTCGATATAACCAGAATATTTTACCTGAATTTCGGTCTGTTCCATCACTTCCCTGCTCAGCTGGTTGGCTTTAACAAAAGCAGAAACCTCATCGAGCTGCAGCATATGTTCCATGGTTACTTTTGGTCGTGAAAAAACTTTATACATTTTATCGGCCTGTTTTACAGGAGCCGAAGAAACACTATCCAAAATCGGATTTATGTCCTCAGGACTAAAACTCGTACTCTTAAAGAAGTTGATAAATGCGTCTGATTTGCGTTCCTTTTCCTCCATTTTTCGCATGCGATCTTCTTTAGCCAGACCAATGGCGAAGGATTTTGGGGTTAACCGTATATCCGCGTTATCCTGTCTTAAAAGTGTACGGTATTCTGCCCTTGATGTAAACATCCTGTAGGGCTCTTCCGTGCCTTTTGTGATGAGGTCGTCTATTAAAACGCCAATATAGGCTTCATCTCTTTGCAAGGTAAATGGGGGAAGTTGGTTAATCTTCAAATGCGCATTTATACCAGCCATTAAACCCTGAGATGCCGCTTCTTCGTAGCCTGTGGTTCCATTGATTTGACCTGCGAAATATAAATTTTCAATAACCTTGGTTTCCAGGGTATGTCGCAATTGGGTAGGAGGAAAATAATCGTATTCTATGGCATATCCCGGCCTGAAGAACTTAACATTCTCAAATCCAACCACTGATTTCAAGGCTTTGTATTGAACGTCCTCTGGTAATGAAGTGCTAAATCCATTGACATATACTTCCACGGTATCCCATCCTTCAGGTTCTACAAAGATCTGATGGCTCTCTTTGTCGGCAAACCGATTGATCTTATCTTCTATCGATGGACAATACCGCGGGCCAATACTTTTGATTCGCCCATTGAACATCGGTGATCTGTCAAAACCCTCGCGCAATAGATCATGTACCAAGGCACTGGTATGCGTCATATGACATTCCCTTTGATTTTTAAGAACCGGGGTATCGGTATACGAAAACTTTTCAGGCACCAAATCTCCCGGTTGCACTATCATTTTGCTGTAATCAAGGGATCTTCCATCTACCCTGGGCGGTGTACCTGTTTTCATCCGTCCTGAGTCGAACCCAAAAGAAGCTAACTGTTCTGTAATTCCCGTTGAAGCCTTTTCGCCTGCCCTGCCGCCTCCTAATTGCTTCTCTCCTATATGAATTAATCCATTCAGAAAAGTCCCGTTCGTTAAAACAACAGATTTTGCCTATATGTCGATCCCAAGTGAAGTTCGAACACCTACCACTTTATTTTTTTCAATCAGGACTTCCTTTACCATATCCTGATAGAAGTCTACATTTGGAGTGCGCTCTAAAGCCAATCGCCATTCTTCAGCAAAACGCATCCGATCATTCTGTGTACGAGGACTCCACATAGCCGGTCCCTTACTTTTATTCAGCATTTTAAATTGTATGGCCGATAAATCTGAAACAATTCCACTATATCCGCCCAACGCATCAATCTCCCGAACAATCTGTCCTTTTGCAATTCCCCCCATAGCAGGATTACAGGACATTTGCCCAATTGTTTGCAAATTCATGGTCACCAATAAGGTACGTGACCCCAAATTAGCCGCCGCCGCTGCCGCCTCTGCTCCTGCATGGCCGCCGCCAACCACTACTACATCATATTCCTTTTCAAACATTCCTTTTGTCATTGTTCCACGTGGAACATATTAATTTTTTCTTCTTCTTTCCTGCGCATTATGTCGCTATCCCCCTTCGCTTTGTCATCATAGCCCATTAAATGCAATACACCATGAACCATTACACGCCTTATTTCCTCCTCAAATGAAGTATTGTATTTTACCGCATTTTCCTTTACCCTCTCTACTGAGATAAAAATATCCCCTGCAATACTATCGGAACTATTGTAGTTAAATGTGATGATATCCGTATACTCATTATGATGCAGATACTCCTTATTAATAGCCCTTAGCTGCTCGTCATTGTAAAAAATATACGAGAGTGTATCCAACTCTTTGTCCTCACCTTGAATAACATTTTTCAACCATTCGGTATATTTATGCTCCGTGCTTAAACTAAAATCAGTTTCATAATGGTATTCGATCATCTTTTTTAAAATACTTCTGTACCTTTTCCCTGTAAATTTTTTGCAAAGGTAATGCTTGTCTGTATAATATTTCTACATCCTTTCCCTTAATGTCCTCCTCCGCCGGCCTTGACATGATGGGATTTGAATAATCTATGGTATTGGTATTGCTTTCGCGTTCTTCTTTTTTCCCCTGTTGCAATGTCGCATTTTCCAATTTTAACAATTGTTGCTGTATGCGGTTTGCCTTATCCATGGTGCGTTTCGTGATCCCGTTTTGTATAAGGTCATTTTCAAAATCTTCCATCTGCCTTACCAGTTTTTTCGCCAATTCTCGATCTTCAGTTCGAATCAAGTTTTCCAACTGTTCTTCAAGTCGGGCCCTGATCTGCTGTT
>CALZFZ010000048.1 GCA_945786965.1 uncultured Muriicola sp. | reverse complement strand
TATATAAAGATGCAAAAGAAACTGCAAAATATCTACTAGGAAAAAAAAAGATAGATCAAAGAAATTACTACAAAATAATAAATTCTTTTAAGTAAAGTATCACTCTAGGAGTTAACAAAAATATAAAGCTTCAAAACCATGTGGTTGTGTTGTTATAGCATCATTTAGGATATATCTTTTATCATCAAATGGATCAAAAGCTTTTTTCTTTGTAGTCTGTAGATAAATATCATGTTTCTTGCTGTTTAAAGTTGTTATATTTCTGTCTGAAGTTTCACACTTATAAATACAATTTGCGTAATCATCATAACTGACATAGTTTTTAACAATAGGCCTAGTTAGTCCTTTTAATTTTTTTACAGTTTTATCCTCAGTTTGATAAGTATCTTTTGACTGAAAAGTATATTGTTTTGCTTTTAGGAAACAACCTCGAGTAATAATTTTTCCATTTAGTTCATCCTTAAATTTTCCAATAACTTTCTTATTTTTTTTATCATGTAAAAAATGATCAACAGGATAATCTGAAGTATCTAATGTATCTTTGATTTGTTCTAGATCTTTGTACACATCATCAGTGTAAATATTAAGAAAGAAACTGTCAGTATCAAAGTATAAAACTTCATTATTTTTCCAAGTTTTATTTATAACTTCATAATAATATTTATACATTAATAACTTACTAAGATCTAAAACACACATACCAGTATAAATTGGTTTAACAAAATTTATTTGCTTTATGTTTGTAGTATATATTGCTAAGTCATTACTCAATATAGTATTACCTTTGAACAAAGGATTTGTTTGTATTCTTAAAGCTCTTTTATCATTGTTAACAAGTTCTACATTTCTTCTGTTGCGAATATTTTCAACAGTCTTACCATAAAAGGAATTGTTCATAAGTTTCCAAAGATCTTTTTCAAAGTCTGATTTTGCCACAGTTCTTTGATTCGTGTTAAAATCAATATACTTTTTTAACCAAGGTTCTTCATTGAATGAAATAATTCTGTGAACTTTTGTTACTTTTAATCCTAATGACATGTAATACTTTAACAACTGATGATGTATGACATACTTAGTTTTATTATTAACATCTAATATTAATTTAGGAACAGTTCCAAGCTTACTATTATTTATTTTTAGTAAACCTTTTTGATAATCTGACAACTCATCCATTTTTATTGTTCGTTTTATTGGTGCTAAGGGAAAGTTTCTAGTTTGAAATTTTAAATTAGTATCTGAATAATCTAAATCACATTCAATGATAAATGGTCGATTATATTGAAATGTATTTGGATCTTCCCATGTGAACCCACCTGTTGGTAAAGGTTGACTCATTGCCCAACCATATAAGTTATTTGCATCAAGGTAAAGAAGATAATTAGATTGTATAGATTGATTATAACTTTCTAAATATTTATTATTTGCTTCTACTAATCTATTTCCAAGTACTCCAGAAAAACCACCTCTAACTCCTTCTTCAAACATTAATAACATATTATAGTCAGTAAGTAGTTCTAATTTGACATCTGTATATTTTAATCCACATTGCCAAGTTAATCCTGGAGTTGAGTAACAATGACAGGGATCAATGTTATGATGTTTCAGAAAGAACTCTCTGAACTTTTCAAAACAATCTGCTAATAAGAAAACATCTGTTGCAAGATATAAATTGTGATAGTCTAGAAATGTTTGACAATTGAAAGTTTTCCAAACAAGTTGTGCTCTTTCATACTCTTCATCTGTTATACCTTCATCTTTTAAAATGGAATAAAATGATTCTTTTGGTGGCAATTGTGTTTCATTATATTTCTCAAAAGAATCCACCCAATCATAAGGATAGACACCTTTCTTCCTCATTAATTTAAAATGATTATTATTATTATTTAAATTATTATCGTTATTTAAATTATTATCATTATTTAAATTATTATCTTGAAAGTATTGTCTAGTTATTATTAAATCATCATCAGACATACTTTTAGCCACACCATCTAATGATTTCAGAAAGAATCTGTAAGAATCTAAAAATCGTAAATGACTAAATGAAAATGAAATGTAATCTTCATCTGTTTTTGCTAATATTGTTAGCTTGCAATTTTCTTTTGTTTGTAACAATGCTAATTCCTTAACAAAAAGATGTGCATCATATCCTGAAAGATTGTGAAAGTAAACTGGAATAAATTTTGTTTTCTTTCCTTCTTTTAAATTACAACAAGTATGTGCAGCACCTCTATAAACACCAGAGTAATGACAATGATCTATAACTTTATTACAATTACAATATTGTCCAGGGCAAACTTTAACAAAACCCTTTTTACAAAAATGACAACAATTTGCATTTTGGTGTTCAATTTTCTGTTGTTCTGTTAAGTTATAAGGTATTGGATTGTCTGAGGATTGTTTAAATATTGCACCTATATGGTTGTTATAATTCAGTATAGTGCTTAGAAAATGATTAATAACATCTGAACCACTGTATGTAATATAATTATCTTGGACAAGATGTTGAAAATCAGACTTTATATACATTCCATATGAATATGGTATTTGTTTGCCATCAATATTAATAGTTTCGAAATCAGCATAAATAACAAATGGTAAACGTGATTTGTAAACATAATTTTGAAATTGTAATGTATTGTTTGAAATGTTAGGCATAATTGTTTTTGCACATTTATTTCCAAGACACAACTCTTCATGATTATGAACTGCTCCTTTGCTTGTGAAAGGACATAAACAATTTATACAATAGAAACCATGGTATTTATTATATATACCATTTAGAAAACTTGTGAGATTTGTAATTAAACAATAATGTTGCTGTTCTCCATCTGTTAATAAGAGTAGATTTACTTCTTCTCTTTGATTTCTATACTTGGAAATTCGAATTGGAATTACTTGTCCTTTATTGTTCAGTAACTTTTCTGTTTCACATTTTAAACTGGCATTAGTACTTATACCAAATACATTTATTGCAAAATTGTTTTGTCTTTCAAATTTATCAATACTTTTTATGGACACAGGATATTCTATACCTTCCATATTTAGTGTGTTGCTTTCATATGGTTTGTAATGAGTTACACGTTCTTTGTGGACTAATTTAGGATTCTTTTTAAACATCAGATAAGATAAAATTGTCCATAAAAAACATTTATCATCTTTATTTTGAACATTAATCATATTGGTGCTTCGAAATGGAGATGGTAAGTAACTACTTCCACCAAAGTTTGCTATTTTAAATATTTTTAATTTACATTCACTTACACTTTGAAAAGTTAGTCCACTTCCTCTTCCTTCCATATTATCTATCCATGGTGTGATAAAATCATCAAACTTTATATTGTTATCAGTTTGAATTACTTCTGGATTTGTGTGTTGTTGATATAAATCTATAATTTCTTTAGAAGGGTGCATAAATTTTACTCCAATTTGAATCTGATACTTTAGATGTGATATTTTTAAATGTTTTTTTATTTTTTCACTTATATTATTTTTAATTGAATTTAAAAAATTTGTTGGAGAAGTTCCATCAAAATCTGTAATTTCATATTCAACAGTTAAATCGTTTTTGAAAGTTTTCATATTTTTATTTAAAAAAAAAATTTAATCTAGTTCTTCACAAAAAGAAACACATTTTATATTATCTACAGGATATGAGCTGAAATAATAATCTTCTACGACTGTATATTTAAAATGAAATTCATCTAGTAAACGATGTTGTCTATATGTTTGTTTTGGAAAGAAAAATAATTGATTGTTAAAAGTAAATGATAAATTAAAATGTAGTGTACGAGTATCTCTAGCAAGTTTTGTACTTCGTTCCTCTATATAATCCATGAAAAACTTAAAACTTTCAATAAATTTTTCCACAGTACTACCATTATATTCAGTAAAATCATATGTAGTTTGTATAATTTCATCTACTATTCTCCATTGAGGTTGATTTTTTTCCATCAATAAAAATTTTAACATTGTCTTTTATAATGAGGACAAAAAATAAAAAAAAATTAAATAAATAACAACAACAGCAATTGTGTCATTAAATTATAGCAATATTATTGTAAAAAGGTTGAAATTTATTGTTGTTTTGGATATGGCCCGAGATGTAAACCATTGCCATCTTTAGTAATTTCTATGTGTTCTGCTAGTTTTCTTAAAACATTTTTTACAGCTTTCTTTCCTTCCTGTTCTAATCCTAATGTTTGGACAAAATTTTTTATATGGTCTATAAATCCTTTACCTTCCATTTTTTTATTATGTCGCTTTTGTTCTGCTATTTCTTGTTCTTTTCTTTTATCACCGCTAACTGCATTAGCTATTGCGCTTGCTCCACCTGCAACTGCTCCTACACCAGTTAATGCAGCTGCTATAGCAGGTATTGCAGCAATTAAAGCAGGAAGAAAGCCACCTTCTTTTTCTTTTTCTCTTTTCAAACGTTCAATCATTTCATTATTAATATATTTTTTAGTCCCATTTATAGTTATGGGTTTTGGTGTTCCTTCTTCACAGATTCGTTTAAGCTTATTTTCTATGGTTTGTCTGCTTGGATTAGGCATTTTTTAGAAACAAATTAAAAAAAAATTAAAAATATGTTTCGAGTTCTTCTACAACTAGCTTAAAATCTTTACCTTTGTTTAATTCTTTTAATACATATAAGCACAGTTGACCGCAATAAGTTTCACCTAATTTTTGAATTGTTGTTGTATTTCTTATTGTGTTTTTAGGGTTAATATTGTTCTGTTTTAAAAATTGTATTACTTCATTTTGAGGTGGAAGACCATAACTATCAAAAAAGAATGCATTTAATTTGTCATCTATATGATGTATGTATAAACAACCCCAATGTATTCCTTTGTATTCTGATGATTGTATATTTACAATTAGGTTTACTGGAAATTTAGTTTCAAAATTTAGTTCATCTTTCATACAGACGTGAAAATTTGGAATCTTTAGTTCTTTTGCATATTTTATTAGCTGAAAATTTGTTGTTGAATGTTTACCATATTTTTTTAAGAATTCGTTTATAGTCATTTTTAAAAAAAATTAAAAATCTGTTTTTTCTAATTCGTTTTCATAAAAGCTGCCTATGATTTCCTCATCTTCTAAATCCTTTAATTTATATGTGTAAGGTACAGTAGGTAAAACTTCATCTATGACAAATATTTCATTAGTCCACTTGGCTGTATAACCTTTAGCAAACATAGATTTGTATTTAAAGATTCGAACCCTGTCATGGACTTTAAATTTAGGTTTATTTTTAACAAGCTTTGAATTCATTTCATTTGTATAGTTATCTTTATTGATTTCTATCTTAATTGAATCTGGATTGCTACTTGCTTTAGCTGGTGTTGTATTTATGGATCGGTGTATTTTGTTGTTGTATTTCTGCATTAATTCTGGTAATAGTGTTAACCATTTTTGATTACCTTGTTCTGTAAACTTTTTATACATCATTTGTTTCAATGTTCTGTTGAATCTTTCAATGACTACTGCTTTGCCATCATTGTGTGTAGAATAAAGGTCAAAATCTAGTGTTTTCACATCTTTGTTGTAAAATTCCTTACCTTGATCAACCCATAATTTGTTTGGCTTTCTTTTTGTTTCTTTTATTATTTGTTGAAAAGCTTCCTTAACTGTTATTCCCTGTTTATTTGGTAGTGGAATAGCCCAAGCATATCTTGTGTATAAATCAATTACAGTAAGTATGTACTTGTATTTTCGATGTTGTTTGCCAATTTGTGGGGGCATTTCAACTAAATCAGCTGACCAGATGTCATCTTTATTAAATACTTTCACTTTTAATAAGTGATTTGGCTTTCTAAACTCTTTATGCAGTTCATCAGCTATACCCATACCTAATTTCATTTTAGCTTTTAACATTTTAATTACAATAACTCGTTCTACTTTTTCCCTAAATGTTGGATTTTTAATATTGTTTAACTCTTCAATCATTTCTAAATCTGCTTGATGTCTTTCTTTTATATCTGAATGATCACGATAAAAAATATCATGTTTTAGAGCAGCTTCGTCTATTCTGTTTATTGGTTTTGAATTAGAGACTGGTTCGTCATCATCATTTAATCTTTTGTCTAAATTTGTTCCAGGACCTGTGAAATTATGACCAAATAAATGTTTTTCCCCTGAATATTTAGCCCAAGGTAAACCGGGTAAATTAGTTGAAAATTTTTGAATATCTAACTTTCCACCATGTAAAAGAACATCTTTTGTTGAAAATTGTTTTTTATAATACATTTTTTTTATTATTATTTAATTTAAAAAAAATGAATAATGAAATCTATCCAAATATAAATGAACAAAAAAAGTTTACTGAAGAGGAAATAAATCAAAAAATTAATGAATCAAAAAACATGGATAGAAAAAGCCTTATGAGATCTAAACAAAAGGAAATTGAAGATAAAATTAAACATTACATAAAAATTCTAAAACGATGGAAAAGTGTAAATAGTACATTTGTCACTTCTGGTGTTTTATTTACAGCTGCTATGGCAGGTTTATCTGCAATACTTGCTGTACCAACTTTAGGGCTATCAATTCCAATTGGAGTTGTAATTGGAGTTGCTGCTATTTCAGCTGGAAGTGGTGTAATTCTACCAACAATACGACTAAAATTAATAGGAAAAAGAATGAAAAATTTTAGAAGTAAAATTGATAAAAATAAAGAAATCTTAAATAAACTGTATATCTTTTTTGAAAAATCTAGAGATGATAATGTAATTACTTTGGAAGAATATGAAAATTATTTAGACATTCTTAGAAAGCATGAAATTAATGACTTAAAAATAGAGTCGAAATCAACAGTAAATGAAAAACAAATGAAAGAACATTTTGATAAACTTTTTCAAGATTTTGTAAAAAACGTAAATGTTCCAAAAAACTAATTATTAATATTTACAACAATTACGTTCCTTCACTACCACCACTAATTCCCTCAGCGCCACCAGCTTATAGTGAATAGTAGTATTTTTTTTAGGTAAAATTAATTTTGAAAATGTGGGTGTTTTTTGGGGGTTGAAAAATGGTTGTTAAAGTATTGTAATAATTGGGAGGTGACCTCTGAAAATGGGTGTTTTATGTTAAAATTGGTTATATAGTTAGTACGTTTTTGAACCTAAGAATTATTGTGACTGATCCTGAATTTTTGG
>CALZFZ010000047.1 GCA_945786965.1 uncultured Muriicola sp. | reverse complement strand
ATAAATTAAACCTACCCGATATACTTTCGAGGACTCTATTTTCAACAACACCAATCTGATTGCTGTAACCATAAGTACCACGTACATTACCGTCACCATAATTGTAAGCATAGGCTACATTTTGGTTGGTAGATGCAGTTGACCTGGTTATAAAATCTTGCCAGTTGGTATTGCCTCCATAATCAACAGCAGCAGCATCGCCACCAAATTGCGTAACTGCTTCTAAAAACTGACTGCGATTAAGCAAAGGATAGTCATTTGCAGGAGTCGAATAACTTAAAGAAGAATCAAAATCAAGTTTGCCTTTTCCTACACCTTTTACACCTGTTTTGGTAGTTATAATAACAACTCCGTTGGCCCCTCGAGAACCGTAAATTGCTGTAGCAGAAGCATCTTTTAAAATACTTATACTTTCAATATCTGAAGGATTAAGGAAATTCAGCGGGTTTCTTACTGGAGTAGCACCGTTACCTGAATCACCAGCCGGTGAAGTATTTCCTCCTGATAAAGGGACACCGTCAATTACAAATAATGGATTGTTATTGGCTCGAACAGAGTTGGAACCCCTAATATTAATTGAAATACCTGCACCTGGTTCACCACTGGATTGTGAAATATTCACACCGGCAGTTTTACCCTGTATCAATTGTTCAGGTGATGAAATTACACCACCGTTAAAATCGTCAGAACTAACTGAGGTAACAGACCCAGTAGCATCCTTGACTGTTGTTGTACCATACCCAATGATAACAACTTCGTCCAATGCCTGAGCATCTTCTTCCATAAGAATGTTGATGGTAGATCGGCCATTAACTGCAATTTCTTGCGTTTTAAAACCAATGTAACTTACGACAAGGACGGCATCGGAGCCAACATTACTTAACGTATAGTTACCATCAAAGTCTGTCTGAGTACCGTTTGTAGTACCTTGTACTACAACACTGGCCCCGGGTAGTGGACCATTAGCATCAGATACAGTACCTGACACATCTTGTGCCTCAACCAATCCAAAGCTTAAGAGCGCTCCGACTAGCATAAGACTTTTTAGTAGTGAAATTTTCATAAATAGTGAATTTTAAGTTTAGTTAATTTTAATTCAAGCGTTAAACATATATAAAATAATTGTTAAATTCTTCAAACTACCGACATTACGGTCTACGAAAACGGTTTCGTGTTAATAACTTTCCACAATATACGAATTTCATAAATTAAGCATCCATGAATCAAATATTCTGTAAATCTGGGGTAAATATATTATTGAAATCCAAGCAAATATAATAATTTTTAGTTCCCATGCCCCAAAATATGTAAAATTCCGATATTATTAAAGGATACGGCAGTGTTAAAATTGCCCATTTCTTAACATATCTTTATGTACCTTTATTCCTCCAAAGGGAAATGCAATACATCTTTTTTTGAAACCAAAAATTACACTTAAGCATATAGCAAGAGAATTAGACGTCTCCATTTCTACAGTTTCAAAGGCATTGAAAAATAGTGAGGAGATTGGGAGGGATACCAAGGAAAAGGTACAAGCCTTCGCCAAGCTGTATAATTACAAGCCTAACAATATTGCCATTAGTCTTAAGAATAAAAGGACAAAAAATATAGGGGTGATTATCCCTGATATCGTTCATCATTTTTTTACTACTGTTTTCCGTGGGATTGAAAAGTATGCCAATGCCCAGGGATATAATGTTATTGTCTGTGTTTCTGATGAAGCGTTTGACAAAGAGGTCATCAATATGGAGATGCTTGCTAATGGTAGTATCGATGGTTTTATTATGGCCTTGTCTGGGGAAACGCAGCAGAAGAACGACTTCAATCATTTGAAAGAGATTACCGAACAGGGCATACCGCTCGTGCTTTTTGACAGGGTTACTGATGAGATCCAGTGCGATAAAGTAATTATAAATGACATGGAGGCGGCTTTTTTGGCGGTAAAAAAACTAATAGAGGCTGGAAGAAAACGAATTGCTTTGGTCACCACCGAAGATTTTCTGAATGTGAGTGCTAAAAGAGCAGAAGGATACTATATGGCATTAAAGGAAAACGGAATCGCTATAGACCATGGCTTAATTCTTAAACTGCCATACCAAATGCAGGATGAAATAATGAGCGAAAAATTTTTTGATTTTGCCAAACCTGATGCCGTACTCTGTGTAAATGAGATCTTTGCAATAAAGTGCATGCGTATTGCACAGAAAAAAGGATACCGTATTCCGGAAGATATTGCTTTTATAGGATTTACGGATGGCATTTTATCTAAATACGCCAATCCCACCTTAACTTCGGTAGACCAGCATGGAGAGGAAATGGGAAAAATTGCAGCACAAATGCTCATTGAAAAGATTGAACGTGATGATGATCAGGAAGTAGAAGAAGTTTTTGAAACCAAGATCATTTCGGCCACAATGGTTGAAAGAGATTCTACCCCAAAGTTTTCTTGAGCAATAATTAATCCGGGATGAAGGAGTCATTAAAATGAATTACAGGTATACCTTATTATATAACTTCAATCTGGGCATACATATCAAAGCTCACAAATAAGAAATAGCTATTGATATTGATTCCTTCAAAAACCCTGCAGATACATTATACTTTCACCAACTTTGTATATTGCCGAAAATTTTTGGAGATACTTTAATATAATGGGTAGTAATTATGGTTATGTAGTATTTAGAGATCATACACGGCCAACAGGATTACTTTTTGCTAGATCTGTAATCCCGGAGTAATAGTAATAAAGAGCACATAAGGAATGGGTAAAAAAGGTTTTATTTTCGATTTGGACGGAGTTATTGTGGATACTGCAAAATACCATTATTTGGCATGGAAAAATTTGGCGGATGAATTGGGCATCCCTTTTACAGAGGAGCAAAACGAACAGTTTAAAGGGGTAAGCCGCAAGCGATGTTTGGAAATATTGCTGGAAATGGGAGGACTAGAGGTTTCCCAGGAACAATTTAATACGTGGCTTGTAGAAAAAAATAACGATTATTTGGAGTATATCGAAAAAATGAATGCTTCTGAAATATTGCCCGATGTGCCTAAAGTACTGAACTATTTAAAACAGCACCATGTACCCATGGCATTGGGGTCTGCAAGTAAAAATGCAAAGCCAATTTTAAAAAAAGTGGGACTAATTCCTTATTTTAACACCATTGTAGACGGTACGCATGTTACCAAGGCCAAACCAGACCCGGAGGTTTTCCTGATCGCTGCTGCGGAACTAAAAGTGGCCCCGGAAGATTGTATAGTATTTGAAGATGCCCTTGCAGGTATTGAAGCAGCCAATAGCGCAGAGATGATAAGTGTTGGGATTGGAGACAGGGCCGTACTTACGGAAGCAAAATACGTTTTTAAGGATTTTACCGAAATAGATATTAATTTCATTAAACAACTAGCACAACTATAACTTATGAACCAGAACTATATTAAACCGGATGCTTGGTCAATCATTGAAGAGGGATTCGACAAAGAAAATGTAAAGTCTTCAGAGAGTCTGTTCAGTCTTGGCAATGGTGCCATGGGCCAACGCGCTAATTTCGAAGAGCAGTACACAGGTCCTACCTTTCAAGGAAGCTATATTGCAGGGGTTTATTACCCGGACAAAACACGTGTTGGCTGGTGGAAGAATGGATACCCTGAATACTTTGCCAAGGTGATCAATGCACCAAGCTGGATCGGGATCAATGTGCTTATAGATAAAGAACCTTTAGACCTCAACACCTGTACTAAAGTTGAAAAGTTCAGAAGAGAGCTCAATATGAAAGAAGGTTGGTACCAACGAAGCTTCGTTGCTACCCTGCCAAATAATAAGGTCATAGAGGTGAATGTGATCCGCTTTTTGAGTTTAGAATTGGACGAAGCTGGAGCTATCAGATATGAAATTACACCGGCAAATGACGATGTAACTGTGAGTTTTTTACCATATCTAGATAGCGGTATCACTAATGAAGATACAAACTGGGACGATAAATTCTGGAATACTACACGCGTATCTTTAGAAGGGAATCAGGCATTCATAGAGGCCCATACCATGAAAACGAACTTTAAGACCTGCACCTTCATGGAGTGCCAGCTATCCTACAAGGGAAAAGAAGTTGCTCCGGAGAAAAAGGCGGTTGAGAAGGAATTATGGGTAGGCCACACCTATGTTCAAAAGGTAGCAAAAGGAGAAAAGGCAACTTTTTATAAGTTTGGTGGGTACACGGTTTCGCGCAATCATAAATCCTCTGAACTTGTCTCAGCAGCAAAGAACGTTTTGAAAAAGGGAACTTCACTTGGATTTGAAGACCTGCTCGAAAAACAAAGCAAGGCCTGGGCATCTATTTGGGAAATGAGTGATATCACCATTGAAGGTGATATTAAAGCACAACAGGGGATACGCTTTAATATCTTTCATCTGAACCAAACCTATCTGGGAAAAGATTCCAGACTAAATATTGGGCCAAAAGGATTTACCGGTGAGAAATACGGAGGAAGTACTTATTGGGATACGGAAGCTTACTGCATCCCTTTTTACATGGCAACCAAAAACCATCACGTTGCCAGGAATCTGTTGAAATACCGGTACAATCATCTGGAAAAGGCTATCGAAAATGGAAAGAAACTAGGCTTTTCCAACGGAGCAGCACTATACCCCATGGTTACTATGAATGGGGAAGAATGCCATAACGAATGGGAAATTACCTTTGAGGAAATTCATCGAAACGGGGCTATCGCATTTGCCATTTATAACTACTATAGGTTTACAGGCGATTATACCTATATCCCCGAAATGGGGCTGGAAGTCTTAATTGGGATCGCACGATTTTGGCACCAGAGAGCTACTTTTTCAAAACAAAAGAAAAAATATGTTATTCTTGGGGTAACAGGTCCCAATGAATATGAAAACAATGTAAACAATAACTGGTATACCAATTATATTGCCCGTTGGTGTATTCAATACACCTTGGATCAACTGCAAAAAGTAAAATCTGGTTATAAGGATGATTATGACCGAATCGTAGGATATACCAAGTTAAAACAGACTGAAACTGAAGAATGGGAGCAGGTTGCCAATGCAATGTACCTGCCGTTTTCAGAAGAGTATGGGATCTACTTACAACAAGATGGTTTCCTTGATAAGGATTTGGTCACCGTGGCCAATCTGGATAAATCGCAACGTCCTATCAATCAGAAGTGGAGTTGGGACCGGATCCTACGCTCGCCTTATATTAAACAAGCCGACGTATTGCAAGGATTCTATTTCTTTGAAGATCATTTCTCTATTGAGGATCTTGAAAAGCACTTTGATTTTTATGAACCTTTTACCGTACATGAATCCTCACTTTCTCCCTGTGTTCACAGCATACAGGCAGCCAAATTGGGACGTATGGATCAGGCCTATCAATTTTATTTACGAACCTCAAGGTTAGACCTGGATGATTATAACAAAGAAGTGGAAGAAGGCCTCCATATTACATCCATGGCTGGTACCTGGATGAGCATTGTTGAAGGATTTGGTGGTATGCGGATCCGTAATGATAAATTGTCCTTTATCCCACGCATCCCTGAAGAATGGGAATCGTATTCCTTCAAAATTAATTTCAGGAACCGCATCCTCAAAATAAATGTCAATAAAGAGGGTAGCAATTTTGAGCTGGAAGGGGATCAGGAAATGTCGATTCGCTTAAATGGAGAACGCGTGGTACTTCAACCCAAATCAAAACAAAGTGAGGTAGAATGAAAGGGATAAAAGAAAAGGGGACACGTCGTTTGCCTTTTTTTACGTATTCCAAGTTAGTTATTTGTACACTAGTCATAAGTATGGGAACCACCTTGTCTTTTGCACAGCTAGAACGAGTGGAGCCGCCTCATTGGTGGGTAGGTTTTGAAGAAACACAGCTGCAGCTACTGTTATATGGTGCATCTATTGGAAATTGGACCGCCACGATTGTACATGAAAAGGCACTCCTATCGGGGACCCACAGAGGGGATAGCCCCAATTACCTTTTTTTGGACCTCGAAATCCCAAAAGATACACCTCCTGGTCTAATCACCATTAATTTAAAGAGCCCTGATGGCCAACAACGGTCGGTACCCTATGAGCTGAAAAAGCGGCCAAAAAACAGGGAGGAATATCTAGGATTTTCCAGTAAGGATGTCATTTATTTGATAACTCCCGACCGTTTCGCAAGCGGGGATACTGAAAATGATATAGACCTTTCTTTAAAAGAGAAAAAAATAGACAAGAAAGATAATCATGCCCGCCATGGTGGCGATATTCGTGGAATGATAGATCATCTTGA
Organism: uncultured Muriicola sp.; assembly: GCA_945786965.1. Taxonomy (GTDB): domain Bacteria; phylum Bacteroidota; class Bacteroidia; order Flavobacteriales; family Flavobacteriaceae; genus Muriicola. Next base: position 10,995 of record CALZFZ010000047.1, on the reverse strand, counting down.
TTATATAGAAGACATGGGGTTTACAGCTCTTTGGCCCAGTCCCTTATTGATCAATGATATGCTAAAAACATCTTACCACGGCTATGCCATCACTGATTTCTATAAAGTAGATCCACGCTTTGGAACCCTAGATGAATACAAAGAATTATCATTGGAAGCCCAAAAAAGGGGCATAAAACTGATCATGGATCAGATTAACAATCACTGTGGAATAGCCCATTGGTGGATGGGCGATCTTCCTTTTAAAGATTGGATCAATTATCAGGAACCTTTTGAACAAGGAAAGGAGATAACGGTAACAAGTCACCGGCGAACGGTTAACCAGGACAGCTATGCATCCAAGGCCGATAAAGAGCTTATGGATAGTGGTTGGTTTGTGCCTTCCATGCCAGATCTGAACCAGGAGAATCCGTTTCTTGCAGCCTACCTCATCCAAAATAGCCTATGGTGGATCGAGACCCTGGAACTTGGTGGAATTCGGCAGGATACATATCCATATCCGGACAAATCGTTTATGGCCCAATGGGCAAAACGTATTATGACGGAATATCCACAATTCTCCATAGTGGGGGAGGAATGGAGTTATAATCCGCTGGTGGTAGGGTATTGGCAAATGGGCGCTGACAATAAGGACGGTTATACTTCGTATCTGAAATGCACCATGGATTTTCCTTTACATCAAATGCTGATAAATGCAATGATTGAGGAGGAGTCATGGGATACCGGTCTTGTTAAATTATATGAGGGCCTGGCAAACGATTTTCACTATGCTTCCCCTCATGATATGATGCTTTTTGGTGACAACCATGATATGGATCGACTGTTCACCCAATTAAAAAATGATGTAACCTTAACGAAAATGGCGCTGGCTTTTATTTTAACGGCGCCGCGTATCCCACAGATCTACTATGGCACCGAAATTTTGATGGATAATAGTGAGAACCCGGGAGATCATGGTTTGATACGATCCGATTTTCCCGGTGGATGGAAAGGCGATGCCGTGAATGCGTTTACTGGAGAAGGCCTTGGCGCTGCTGAGAAAGAGATGCAGCAATTTCTGAGGAAACTCCTGAGATTCAGAAAGGAAGAAGCAGTAATACATCATGGGGCCACCAAACATTTTAGCCCGCAAAATGGGGTTTATGTTTTGTTCAGATATAATGAGGATAAAACGGTAATGCTGATTTTAAATAAGAACGACCAAAATATAACCCTGGATATGAACCGTTTTCAGGAAATGGATATCTTAGGTCGCCGGTTTAAAGAGGTCATTTCCGGAACTGAGTTGGAAATTGGGGCTGAACTGGTATTAGAGCGTAAAGGGGTACAACTTCTGACGAATTAATGAACTGTCAATGATCCGAACTTTTTTATTAGCCATTATTGCCGTTGTGTTCATAGCTTCCTGTAGGGATAACCAGGAGATAAATACGAACTTGAAGGATTCAAATAACATGAATGAAAATCGCAAAAAAGTGATCTACCAGGTGTTTACCAGGCTATTTGGTAATACCAATACCACCAACAAACCCTGGGGCACGCTTCAGGAAAATGGAGTAGGAAAATTTAATGACTTTACTGATAAAGCACTTCAGGAAATAAAGGATTTAGGAGTTACCCATGTTTGGTATACAGGAGTGCCACATCATGCCCTGGTAACGGATTATACCGAATACGGTATTTCGAATGACGATCCGGATGTGGTAAAGGGAAGGGCCGGTTCGCCCTATGCGGTAAAAGATTACTACAATGTAAATCCAGATCTGGCTGTAGACCCTTCAAAACGCTTAGAGGAGTTCCGTGCCCTTCTAGACCGGACCCATGCAGCCGGGCTAAAGGTCATCATTGATATCGTTCCCAACCATGTGGCCCGGGATTATGAGGGAAAATCTACTCCGCCCGGAAAACTCCCATTTGGTGCAACAGACGACACTTCTGTAATGTACAAGAAAGACAATAATTTCTATTACCTGCCCGGGGAAGTATTTAAGGTTCCTGAGTGGGGAGATGGGTACTTGCCGTTAGGAGGGGATCCGCACCCATTGGCAGATCATTATTTTAAGGAAGAGCCTGCCAAATGGACCGGTAATGGATCCCGACTGGCACAGCCGGATAGGAACGACTGGTATGAAACAGTAAAAATCAATTATGGGGTTCGCCCAGATGGTATCCTTGATTTTGATCTCCTGCCGGACGATTACGGAGCAAAGTCATATACCGAGCATCTTGAGTTTTGGGAGGATAAACAAGTGCCCGATTCCTGGAAGAAATTCATGGACATTGCCTTGTATTGGTTAGAGATGGGGGTAGATGGCTTCCGTTTTGATATGGCCGAAATGGTACCGGTAGAATTTTGGAGTTATTTAAATTCTAATATAAAGAACTATAATAGTGAGGCCCTGATCCTGGCTGAGGTCTATAATCCGGCACTCTATAGAGACTATATCTTTAAAGGAAAAATGGATTATTTGTACGATAAGGTAGAGCTATATGATAGCCTTAAACATATTATGCAGGGACATGGGTGGACAGACCATATACCAGGGGTTCAAAAAGGACTCATGGATATAGAACACCATATGCTCCATTTTCTGGAAAACCATGATGAACAGCGTATTGCCAGCCCGGAATTTGCAGGGGATGCTAACAGGGGGAAACCCGCCATGGTTGTTTCGGCCACCATCAGTACGTCCCCTACTATGATTTATTTTGGGCAGGAAGTTGGCGAACCCGGTACAGAGCAAGCCGGTTTTGGAGCCCCTTCCCGGACCTCTATCTTCGACTACATTGGAGTTCCTCATCATCAGCGATGGCTTAATGATAAAAAGTATGATGGGGGTCAACTAACTTCAGAAGAAAAGGAACTACGAGATTTCTACAAACGCCTGTTAAATTTTACACTGGATAGTAAAGCCCTGATGGGAGCCTATGAGGACATTCATTTTTACAACAGGGAACAAACGGAATTTTATAATTATCGCGTCGTTTCGTTCGTTCGGTGGAAGGACGATGATCGGTTAGTGATCCTGTCTAATTTTGATGCCGAGGAATCGTATTCTTTTGATCTGAAAATTCCACCAGCCATTATCGAAAAGTGGGGTCTGGAAAATGGCACAATCAATGAAATGAAAGACATGCTGTACGCGTCTAAAAAAGTGGAGCTAAAAGTGGAGGGCGGCATAGGGATCTTCAGGATAGATATAGCGCCACTGCAATCGTATATTTTCAAACTGAAGTAACAAAAGGGCGAATTCGTACTGCTTATGCGTGTATAAATTCGCCCTTTTTTAAATTCAGGCTTTTTCTGCTTTTGGAGCAGTTGCCTTATACATCAAAGCAATCACCATTCCCACAATTCCATAATAGACTATTTCCAGAACCGCTTCCACCAAATGGCCTGTCATATCCATAAGGTTAGAAGTGGAATACCAGAGCAGGCCAACTCCTAATCCCATAAATATACCGATCCAAATACCAAACTCAAATCCTCCGCCTGCACTATGGTACCCACGGGCCCATTTACCGTATACAGTAGACAAGGCAAAGGCAGCAATTAAATTGGATAGGACCAAGATTGGAAAATCGGGCGGATCTTTCATAACATCAGTAATGGTATGTCCTTCAAAAAACCCAACCGTTGCTACGCCCCAAATAAGGTAACCCAGCACAAACATGGTAACGGTGGCAACCACCGTAGCTAATAAATTCTGTTTTGCAAACATAGTTTTGAATTTAATTGGTTGTTGTATATTCAAAGATATCAAATAAAAATTATCACTTATAAAAAAAATTATGATTAAAAATATGAATACAATAAATAAAGTATTAAAAAAATAAGAATATGATCTATTAAATAAGTATGAGATCTTTTTAATTTCAAGTTGTATTTTTGAGATTTAATAAATGAAATAGAGCCATGAAAAAAATGATCCTTTTTATACTAGTTGTGACTCATTTAAGTTGTACCGATATGAATAGAGAAATGTTAGTAATTGGTCATAGAGGAGCTATGGGTCATGAAACCGAGAATACCCTGGCTTCTGTTCAAAAGGCTATGGACCTTGGCGTAGACATGATCGAAATAGATGTTTTCAAAATAAAAAGTGGTGAGATCGTAGTTTTTCATGACGAACGGGTAGAAAGACTTTCCAACAGTGGAGGTCAAATAGAAGACTATAACATCTATGACTTAAAAAAATTAACCCTTGATGGGAATCATAAAATACCCATGCTTCAGGATGTGCTAAAACTTATGGATCATAAGGTGCCCCTGAACATTGAACTTAAAGGGGCCAATACTTCAGACAGGGTTAATTTCATTATTCAATACTATATTAAAGAAAGGGGCTGGAGCCTGGATGATTTTTTAATTTCCAGTTTTAACTGGAAAGAGCTGGAAAGCATGCGATCCTATAACCCGGACATAGCCATTGCTGTGTTAACCGAAAATGACCCGCTGGAAGCCATTTCGGTTGCAAAAAAACTCAATGCTGTAGCTATTAACCCCGACTTTAGGACCCTGACTCCTCAAAACGTACAAGAAATTAAAAAGCAAGGATTTAAGGTCTATACCTGGACCGTTAATGAACCTGACGAAATCAACAGGATGAAGAAATTAGGGGTCGATGGTATATTCACAAACTATCCCGAGCGGGCTCACTGATGTATGATGTACTTGTTATCGGAGGTGGGGCAGCTGGTTTCTATGGGGCTATTCATATTGCCGAGTTAAACCCGAATTTAAAGATTGCGATCTTAGAGCAGGGTAAGCAGGTACTCGGAAAAGTAAAAGTTTCCGGGGGTGGCAGGTGCAACGTAACTCATGCCCAATTTAATCCTAAAATTCTTGCTCAGCAATACCCAAGAGGCGAAAAGGAATTGTTGGGGCCATTTTACACCTATAATACCGAACATACGGTTCAATTTTTTGAAAAACGTGGAATTGCCCTTAAAATTGAAGCAGATGGTCGCATGTTTCCTGTTACCAACTCTTCCCAAACTATCATTGATTGTTTTCTAGATGCCACCAGGGACCTGGGAATAGACCTAATTAAGAATTGTGTGGTAGTTAATTTGATACCCCTTACTAATTCACCGGACACTGATATTGCCTGGGAAGTTCAAACCACGAATAAGATCTATAAATCAAAAAAGGTGTTAGTGACCACAGGGAGCAGCCCTAAAATGTGGAAGGTATTAAAAGGGTTAGGACATACCATAATAGATCCGGTTCCGTCCCTTTTTACCTTCAATATTAAAGATCCTCGAATTGAAGGAATCCCGGGAGTAAGTACCCATGCCCGGGTACAGCTGCTTCCGAAAGACATCCCGGGAAAAAAAATAACAGTTCCCCTAAAAAGTACAATTGACCGGACCGATTCCCTCATAGCCGAGGGACCCCTATTGATAACCCATTGGGGGATGAGCGGTCCGGCCATTCTAAAACTATCAGCCTGGGGAGCACGTATTCTTCATGAATATAATTATCGGTTTAAAATTCGTGTGAATTGGTTGCCAGAGTATCATCAGGATGGACTATTTTCATTTTTAATGAAAGTGAAAGAAGTAGAAGCAAAAAAAACAATTTTTAGAACCAATGCCCTTGATATCCCACGAAGACTTTGGGGTAAATTGGTGCGAGCCTCAGGGATTGAAGAGAACCTTAAGTGGGCCGATGTTTCAAAAAAAAAGCTACAGCAATTGGCAATGCAACTTACCAATGCCGAGTTTTTTGTAGAGGGGAAAAGCACGTTTAAAGAAGAGTTCGTTACCGCAGGAGGGGTGGCTCTAAAAGAAATTAACTTCAAGACCTTTGAAAGTAAAATAGTCCCGGGGCTATATATGGCAGGTGAAATACTTAACATAGATGCCATTACCGGGGGCTTCAATTTTCAAAATGCCTGGACAGGAGCCTTTTTGGCCGCACAGTCTATTGCCAAAACGAAATGAAGCTGATATCAGGACAACACCAGGTAGAGCCCTGCGGCTACCATACCTCCAAGAATGGGTCCTATGACCGGTACCCAGGAATACGACCAGTCACTCGGTCCTTTATCCTTTATTGGCAACAGTGCATGCATAATCCTGGGCCCAAGATCACGGGCGGGATTAATGGCATAACCGGTTGTGCCACCTAAAGCCAGGCCAATACCCCAAACAACTATGGCAACGGGGAGAGCCCCCAGGGAACCCAGTCCTATGAGCTCATCGGATGCCAATAAGGAAGCATCGGTAAAAAATAACACGGAAAAGACCAGTACAAAGGTGCCTATAAGCTCACTAAACAGATTTGACGGATAGTTACGAATCGCAGGGGCGGTAGAAAAAACACCTAATTTTGTGGCTTTATCCTCGGTGGCATTAAAATGATCTTTGTGCATGATCCAAACAATGACAGCTCCTATCATAGCCCCTATAAACTGGGCTAGAATATAAGAGGGTACTAAATTCCAGGCAAATGTGCCGGCCATAGCCAAGCCAAGGGTCACTGCAGGATTAAGATGGGCCCCGCTATAGGGAGCAGCAATCACGACCCCAATATAAACCGCAAATCCCCAGGCAGTTGTGATTACGATCCATCCACTTCCATGGCCTTTGGTTTTTTCCAGGATCACATTGGCAACTACCCCACAACCCAGGGTCATTAAAAATGCGGTTCCTATGATTTCAGCAATAAATGGCGTCATGATCTATGAGGTTTAATTTTCTTTAGTCCAATATTCAAGGGCATTGATGGCCTTATACCAGCCTTTGATCCCTTCTTCAATATCCTTTCTTTCCCGGGTAGGCGTAAAGCGTTTTTCACTTTCCCAAATGGATTGTATTTCTTCTAAATTATTCCAATAGCCAACGGCTAATCCCGCCAGGAAAGCAGCTCCCATAACGGTTGTTTCCACTACTTTAGGGCGTACCGTAGTTGTATTTAGTACATCGGCCTGGAACTGCATTAGCAAATTGTTTACCGTAGCACCCCCATCTACCCTTAATTCTTGGATAGAGATCCCGGCATCTGCTTCCATGGCCTTCAACACATCCATGGTTTGATAGGCAATAGATTCTAAGGCTGCTCTGGCTATATGCGCATAGGTACTCCCGCGGGTGAGCCCAAAAATAGATCCCTTGGCATGCTGATTCCAATAAGGAGCACCCAAACCTGCAAAAGCCGGTACAAAATATACACCATCCGAAGTGTCAACCGTACAGGCCAATTGTTCTACTTCCGCAGAAGAGGCTATAATTTTTAAACTATCGCGTAGCCATTGTACCACTGCCCCTGCAACAAAAATACTTCCTTCCAACACGTATTCTGTTTTGCCGTTGATTTGCCATGCAACTGAGGTGAGTAAGTTGTGCTTGGAAACGATTGGGGTATCCCCAATATTCATCAACATAAAACAACCGGTTCCGTAGGTATTCTTAACCATCCCCGGCTTAGTACACATTTGCCCAAAAAGCGCCGCCTGCTGGTCGCCCGCAATACCGGCAATGGGCACCCTGGTCCCCAATAGAGATTCCTGGGTAGTACCATATACTTCACTCGATTGTTTTATCTTGGGTAACATGCTCCTTGGGATGGTGAGCAATTCTAATAATTCATCTTCCCAATCTAAGGTATTAATGTTAAAAAAAAGTGTTCTACAGGCATTGGTTACGTCTGTAATATGCAATTCTCCACCTGTCATATTCCATATAAGCCAGGTATCTATGGTTCCCATAAGGAGGTCTCCTGCCTCGGCCCGCTCGCGGGCTCCTTTTACATTATCTAAAATCCATTTCACCTTTGTACCAGAAAAATAGGAGTCGATAACCAATCCTGTTTTTTGTCGGATGAGGTCCGATCTCCCTTCTTTTTTAAGTTGATCACAGTAGTCGGCAGTTCTTTTATCCTGCCAGACAATAGCATTATATACTGGTTTCCCTGTGTGTTTATCCCATACTACGACCGTTTCCCTCTGATTGGTGATCCCTATGGCTGCAATGGATTCGCTGCTTATTTTTTTAGTTTCCAGGACCTTTTCGATCATTTCGGATTGGGTCGCCATTATTTCAAGGGCATCGTGTTCTACCCAGCCCGATTTCGGGAAATATTGTGTAAATTCTTTTTGTGCGGTGGAGATTATGGTCCCCTTTTTATCAAATACAAGGGCTCTACAGCTTGTGGTTCCCTGGTCCAGGGCAAGGATGTATTGTTCCATAAATATGAAGTATTATTGAGTTTGAATTGGCATTGAGATTGGTTAAATGTAAAAGAATTATTTTAGTTTACATAATATGATTTATTTAGGCCGATAAAGTTAAAAGACAATTAAAGATTTATTAGTATGAATACGTTCGTAGCACTGCTTAGGGGTATCAATGTAAGTGGGCAAAAGCTTATTAAAATGAAGGATCTGACCACTATGTTCCAGGATATGGGATTTAAGAATGTGCAGACCTACATACAAAGCGGCAATATTGTCTTTGATTCGGAACTTTCAGATCTGACATATTTAGAAACCAAAATTTCAGAACAGATAAAGGGAACATTTGGTTTCGATGTGCCCGTATTGGTCCGCTCGCCTGACTATTTGGAACAGATCCTTAAAAAATCCCCTTTTGAAAAGTATGCGGATTTTGACCGGAAGAAGTGTGGTTATGTTTTCCTTAAAAACATTCCAGATCCCCATGGAATAATAGAAATTCAAAACCGAACATATGAAAACGAACGGGTTCTTATAGATAACCAATGTCTATACCTTTATTACCTAAAAGGGGCAGGTCGTGCTAAATTAAATAACAAGGTAATAGAAAAAAGACTGGGCGTTTCGGCTACTGGGCGCAATTATAATACGTTAGAACGATTGGTTTCTATGGCAAAATCGCGTTCAATGGAGTAGTTATTTCTTTGAGATAAGGCTAGTTCAATTCCCAAATCTTGTAATTAAGCAGCAGGGCAAAACACACCCAAAGCAGGTACGGAATTAATAAATAGGCAGCGGTTCGACTTACAATTTTAAAACATTTTATCGTTTGCAGGATCAAGCCCAGTAGTACAAGGATAACCAACAAAGCCCAAAATGGATTTTGAAATCCAAAAAATACAATACTCCACAGCGCATTGAACAAAAGTTGAAATCCAAAAAAATACAAGGCGGTTTTAACCCAGATATGATAGAAACCTTTGGCCCAGACAATACCCGCAGCAATACCCATAAGGATATAAAGCACTGTCCATACAGGTGCAAATATCCAATTTGGGGGATTGAAATTAGGTTTGTTTAATGTTGAATACCATGTATCTACGGAGCTTTGTGTGGCAAATCCGGATAAAAATCCTATAAGCAAACACACAACTATGGCAATAGTGATATAAAGGACCTTTTTCTTCAATTTAAACTGGTCTAAGTATCCTAAAATAGGAATTTATTTTAATTGAGGCTATGGTAAAAGTCCTTAAAAACTATCTTTGTTTTAAATTCAGGATGAATGACCGAACAAGATTTTGTTCCTTCCCCCTACGAACATCTGATACCCCAGGGCAAAACAAGCTGGAGATCGCCAAGCAATATTGCCCTGGTAAAATACTGGGGCAAATTGGCAAACCAAATTCCCGCAAACCCATCAATTAGTTTTACTCTGAATACCGCAGAGACTATAACATCCCTTGATTATAAATTGCGTAAAAAAGGATCGGAGGGATTTTCGTTTGATCTTCGGTTTGAAGGAAAGCCAAAAGACGATTTTAAACCAAAAATTGAAACCTTTTTCCATAGGATAGCAACCTATCTCCCATTTCTCACCCAATATCATTTTGAAATAGACACCCACAATTCTTTTCCTCACAGCAGTGGAATAGCCTCTTCTGCCAGTAGCATGGCGGCACTTTCACTCTGCCTTATGGAGTTAGAACTGGCCCTGTATCCAGAGATGGATGAAAACTACTTTTTTAAGAAAGCCTCTTTTCTCGCCCGACTGGGATCTGGTAGCGCTTGCCGAAGTATAAAAGGGCCCATTGTAGAATGGGGGCACCATAAAGGCATTAATAATAGTTCTGATTTGTTTGGAACCCTTTATAAAGGAGAGGTACACGCAGTATTCCAAAATTATCAGGACACTATTTTATTGGTAGATAAAGGAGAAAAGAAGGTAAGCAGTACGGCGGGGCATGCTCTTATGCACAATCATCCCTTTGCCAGGGAACGATTTGCTCAGGCACATGAGAATATTACCAGATTAACTTCGGTTTTTAAAGATGGGGATCTTGATCTTTTTATCCAGGTAGTGGAGAGTGAGGCCTTAACCCTACATGCCATGATGATGACTAGTTTACCCTATTTCATTTTAATGAAACCCCAAACCCTGGTGATCATTGAGAAGATATGGGCATACAGGACGGCCACTCAGATCCCGGTATGTTTTACCTTAGATGCAGGTGCCAATGTACATGTCTTATACCCGGAACGGGATCGCGACAAAGTTTTGCAATTTATTAAGAATGAGCTTGTTGCGTATTGTGAAAATGGGCAGTATATTTGCGACCAAATTGGTTATGGATCAAAAAAAGTATAACCATTAAGGCAATATTTGGTTTTTAAATGCTAATTTTAGATTGCTGGTAAGCTAAAGAACAATGAAAGGACCCTTATTTTATTCCAAAATTCTTCTCTTCGGAGAATACGGAATTATCAAAGACTCTAAAGGGCTGTCTATTCCCTATAATTTTTTTAAAGGAGCTCTGAAAACCGATGCCACTCTTTCGGCAACGGCCCAAAAATCGAATGACAACCTGAAGCTATTTGCCAAACATCTTGAGGAAATTCAACAGGAAAAGATGCCTGTAGCCACTTTTGATCTGGCAGCTTTACAGCAGGATCTGGACAATGGAATGTACTTCGATAGTTCCATTCCACAGGGGTATGGGATTGGCAGTAGCGGAGCATTGGTAGCCGCAATCTATGATAAATATGCCAACGAAAAGATAACCGTATTGGAAAATCTTACACGGGAGAAATTATT
>CALZFZ010000046.1 GCA_945786965.1 uncultured Muriicola sp. | reverse complement strand
TAGATGCAGTGATCATAGCTACCCCCTGGTTGTGGCATACCCGAATGGCGGTAGATGCTATGAAAGCCGGGAAATATACAGGGGTTGAGGTCTCGGCAGCCAATACCCTTGAAGAATGTTGGGATCTGGTAAATACCCATGAAGAGACTGGGACCCACATTATGATTCTTGAGAATGTGAACTATCGCAGGGATATATTGGCCGTCTTAAACATGGTACGGCAAAATGTTTTTGGCGAGCTCGTCCATTTCAGGTGTGGCTATCAACACGATCTTCGCGAAGTAAAATTCAACAATGGAAAACAGCCCTATGGTGGAGGGGTCGAATTTGGGGAAAAAGCTATTTCAGAGGCCAAATGGCGCACCGAGCATTCAGTAAAACGAAATGCAGATGTATACCCTACCCATGGCTTGGGCCCAGTGGCCGTGATGGCCGACATTAACCGGGGAAACCGTTTTGTTTCCATGACTTCGCATGCCACAAAAGGGATTGGGCTTCACAACCATATCGTAAAAAATGGCGGTAAAGAACATCCAAACGCAAAAGTGAAATTTAAACAGGGCGATGTAATTACGACCACTATTGACACAGCCAATGGCGAAACCATCATAATAACCCATGATTGCAATTTACCCAGACCCTACTCACTTGGGTTCAGGGTTCAAGGGGCAAACGGACTTTGGGAAGTAGATGGGAACCGCATTTACATTGAAGGAAAATCGGAAACACATAGGTGGGATGTTGCCGATACATGGCTGCAGCAATACGATCATCCCCTATGGGTGAAATATGGAGAATATGCAGAAGGAGCAGGGCATGGAGGGATGGATTTTTTTGTGATCAATTCCTTCGTTGAATCTGCAAAAGCGAATATTGCCCCGCCCATGGATGCATATGATGCGGCCGCCTGGAGTGCGGTAACCCCACTGTCGGAAGTATCTATTCAGAATAATGGTGAACCCCAGGATTTCCCAGACTTTACGCGTGGTTTGTGGATAAAAAGAACCCCTTATAATTGGATGAAGGATGCCTATTAGGGCCTGCAGTCATGGGATTAGATGATTTTTATCATATTTTACGTGAGGGACTACCCGTATTTTTGTTGAAACAGTTATGCTATGCCCAGTTTAGTCCAAAAATATAATGTTCCAGGTCCGCGCTATACCAGCTACCCAACAGTACCGTATTGGAACCTTGAAACATTTTCCGGAAAAGCATGGAATACAAGCCTTCAAAAAAGTTTTGAAGAAAGCAATGAACGGGAAGGGATAAGTCTTTATATACATCTCCCATATTGTGAAAGCATGTGTACTTTTTGTGGCTGCCATAAGCGCATTTCAAAAAGGCATGAAGTGGAAATACCCTATATCAGATCAGTATTGAAAGAATGGAAATTGTACTGTGATCTGTTCTCAGCAAGGCCCATTATAAAAGAACTACATTTAGGTGGAGGGACTCCTACTTTTTTCTCGCCGGAAAATCTCGAAATACTGATTCGGGGAATTTTCAGGCAAGCCGATAAGGCCAAAACGTATGAATTCAGTTTTGAGGGACACCCAAATAACACTACTAAGGAACATCTGCAGAAACTATACGATCTCGGATTTAGGAGGGTCAGTTATGGGGTTCAGGATTACAGCGAGAAAGTACAACGCGCAATACACAGAATACAGCCTTTTGACAATGTGAAAAAGGTTACCGATTGGGCACGGGAAATAGGATATACCTCCGTAGGTCACGATCTAATTTTTGGATTACCTCACCAGCGTATCGAAGATGTAAAGGAAACGATCATTAAGACTAAAGAATTAAGACCCGACCGTTTGGCATTCTACAGTTATGCCCATGTGCCCTGGTTAAAAGGAAATGGGCAACGTGGTTTTAATGATGAGGATTTGCCTACGGCCGAAGAAAAGCGTAATCAATATGAAATAGGGAAGGATTTATTGGCACAAGTTGGGTATTACGAAATAGGGATGGATCATTTTGCATTGAAAAGTGATTCCCTGTACAAGGCATTTGTAGATGGTTCCGGGCATCGAAACTTCATGGGATACACAGCTTCAAAAACACAATTGATGATTGGTTTAGGGGCTTCCAGTATTAGTGATAGTTGGTATAGCTTTGCGCAAAACGTAAAAAGTTTGGAGGAATATACGCATCTGGTAGACCATAATATTATTCCAATTTACAGGGGGCATATCTTAACTGATGAAGATCTCATTATTCGAAGACATATATTGAATCTAATGTGTAAATTAGAAACTTCCTGGGAACATGAGGTAGAACAGTTTGAAGACTTAGACGTGGTACGAGAACATCTGAAGGAAATGGAAATAGACGGATTAGTAAATACTAATAACTGTAAAGTAAGCGTTACAGAATTGGGTAGGCCTTTCATTCGCAACGTATGTATGGCCTTTGATCTTTTACTTCATAGGAAAGCTCCGGAAAAAAGAGTATTTTCAATGACCATTTAACTACTTAAAACGACAAAATGAAAACAATTATAGTACCCGTAGATTTTTCTGAACAATCAGAATATGCCTTAAAGGTAGCTGCTTCGCTGGCAAAAAGGCAAGAGGCGGATATTTTGGTTTTGCATATGTTAGAGCTGAATGAGGCCATGATTACTTCTTCGGAAGGCTTTCACCCCGAACAAACCGTTTTCCTGTTAAAGTTAGCAGAAAAGAGATTGAGGGAATTTTTGGATAAGGGATATCTCAAGGGGATCAAAATTACCCCCGTTATAAAACATTTTAAAGTTTTTGGAGAAGTTAATGATATTGCAGAGAAGCATCACGCAGACCTCATTGTAATGGGTTCGCATGGTTCGGATGGCTTAAAAGAGATCTTTGTGGGATCTAATGCGGAACGAGTTGTGCGCCATTCGGAGGTACCTGTATTAGTGGTAAAAAACGAGCTGGAAGATTTTAAAATCGACAAATTCATTTTCGCCTGTAATTTTAAAAGTGAAAGTCTCAGTGCTTTTCAAAAAGCAAAGGACTTTGCTTCAAAACTGAAAGCAGATCTCCATATGGTTTATATCAATACTCCGGGGGATGATTTTCTAAGCACCAATGATGCGTATGAGAAGATCAATAAATATCTCGAAAAAGCAGGAGTTACTAATGAAGTTAAAATCTATAATGACTACAGTGTAGAAAAAGGGGTATTGAATTACAGTGAAAGTATTAAGGCAGATCTTATTGGTATTCCGACCCATGGCAGAAAAGGGCTTTCCCATTTCTTTATGGGCAGCATTGGAGAGGATATTGCCAACCATTCCAAAATACCAGTGATGACCTTTAAGATCTAGCTATTGGTTTAAAGCCAAATTTAATATTAAAAGGGATGCTATAATGGCATCCCTTTTTTTAATATACGAATTCAGACTAATTTCATCGCTTCAGGATCCCAGTGAACGGGCATGCTCCTTTTAAAACTTTCATTAGCCAACAAAGCGGCCCCACCTGCCCGCAAGCCAAAAGCAGGATCCTGTATTATTGTACCCTGACCCCTGACAGCCTGGAAGAAATTGTAAAAGTGATCGTAATGTCCTCCTTTATAATCATATGGCGCTTCCCAAAGTAGTTCTCCTGTTTTTAACCGTTCGGCTCTGTTACCCAATTTCTTTTCAGCATATGCTTCTAAAATTTTCTTCTGATTTTCTTTTGTATGGGCAATCATTGAATAATCTCCCGGTACAACCCCTAATTTTTTTCTACTCAGTTTTACAGAATTTTGTCCTACTTCCATAGCCCCTTGAGTCCCAACTAATTTAAAACCGCCTCCTCCGCCGGAACCAGCAATAAAATTAACCCTGAATGAGGCATTAAAGGCCGCATGTGTTTCAGTTTTAGGATAATCGTAAAAAGTAAGCGTAACATCTGGAACATCCCTGCCATCATCCCAAAAACGCAGACCGCCGGTAGATAAGGCCCTTGTAGGCCCCTTAGAACTAAGGATATAATTGAGAGATGAAAAAGCGTGTACAAAAAGGTCGCCGGCTACCCCTGTGCCATAGTCCTTATAATTACGCCATCGAAAAAAGCGTGTGGTATCATAGGGTACTTTAGGAGCGTTTCCCAGAAAGGTATCAAAATCAATCGTTTCGGGATTGGCATCTGGAGGTATGGGATATTGCCATGCCCCTTCTGAAGAATATCGGTCATTGTACATGTCGAGCATAACGATATCTCCTATGGCCCCATCTTCGTACAATTCTTTTGCTTTTTCATTCCCAAGGGAGGACATTCCCTGGCTCCCGATCTGACAAATTAAACCGGATTTTTTTTGAGCTTTGATGATCTCCTCTCCCTCTTCAAATTTTTGCACCATTGGTTTTTCACAATAAACCGCCTTCCCTGCATTTAGGGAGTCAACTGTAATTTTTTTATGCCAATGATCGGGTGTAGCAACAATAACTGCATCAATGTCCTTTCTAGACAAGAGTT
>CALZFZ010000045.1 GCA_945786965.1 uncultured Muriicola sp. | reverse complement strand
TATGAACCGTATGGGGCCAATGGCTGGTGGTACGAACGAAAACTGGGGATAGCCAGAAAGCTTATTTTCAGTAAATGGAAAGAAGGATTGGGTGGTAATTTGGAAACCATGGTTTCAGGGAGTGCAGCGTTACAGCCCAGGCTGGCAAGAATCTTTGGAGCTGCGGGGATCCCTATAATGGAAGGATATGGTCTTACAGAAACTTCTCCTGTGATTACAGTCAACGATGAACGGAATAAAGGCTGGAAAATAGGCTCCGTAGGGAAGATCATAGATGGCGTTGATGTGAAAATTGCGGCAGATGGGGAAATACTTTGCAAAGGCCCTAATGTAATGATAGGTTATTACAAAGATCCTGAGAAGACCTCACAAGTTATTAAAAATGGTTATTTCCATACCGGTGATATCGGAGAAATAGACGCAGACGGATTCCTGCGAATAACCGACAGAAAAAAAGAGATGTTCAAAACTTCCGGCGGTAAATACGTAGCTCCCCAACTGCTAGAAAATCGTTTTAAACAATCGCGATTTATTGAACAAATTATGGTCATTGGGGAAGGTGAAAAAATGCCGGCCGCTTTAATTCAACCCAATTTTGAATTCCTTGCAGAATGGGCTAAAAGGCATAATATCCATGAGACAGGAAAAGAAGAGCTTGTTGCCAATGAAAAAGTGTTGGAGCGTTATCAGGAAGAGATCGATGAGGCCAATGAGAATTTTGCTAAATGGGAGAAAGTAAAACAATTCAGGCTTACTCCCGATCTATGGACCACAGAGGGAGGTCACCTCACTCCCACCATGAAACTCAAAAGGAAGATTATCAAGGAAAAATATAGTGCCCTCTACAACGATATCTACAGGCATTAGAATCGTGTAACTTCCTGTACTTTAAATCTTCTATAAGCGCACAACATCCATTTCACAGGATTATATGCTGTGACAAACACAAATCAATTCCTTTCCTAATTAATAAGAAAGAACCATCCTATTTTGTTTATAATTTATTATGCATGCATAATAAATTTTTTATATCTTTGGGTTGCTTTAATTAAATTATGCAGGAGATAACAATAGACTATGCCTTACGTGCAACCTGGCAATCTGTAGCCAAGATGTACAACGAAGAGGCAAAAAAATTCGGAGCCACTATGGCCGTAGGGTTTACATTATTAAGTATTGACCCAAAAACAGGTACGCCTTCTACCTCATTAGGTCCCAAAATGGGCATGGAAGCTACCAGTCTATCCCGGATTTTAAAGAGTATGGAAGAAAAAGGTCTGATTGAGCGCAAACCCAATCCCGAAGATGGCCGGGGGGTACTGATCCATCTTACAGATTTTGGATTGGAGAAAAGAAAGGACTCTAAGGATGTCGTACTTCGGTTCAATGAAGTGGTGAAAGATCAACTCTCTAAGGAACAATTAAAGTGTTTTTATGAAGTAATGGACACCATAAACCAGGTGATTTCTGAAAAAAAATTATTCACTGAAGATTCAACAACTAATTAATACAGCTTAAATTAATGAACAAGCACATCAAAAAAGTAGCCGTAATTGGTTCGGGCATCATGGGAAGTGGTATTGCCTGCCATTTTGCTAATATTGGAGTGGAAGTCCTGTTATTAGACATCGTACCGCGCGAACTTAACGATAAAGAGAAGGCAAAAGACCTAAGCCTTAAGGATAAGGTTGTACGCAACCGATTGGTGAATGATTCCCTTACTGCAGCATTAAAATCGAAGCCTTCCCCTATTTACCACGCATCTTTTGCCAGCCGTATTTCCACTGGGAACTTAGAGGACGATATTTCCGGGATCGCTGGAGTGGATTGGATCATTGAAGTGGTTGTAGAACGACTAGACATCAAAAAGCAGGTTTTTGAAAATCTTGAAAAACACAGAACTCCGGGAACATTAATTACTTCCAATACTTCTGGAATTCCTATAAAATTTATGAGTGATGGCCGCAGTGAGGATTTCCAACAACATTTTTGCGGGACACATTTTTTTAATCCAGCCCGGTATTTAAAATTATTTGAAATTATCCCGGGTCCTAAAACCAAACCTGAGGTTCTTGATTTTCTTAATTCCTATGGGGAGCAATTCCTGGGTAAAACATCCGTAGTTGCTAAAGACACACCAGCATTTATTGGAAATAGAATAGGCATCTTTAGCATCATGAGCCTCTTTCATGCTGTAAAGGACTTGAAAATGACGGTAGAAGAAGTCGATAAATTAACAGGTCCGGTAATCGGAAGGCCTAAATCGGCCACCTTTAGAACCGTAGATGTCGTAGGTCTGGACACCCTCGTTCATGTGGCCAATGGAATTTATGAGAACTGCCCAAAAGACGAACGCCATAGCCTGTTTCAGCTTCCTGATTTCATTGGCACCATGGTCAAGAACTCATGGTTGGGAAGCAAATCGGGGCAGGGTTTTTACAAAAAAGTTAGGAAAGATGACGGCTCTAGTGAGATCCTCACCCTGGATCTTGAAACCTTGGAATACCGTACCAAAAAGAGTTCAAAATTTGCAACCCTCGAACTTACCAAAACGGTAGACAACGTTATAGATCGTTTTAAAATTTTAGTTGGCGGTAAGGATAAGGCCGGTGAATTTTATCGGAAGAGTTTTGGGGTGCTTTTTGCCTATGTTACACATCGTATCCCTGAAATTTCGGATGATCTCTACAAAATAGATGATGCCATGAAAGCAGGTTTCGGATGGGAACACGGACCCTTCCAAATATGGGATGCTATTGGATTGGACAAGGGCTTGGACCTTATTAAAGCTGAGGGGCAAACGCCTGCAAAATGGCTGCTCGACATGAAAAAGGCAGGGATATCCTCTTTTTACAGCGTAAAAGACGGGGCCACCTATTTTTATGATGTACAGGAAAAATCCATGAAAAAAATACCCGGACAAGATGCTTTCATCATTCTGGATAACATCCGAAAGTCTAACGAGGTATTTAAAAACAGTGGGGTTGTAATTGAAGATCTGGGCGATGGTATTCTTAATGTGGAATTTCAATCCAAAATGAATACCATTGGCGCCGATGTGATCGCCGGATTAAATAAAGGTATAGATCTCGCAGAAAAAGATTTTCAGGGGCTTGTAATTGGGAACCAGGCCGCAAATTTCTCGGTTGGCGCCAATATCGGTATGATCTTTATGTTGGCCGTAGAACAGGAATACGACGAGCTCAACATGGCCATAAAGGTATTTCAGGATACCGTGATGCGATTGCGCTATTCTTCTATTCCTACAGTAGCTGCCCCGCATGGAATGTGCCTGGGCGGCGGATGTGAAATTTCCCTGCATGCAGACAAAGTTGTTGCAGCGGCTGAATCCTATATCGGACTTGTAGAATTTGGAGTTGGTGTCATCCCTGGAGGTGGCGGATCTAAAGAAATGGCTTTGCGAGCCTCCGATATCTTCCGTAAAAATGACGTGGAACTGAATGTACTTCAGGAATACTTCTTAACAATAGGGATGGCTAAAGTATCTACTTCGGCCTATGAAGCCTATGACCTTGGTATCCTGCAGAAAGGAAAAGATATCGTGGTGGTAAATAAGGATCGGCAAATTGCTACCGCCAAAGCCCATGCAAAATTAATGGCAGAGGCAGGGTACACGCAACCCATTCGCAGGAAAGACGTTAAAGTACTCGGCAAGCAGGCGCTGGGTATGTTCCTTGTTGGTACCGATTCCATGGAAGCGGGCCACTATATTTCCGAACACGACAAAAAGATCGCCAATAAATTGGCCTATGTCATGGCAGGTGGTGACCTGTCTGAGGCAAGTTATGTAAGTGAACAATACCTGCTCGATATAGAACGTGAAGCATTTTTATCCTTGTGTACGGAACGAAAAACATTGGAAAGAATACAGCACATGCTAAAAACCGGTAAACCTCTAAGAAATTAATAAAATGAAGACAGCATACATTGTAAAAGCATATAGAACTGCCGTAGGAAAGGCGCCAAGGGGCTTATTCCGCTTTAAGCGGCCCGATGAATTGGCGGCAGAGACCATAGAATATTTAATGAAAGAAGTACCTCAGCTCGACAAGAAACGAATCGATGATGTTATCGTAGGCAATGCCATGCCTGAAGCTGAACAAGGTCTTAACATGGCCCGTCTCATCTCTCTGATGGGATTAAAAATAGATGATGTCCCAGGAGTTACGGTAAATAGGTATTGTGCTTCCGGTTTGGAGACCATTGGCATTGCAACTGCTAAAATTCAGTCCGGGATGGCCGATTGTATTATCGCCGGTGGAGCAGAAAGCATGAGCTATATACCAATGGGAGGCTATAAACCTACCCCGGACTACGCAACAGCTAAAGAAGGCAATGAGGATTACTATTGGGGTATGGGATTAACGGCAGAAGCCGTTGCTGAGCAATTTAAAGTGTCCAGGGAAGATCAGGACCAGTTTGCCTACAATTCTCATATGAAAGCTTTAAAAGCCCAGGAAGAAGGCAGATTTAAAGAGCAAATCGTTCCTATAGAAATTGATCACACTTTTATTAATGCCAAAGGTGCAAAAGAAAGTACCAAATATACCGTTGATAAAGATGAAGGGCCACGTGCAGACACTTCAAAGGAAGTACTTGCAAAATTACGTCCTGTATTTGCCGCAGGAGGAAGTGTTACAGCCGGGAATTCTTCTCAAATGAGCGATGGTGCAGCTTTCGTTTTGGTAATGAGCGAGGAAATGGTAAAAGAGCTAAAGCTAGAACCCATTGCGCGGCTCGTAAATTATGCTGCTGCCGGAGTAGAACCCAGGATCATGGGCATTGGCCCGGTAAAAGCCATCCCGAAAGCGTTAAAACAAGCCGGAATGAAGTTAGACCAACTTGAACTTATAGAGCTAAATGAAGCCTTTGCTTCTCAATCGCTGGCGGTGATCCGTGAATTGGGATTGAATGAAGCCATCGTAAACGTAAATGGAGGGGCTATTGCCTTAGGGCATCCACTGGGTTGTACGGGGGCTAAATTATCGGTGCAGCTTTTTGATGAAATGCGCAGAAGAAAAATGAAAGGCAAACACGGATTGGTAACCATGTGTGTCGGAACTGGCCAGGGCGCTGCCGGCATATTTGAATTTTTAAACTAGTCTATCACAATCAAAATATTATAGTAATGAGTACAGAAATTTTAAACAAGGATATCTTAAGGGGTGGTCAGTTTCTTGTAAAAGAAACGAAATGCGAAGACGTTTTTACGCTGGAGGATCTGAACGAAGAACAGCGTATGATGCGCGAAAGCACCAAAGAATTTGTAGACCGCGAATTGTGGGCGCATTGGGAACGCTTTGAAAACAAAGACTATGCCTATACCCAGGAATGCATGAAAAAGGCCGGGGATCTCGGATTTTTAAGTATCGCCGTACCGGAACAATACGGCGGCATGGGAATGGGATTTGTTTCAACCATGTTGGTTTGCGATTATATTTCGGGTGCCACTGGTTCCTTTAGTACTGCTTTTGGTGCCCATACCGGAATTGGAACCTTACCAATAACCCTGTATGGAACGGAAGAACAAAAGAAGAAATATGTTCCTAAACTGGCCACCGGAGAATGGTTTGGTGCGTATTGCTTAACAGAACCGGGGGCAGGCTCCGATGCAAATTCCGGTAAAACCAAGGCCGTATTATCTAAGGATAAAAAATATTACAGCATTTCCGGACAAAAAATGTGGATCTCCAATGCGGGATTCTGTAATTTATTCATTGTTTTTGCGCGTATTGAAGATGATAAATACATCACCGGGTTTATTGTTGAAAATGATCCAAAGAATGGAATTAGCCTTGGCGAAGAAGAAAAGAAATTAGGGATACACTCCTCCTCTACCCGTCAGGTGTTTTTCAATGAGACCAAAGTGCCGGTAGAAAATATGCTTTCGGAAAGAGGCAACGGCTTTAAAATTGCAATGAATTCATTAAATGTAGGAAGGATAAAGCTTGCCGCTGCTTGTCTTGAAGCTCAACGCCGAGTTTTAAAAGAAGGCGTACGTTATGCCAATGAACGTATACAATTTAAAACACCCATCATAAATTTTGGGGCGATCAAGGCAAAAATAGCACAAATGGCTATTAACACATATGCCGGAGAATCGGCTTGTTACAGGGCAGCAAGAAATATTGAGGAGCGTATTGCAATACGTAATTCTGAAGGCAACACCCATCAGGAAGCAGAACTGAAAGGCGTTGAAGAATACGCCATTGAGTGTTCCATCCTGAAAGTCGCTGTTTCAGAAGATGTTCAAAATACGACGGATGAGGGCATCCAAATATTGGGTGGTATGGGCTTTAGCGCCGAAGCTCCGATGGAAAAGGCCTGGAGAGATGCCAGAATATCCCGTATTTATGAAGGCACAAACGAAATAAACCGAATGCTGGCCGTTGGAATGTTGATTAAAAAAGCTGTTAAAGGTCATGTAGACCTGCTTGGTCCTGCAACGGCAGTAGGAGAGGAATTAATGGGGATACCATCTTTCGATGCGCCAGACTTTTCTGTGCTTTTTGCCGAAGAGAAAGATTTGATCGCCCGGTTGAAAAAGGTATTTCTGATGGTTTCAGGAAGCGCCGTGCAAAAGTTTGGCCCGGATCTGGATGCGCACCAACAATTGCTTTTGGCGGCAGCAGATATCCTGATTGAGATCTACATGGCTGAATCCACTTTGTTAAGAACCGAAAAGAACGCAAAACGATTTGGCGAGGAAGCCCAGGCGACTCAAATTGCGATGACGCGATTGTACTTGTACGAAGCGGTAGACATTGTGATCAAAAAAGGGAAGGAAGCCATCGTCTCTTTTGCCGAAGGCGATGAACAGCGTATGATGCTGATGGGATTGAAGCGATTTACAAAATACACCAATATGCCCAATGTAGTAGCCTTGCGTAACCAAATTGCCGATAAAGTTGCGGCCGATAACGATTATATCTTTGACGATATAAAGGCATAAAAACTCATTTTTTAAATAAAAACCGCCCTAAAAAAGGGCGGTTTTTTTATGTTTTTTATCCTAAAATACCCAAATACTACTTCAGGAAACTGTAATCCTTCGAATAGGATAGCATTTGAGCTTGAAAAGTTTCGGGTTGTACCAGTTTAACATCTACGATCTCCCCGGCATCGTTCATCTCAGGAACCAATTCGGGGTTCACAAAACCGCTATAGGGAGCCGATTTAAATTGTGAATTACGCTCCAGCACCTCGGCATGAAGTGCCTGATCTACCTTTACACCATATCCTTCTACAAGGTCTTGTGCAGCCTTGAAATCGCCTTCTGACTTAATACGTTGTGTTTCCCTCAACAATTGTCCGAACAATTCCCGTAATTTTTGGTAATCATTGATATTGTAATAGGTTTTTCCGTCGCGTACCACCTTTTCAATGACATTATCTGCTTTCCCCTTTTCAAAGGCCCAGGCCGAAACCCATTGCCTGTTCACCATATGGTCTTCTTCGATATCATCCCCAAGGTTAATACGTATCAATTGGGTAACCATGCCATTACGTATATAGCCATCATAAGCCGCTTTGCCCAATTCTTCCGAATTTTCGGTCAACCCTAATTCCTGAAGTTTTGGATCCATTAAATAATACAATCCAACAAGGTCGGCCCGACCTTCTTCCATTGTAGAAGCATAATTTTTTAGGGTTTCCTTTGGCTGTCCTACTCCTTCATTGAGTTGTCCTGAAGCATGACCAACAACTTCATGTAAGGCAGTATGTAATTTGTCGGTAATTTTGCCGTACTTCTCTTCAAGGGCTATTTCATCTTCATCATTGGCAAATTCTTTTAATCGGTCAGTGCCTCCGGCATTGTTATAAGAGTCAACAATGTTTCCGAGGGAAACCGACTTGCTGCCGTGGTCTTGTCGTATCCAGTTATTATTCGGTAAATTTACTCCAATAGGTGTACTGGGGGATGCATCTCCAGCCTCACCGGCTACATTGATCGTTGAATAGGAAACCCCAACCACATTCTTTTTCTTGTGTGCTTCTATTAAGGGGGCATTGTTCTCAAACCATTGCGCATTTTCAGATAATACCGCCATTTGTTTGGACATTTCAAAATCCTTGATTTGAATGATACTTTCGTATGATCCCTTGTACCCTTTGGGGTCATTATACACTTCAATGAAACCATTGATCCAGTCAATATCGCCCTCATTAGAATTTACCCAGGCAATCGCATAGTTATCCCAGGTATCCAAGTCTCCGGTTTTATAGTAATCGATCAGCAGTTGCAACGTCTTCCCTTGTTTTTCATTTTCTGCAACATCCAATGCCATTTCCAGCCATTTGATAATTTCATCAATCGCAGAACCATATAGACCCCCGGACTTATATACTTCCTCTACTATTTTACCATTCTTCCGGGTCAATTTGGTATTTAATCCTGCCTCGATGGGCCTGCCTTCAGGTCCTTTATAAGCGGTTGCGTAATAAGATTCCACTTCGGCATCGGTTAATGAGGGATCGTAGAAATTTACAGCTGAAGCAGCTACATTATCTACACCCTTCTTTTTATTCACTTTTTTAGTGTCCTTATCATTAAAGATCACGTCAAAGGGTTCCCCGGTTAAGCTTGTATTTGTTTCTTCAAGTAATGCAGTCAGATATTCAGGAGAAAATCCCGGATCGAGCTTGTCATTGGAATAATGATGATGAATTCCATTGGAGAACCACACCCGTTTCAAATAAATTTCAAAAGCCTTCCAGTCTTCAGTCAATTTATCCCCCATAAATGTTGCATACACATTTTCCAGGGCGCGTCTTATAACCAAATTATGACGGTAATTCTGATCCCAAATGATATCCCTTCCTGCCAAACCGGCCTGGGTTAAATAATAAACCAATTTCTTCTGTTCCAAACTTAGTGCATCAAAACCAGGTACCTGGTACCGTAGTATTTTAATATCGGCAAACTGGTCTACCTGATACTCAAAGGGCGTTTCTACTAAAAATCGTGAATTGTCTTCCGAAGTTTTTTCCTTGCAGGATGAGACTAAAAAAAAGATCATTAATGACCCTAGAATAAATTTAATTTTCATTGTTCGTTGCATATTAATAGTTGTGAGCCAAATTTAATTAAATACAGACGATTCTGCCTATTTTACCTAATGAAGTTTTAATTTAACAAACTGAAATAGATCTTATGCAATATGGAAAAGGAGTTGTTAAAAACTGTTTATTCACCCGAGGCCTTTAGGAAGCATGGATATACGCTGATCGATGAACTTACAGGGCATCTTGAAAGAACCTTGTCGGGAAAAGCAGCAAGGGTTATCAATTGGAATGGTCCGGAGGATGAAAAGGCGTATTGGTTAGAATTCCTCGAAAAAGGGGATGCTTCACGCTTTTTCCCTGAGGTATTAAACCATACTACCCATGTTCATCACCCCAGATACATTGGTCACCAGGTTTGTCCCCCGGCACCCTTGGCCTCTTTGGCCGGCCTAGTTAGTTCCATGCTTAACAATGGCATGGCTGTTTATGAAATGGGCATGGCCCCTTCGGCTATTGAAAGGATCGTCACAGATCTGCTTTGCAAAAGGATCGGATATGATACACAATCGTGTGGTATTTTAACCTCAGGAGGAACCCTTGCCAATCTAACGGCCCTCTTAGCCGCAAGAAAGGCAAAAGTATCGCATGATGTTTGGAATAAAGGACATAAAGACAGGCTAGCTGTATTGGTTTCGGAGGAAGCACATTATTGTGTGGATCGTGCAGCAAAAATTATGGGACTCGGGGAAGAAGGTATTATAAAAATTCCTGTAACCAAAGGATTTGCCCTGGATACATCGCTCCTGGAAACCTATTATATAAATGCAAAACAAAAAGGATTAGAGGTTTTTGCTATTGTTGGAAGCGCTCCTTCAACGGCCACCGGAGTCTATGATGATCTGGAAGTCCTGGGTAACTTTAGTAAGAAGCACGACCTATGGTTTCACGTAGATGGAGCTCACGGTGGGGCAGCCATCTTTTCAAAAAAATACAGAAGTACAGTTAATGGTATAGATATGGCCGATTCCGTCGTGATCGATGGTCATAAAATGATGCTCATGCCAACCATTACTACCGCTCTTTTGTTTAAGGAAGGTATACATTCCCATGCTACTTTCAGTCAAAAAGCAGAGTATCTGCTTCAGCATTCTGAGGACGAAGATTGGTACAACCTTGCCAAAAGAACCTTCGAATGCACAAAGACCATGATGAGCCTTCAGTGGTACCTCCTGCTAAAGACTTACGGGGAAACACTTTTCGATCAGAATGTAACCACATTGTACGATCTGGGCAGTTCCTTTGGAGCATCGATACAAAAGGACCCACAACTGGAGCTAGCCGTGATTCCCATGTCTAATATTGTTTGTTTTCGATATGTGAGTCCGTCAATTTCGGATGTCCTTTTAAACGAAATTAACCTGAATATAAGGCAACAATTGTTAGAAGAAGGAACTTTCTATATTGTACAAACCAGACTTCGAGGGGTTCAATACCTGCGAACCACTATAATGAACCCATTCACGAGTCTTAACGATCTGAAGGAATTGCGAAACCTCGTAAAAGAAAAAGGAGCAGCAATGCTTAGCTCATAGTTTCCAATACCTGTTGTTCTGTTGCCTTTTTAGAAAAATTAATGGCACATTCAATCAAGGCTAAATGGGAATAGGCCTGGGGGAAATTTCCAAGCAATCTTTTCGTTTTGAAATCGATGTCTTCACTAAAAAGCCCCAGATGATTACTGTAACTTAACAACTGGTCGAACAACTGCTTAGCTTTTTCTTCCTCCCCTATCTTAAATAAACTATTGATGAACCAAAAAGTACAGATGGTAAACGATGAAGAAGGGAGTCCAAAATCGTCCTCATTTTTATAGCGATATAGCAACCCATCATTACTCAATTCGCGTTCAATAGTATGGACCGTACTCACAAATTTGGGGTCTTTAGCATCTATAAAACCATAGGATTCCATTAATAGCACTGAAGCATCCAGGTTTGGAGATCCATAAGACTGTGTAAACGCATTGACTTCTTTGTTCCAGGCATTGTCATAGATATCTTTTTTGATCTCTTGTTCAAGGAGCATCCACTTTTCTATTTTCCTGGTTTTTCTAAAGATGCGCGCAACTTTAATAGCCCGGTCAATGGCAACCCAACAGAGCACTTTGGAAAACGTAAAATGCCGGTCTTCAGATCGAAATTCCCAAATACCCTTATCGGGTTCCTGCCAGTGTTTTGCTACTATCCAGACGATACCTTTTGTAATTCCCCAAAGTTCCTCACCATTCTCAATATCCGTACTTAATTTTGCCAATTGCTCATAAACCACATCCATTAGGATACCATAAATGTCATTTTGCCTTTGCTGATATGCGGCATTCCCGATCCTAACCGGTTTGGAGCCTTTGTAACCACTAAGATGATCGAGGGTAATTTCGGTAAGCTTCTTTTCCTTATTGATCCCATACATGATCTGGAGCTTCTCATCCTTATCCGGGATCAGGTCTACGATAAATTGCAGGTAACGTCTGGCCACATTCTTATGGCCTAAATCGGCCATGACTTTAATCGCCATGGAAGCATCCCGAATCCAGCAAAAGCGGTAATCCCAGTTTCTTACCTCCCCTATTGTCTCCGGCAAAGATGTTGTTGCCGCTGCCAAAACCGCACCCGACTTATTATAGGTAAGCAGCTTAAGTGTAATGGCACTCCGGCTTATTTGCGCATTATATTTTTGGTAATCAGGGGTCTTATTGCTCCAGTTTAGCCAATAGACCTTAGTCCTTTCGAGCTCTAAATATATTTTCCTGGTACTGGGTTGAAAGATTTTTTCGTTGTACCCTAAAAGAAAATAGCCATCATTTTTTAGTTCTATCTCCCTTCCTTCAAGGACCGCATTCTTATTAAATGAAGTATATAAAAAGACAGTATCAAATTTTTCGCCTTGGGTGAGGCTTACTATAAAATTCTTTTTTACATAGGTATTTGTCGCTCCCAATGCATATTCCAGCTTGGGTTGATAGTGAACACTGAACCTTGGTTTCCCCGAAATATGTTTAAAATACCGCTCTATCTCTGGCGGTG
>CALZFZ010000044.1 GCA_945786965.1 uncultured Muriicola sp. | reverse complement strand
ACATTTTTAAGTCCTCAAAATAACTTGGCGCAAGCACAATATTCTTTTCTTTATTCAAAATAATGTCCTTCCCATCGTAATTATCGATGATCCTGGGGTTCACTTTGGTACCTGAAAAATCCGGAGAAGTATCGTAATGGGATATAAAACCAATAGTCGGGACCTTTTTTTTGGTAGTTGATGGTACTGTAGCCATAATATAGCCTTTGTCATCCATTGTTACCTCTTGCAAACCTAGTGCTTTTAATTCTTCGAACAGAAGGTTCGCTAAATCCCACTGTTTTTTTGTACTGGGGGTTGTTTCGGAATGAGGGTCGCTCTGCGTATCTATTTTAACATAGCGTATAAATCGATCAATAAGGTGTTGCATTTAATAAGGGTTTGATCAAAAATACGATATAGTTGGTAGGACTCAAACACCCATATAAAGACTTTTTTTAGACATTATTGTTATTAAATTAATTACGAATTTTTGTAAATAATTCATTGGAATTACTACCTTATGCCAACGAACTCAAATAAAACACATTATGAAAAAAAACTACTTATTACTTGTATTATGCTTGTTTGGTTCCATTAGCCTGCTTCAATCGCAGGTTACGGGTGCGGTACAAGACGAAAGCGGTGTAGCACTTGTTGGTGCTTCCGTTGTTAAAAAAGGGACCAACGTGGGAACAACCACCGACTTTGATGGGAACTTTTCCATTAACGCCATCGTAGGTGATCGATTGGTGGTATCGTACATTGGTTATCAGACCAAAGAAGTACTTATAAACAGCACCATAATGTCTATTACGCTTGCTGAAGGGGTACAATTATCTGAGGTTGTAATTACCGGATCCAGGAATCCTAACAGGACGGCTACCGAAAGTACAGTACCTGTAGATGTTATTGATGTTAAGGAATTGGCCAATGTCTCACCTCAGGTGAATTTAAACCAGATCCTTAATTATGTAGCACCTTCCTTTACCTCGAATACCCAAACGATCTCTGATGGAACGGATCACATAGATCCCGCATCCTTGCGAGGACTTGGTCCGGATCAGGTGTTGGTGTTGGTTAATGGAAAACGACGACACAACTCTTCCCTTGTGAATGTAAACGGAACTTTTGGTCGTGGTAGTGTAGGTACGGATTTAAACGCGATCCCTGCAGCCGCAATTCCAAGAATAGAAGTACTGCGCGATGGTGCTGCTGCCCAATACGGTTCAGATGCCATAGCCGGGGTCATTAACATTATCCTTAACCGGACGGTAAATGAATTGCAGTTGACCACCACTACAGGGGCCAATTTTTCAGAGAACTCCAACGATCAAACAGGGGGTTCTGACGGAGCAACAACCAACGTGGCTGCAAGTTATGGGGTGCCGGTTGGTGAAAACAACGGGTTTATCACCTTTGCCGGTGATTTTGATGTCCGCCAGGAATACGGGCGTATGAAAGAATGGGAAGGAGATGTCTTTAATCTGTACAATACGGTAGAGCGTTTTGCAAATGCAGATGGGGCAGATCTTTCAGCCTTATTGGATGATGATGTAACAGACGTATTACAATATGCCAATGCAGCAGGAATAGATACTCAAGGATCCACTACAAAAGCAGAGTTACAACCTATTTTATCAGCTGACAATACCACCGCTGAATTGGCGGCCCGGGGATTGGAACGCAGTGATTTTAATATGAGAGTTGGTCAGTCCGCATTACGTGGTGGCCGGTTTTTTGCTAATTTCTCACTTCCTTTGGATGATAATGGTACGGAACTCTATTCCTTTGCGGGGATAAGTTCAAGAACTGGTAATTCTGCTGGTTTTTACAGACTGCCTAACCAAAGCAGAACCTATACACCCGCTTATATTAATGGATTTTTACCGGAAATAAATTCCAATATCAAGGATCAATCTATTTCTGTGGGGATCAAAGGGATGATTGGAGACTGGAATGTAGATCTTAGTAATACCTATGGAAAAAACTCATTCTTGTATACGATAGGGAATACCTATAACGCTTCCCGCCAAAATGCATCACCTACAACTTTTGATGCAGGGGGATTCTCATTTTTACAAAATACTACCAATTTAGATATCACCAAATTTTATGATGATGTCCTGAATGGATTTAACGTGGCCTTTGGAGCCGAACACCGTTTTGAGAATTATGAGATCATAGCCGGGGAAGAAGCGTCTTACGCTCAATATACAGCCAATGGTGAAGTTATCAAATTAGCAACTCAGACACCGGCGCAAGATTTCTTTGGCAATTCACGACCCGGTGGATCCCAGGTTTTTCCTGGCTTTAGTCCTGGTAATGAATTATCCAGGGGTCGCAGCAGTGTGGCAGGATACTTAGATCTGGAAGCTGATTTTTCTGAGACGTTTTTAGCAAGCTTTGCAACGCGATTCGAGGATTATAGTGATTTTGGTTCTACCATTAATTTCAAGTTGGCTGCGCTTGTCAAAGCGTCTGATAACCTGAATATCAGGGGTGCAGTTAATACCGGTTTCAGAGCTCCTTCACTGCATCAGATCAACTTTAATTCAACGTCTACGATTTTCGATAATTTTGGAAATCCGCAGGAAGTAGGAACGTTTTCTAATGATAGCAGGGCGGCACAATTACTCGGTATCCCTAAACTGAAAGAAGAAACATCCAGTAGTATAAGTCTGGGTCTTACTTCCAAAATTCCGGATGCGAATCTTACAGTTACCGTTGATGGTTATTTTGTTAAAATCAATGACAGGGTAGTATATACAGGTCAATTTCAAGGCCCGGGTACTGGTACGGAGCTAGATCTGTTGTTAAGGCAGGCCAATGCAACGGCAGCTTCCTTTTTTGCCAATGCCATTGATACAGAATCCAAAGGAATAGATATCGTTGTTACACATGATGCGTTCCTTTCCGATACATGGAGATTAAAGTCAGATTTAGCCGGAACATTTTCCAAAACCAAAAAAGTAGGGGACATAAATGCATCTCAGGTATTAAGAGATGCCGGACTGATCGGCACATATTTTCCTGAAGACAGCAGGGTGTATTTAGAAGAAGCAGTTCCGAGGACAAAGGTGAACCTATCCAACAGTTTAATTTCTGATAAGTTTGTCATTTTCCTTCGGAATGTGTATTTCGGGGAGGTTACTGAGGCAACAACAACGATCGCTAATCAGCAGGTATTTGGAACTAAAATAGTGACAGACCTGTCATTGGGATATAAACCATCGGATGTGATTACTTTTACTATCGGAGCAAATAACCTGTTGGATGTATATCCGGACAGGGCGGAAGAATCCTTTGGAAACCGAAGTTCGGGACGATTCGACTGGTCGAGAAGGGCACAACAATTTGGAGTCGCAGGCCGATTTTTATTTGCCAGGCTGAGTCTTAATTTAAAATAATAGACTAATTAATTTTAATATAGAAGACCCTCTTAAAGGAGGGTCTTTTTTTATTTTAATTGGTTTAGGAACATACTAATTTTTTTAAATTTAAGTTAATCAGGGTAACTTGGCTAAAGATTTAAATAAACCAGCGATCATGAACACTATCCATACAATAATAGTTTTCTTTATTGGTGCCTTGATTGCAAATGCACAGGACCGGGATTGTATGCTCGGAGTTGGCGGGAGCGATTCTGAAACCATTGTTCAGGTATTTCAGCTCAATAAAGATCAGATCGGCAAGATGATTGAATGGAGGGCAGAATTTGAAGTAAGCAGCAGGGTTTATCAGGATGAAATTACAAAGCTCTTCGACACGCATGCGCAAAGTTCTTCTGAAGACCTGCAGACACTTTCTAACAAATACAGAGTCCTGAAAGATAAGATAATCGCCCTTTCCAAAGAATACGACGAGAAATTATTGAGGATATTCAATGAGAAGCAATACCAGCGATACTACGAACTCTGCAAGGAAGCGGGGCGCAATCCATTGCAAGTCACTGCAAATTCTACTGTACCACAAAATCCGGAATAATTGCAAACCCAGTATCAATAAGTGATATTTCGAAGCAGAGAACTCTGGTGAAGTTTGTATTTTTGTTGCACATTACAGGAATATGTACAAATCCCTCCTAAGACCTTTTTTATTTTTATTAGACCCTGAGAAGGTACATTACTTATCTTTTTGGATTATAAAAGTAACCTCTAGGTTAGGTTTCTCAGTCCTGTACAGAAGGTGTTATACTATCGATGACAAGAGGCTGGAACGGGAAGTATTTGGGCTACGCTTTAAAAATCCGGTAGGCCTGGCGGCAGGATTCGATAAAAACGCAGTCCTTTTTAATGAACTCTCAAATTTTGGATTTGGCTTTATTGAAATTGGGACGCTAACCCCCAAACCACAGACAGGTAATCCCAGGAAAAGATTGTTTCGATTAAAAGCCGATAAAGCGATCATCAATCGGATGGGATTTAATAATCTGGGTGTTTTTGATGCTGTTGAACGCCTAAAAAAGAAGCACCAGGTCCTGATTGGAGGGAATATCGGAAAGAATAAGGTAACTCCGAACGACCAGGCTATTACCGATTATTTAATTTGTTTTAAGGCACTTTTCAATCATGTCGATTATTTTGTGGTAAATGTAAGCTCACCGAATACGCCCGGACTGAGGGAATTGCAGGAAAAAGAACCTTTGACTGCCTTGTTAAAGGAATTAAAACAAGAAAATACAAAGCAGGCTGCAAGCAGTAGATCAAAAGAAAAACCTATCCTGTTGAAAATTGCGCCTGACCTAACGAATGATCAGTTGTTAGATATAATTCAGATAGTAGACGCAACAAAAATAGAAGGAGTTATTGCTACCAATACAACCATAGCAAGAGAAGATCTTAAATCAGATTGTTTGTTGGTAGAAGAGAAAGGCGGACTTAGCGGTAAACCACTTACTAAAAGAAGCACAGAGGTCATTCGCTTTTTATCAAAAAATAGCAACAAGGCATTTCCCATCATTGGCGTGGGAGGAATCCATTCTCCGGAAGATGCCCTTGAAAAGCTGGAAGCGGGAGCAACCCTGGTGCAACTATGGACTGGGTTTGTCTATGAAGGCCCAATTCTGGTTAAAAAAATAAACAAGGCAATTCTTGCTTCAAGCTTTGAGCAGTAGAACAAAGACTTAGCTAATTTGCCCAGTAATCTACAACCAGTACATCTTCAACTGATGGACCAATTAGAGAAACAAAGGCTTGATGATCCGGATGAGGAAGATAAACAGCCCTGTCTTCTTCACTTTTAAACGTTAGGAAAAAACAATGTGTAAATCCTTTTTCAAGTCCTTCCGGGCTATTGTTTAATCCCCATTCGTACGACAGAATTTCCGGGATCTTGTTTTTAAGTGCTCCAAAAGCATTCTCAAATTCCTTTAGTTGTTCTTTAGTGGTATCTTCTTTGAATTTGAATAAGACCACATGGCGTAAAACACTGTCAGGTTTCGTTTCTATCAATCGTTTGGCAGGTTCTTTTTCCAAGGTAACTTGTTTAAAGCTTAAGAAGGCAATGGATAGTACCAGTGCCAACAATAAATAGCGAATTTTCATCTGACAAATTTTTGTAAGATATAAAAAAGTAAGTTTGTTTGCAGTACCAATGAAAATAACGGGCATCGTGAACTATGAGATCTTATTAGCATTTGCACTGGCCACCGCTTCTCTTGCGATATTTCCCGGTCCGGATAACATCTATGTATTAACACAAAGTATCGCAAATGGCAAGAAATATGGCTTAGCTACTACCGCCGGGCTTATTTCAGGATGCCTTGTGCATACTACCTTATTGGCATTTGGGATTTCGGCCATCATCAGTGTAAACCCCGGCTTGTTTTTTATTATTAAGCTCTTTGGAGCGTTTTACTTGTTCTATCTGGCATTTAGGGTTTGGAGGGCCAAACCGGAGCTTGATCTGAATGTAAAAACAGTCAATAGAAAAAGTTTAACACAACTCTATAAACAGGGCTTTATCATGAATGTGCTGAATCCTAAGGTTACCATCTTTTTCCTGGCTTTTTTTCCCGGGTTTCTTTTTAGTACATTTTTAAGTACCACGCTCCAATTCTATGTTCTTGGTTTGATCTTCATGATAATCTCCTTCTCCATATTTGCCTTGATAGCTATTCTGGCTGGCTCAATAGCGGTGTATTTTCAAAGGCACGATAAGGCAACTATTGTTCTCAAATGGCTTCAAATATTCGTATTTCTTGGAATTGGGCTTTATCTGTTATTATCTTATAAATAGTAGTAATTTTGAGATACCATAGATCCAAGTTTCATGCCAGACCAGGTCAAGATAATAGAATGTCCAAGGGATGCGATGCAGGGAATAAAGACCTTTATTCCCACCGCAAAAAAGATACAATACATTCAATCTTTGTTAGGTTGCGGTTTCCATACCATTGACTTTGGCAGTTTTGTTTCCCCGAGGGCAATTCCTCAAATGGCCGATACTGCTGAAGTATTATCGGGATTAGATCTATCCAAAAGCAATTCAAAGTTACTGGCTATAGTAGCCAATGTTCGGGGAGCACAGGATGCAAGTGCCTTTGAAGAAATTGACTATCTGGGGTATCCGTTTTCGATTTCAGAGAATTTTCAGATGCGGAATACACATAAGACCATCGCTCAGTCAACCGAGATCTTAAAAGAGATCCTGGACATTGCACAAACGACCAATAAGGAGGTGGTTACTTATATTTCAATGGGATTTGGAAATCCCTATGGCGATCCATGGAATGTTGATATTGTTGGAGAGTGGACAGAAAAATTGGCAGAGATGGGGGTTAAAATACTGTCCTTGTCCGATACGGTTGGGTCATCTACCCCTGAAATAATTGAATACCTTTTTACAAACTTAATTCCCAGGTATCCTTCCATTGAATTTGGAGCGCATTTGCATACCACCCCAACTGCCTGGCATGAAAAGATCGAAGCCGCATTTAATACCGGTTGCCGCCGCTTTGATGGGGCAGTACAAGGTTTTGGTGGTTGCCCAATGGCCAAAGACGAACTCACCGGGAATATGCCTACGGAAAAAATGCTTTCCTATTTTACTTCTAAAAAAGTGGAAACCCATGTGAATTGGACCGTATTTGAAGCGGCCTACAATAAATCCATGGCACTTTTTTCTCAATATCTATGATCTCCGCTAGTAATTTTCAAAGAAATCGAACCCTGTAAATCGTTGTTAATTTTTATTTAGAATTATTTTAAATAATACTTTTTTATTATAAAATCAGCATATATATTTGTCGCTTTAAATTTCTTATTTATACAAAGTCTAAATAAAAACAGCATTCTTATGACCCGCTTTTTTATACCATTTGCACTACTTTTTTCTGCACTGAATTTTGCTCAAACAGTAACCGATTCAATCACCTTAGATCCCCAAAAACAATTGAATGCCGCCCAGCGTTTGTTATCTGGAAATTATGCTTCTGCAGTTACGGTAGGGGCATACGGGGAAATGCTCTATAACCAGCCGGAGGGAGATAATGGAGAATTGGATGTGCAACGCTTGGTTTTGCTATTTGGCTATCGTTTTAATGATAAAACTCAATTTGTGACTGAGGTGGAATTGGAACATGTGAACGAAATATTCGTAGAGCAGGCATTCGTGAATTATAATGTGGCAAATAATGTAAATTTAAGGGGTGGTTTAATGCTGGTACCTATGGGGATTGTTAATGAATTCCATGAACCTACCACCTTCAATGGCACGGAACGCCCGTCAATGGATAACGCCATAGTACCCACAACCTGGCGAGAGATAGGAATTGGCGTCACAGGTAGGTTTAACAGCATTTCTCTGGGGTACCAGGCATACGTTTTTAATGGGTTTAAATCTACCTCCTTCGATGAAGAGGGGGGCGTTGATGGCTTTTTAGGCGGATCGAGCGGCTTGCGTGGTGGAAGGCAAAAGGCCATTCAGTCTACTATCGATAGCCCCACATTATCCACCAAACTCGATTATTATGGAATTCGTGGACTGCGACTCGGATTGGCTTCTTATTTTGGTAGAACCCAGGCTGAAGATGATATTGAACAATTGGATGGGGCAAATATAGGGATTGCCATGGTGGGGCTAGACGCCCGATATGCATACGACCGGTTTACGGCCAGAGGTCAATTTATATACACTTCCCTCAAAGATACAGAGGCCTACAATACCCTTACGGGCCGGGACCTGGGAAGTGCCATGCAGGGTTGGTATATTGAAGGGGCGTATAACCTTTTAGCCAGGGACCGTGCCCAGAAACTATTTGCCTTTACGAGGTTCGAAATGTTCGATACCCATGCAAGTACCGCTGGAAGTCTGCAACAGAATGAGGCATACGATCGCACCGATATTACTACGGGATTAACATACCATCTTGCTCCCGGGGTTGTGGTAAAGGGCGATTATCAATTCAGGAGCAATGCTTTGGATGGTGGGGATGTTCAAGATCGCCTGAATTTTGGAATTGGTGTTTGGTTTTAATAAGGGCCACATTTCTATGCATGGAATAGGAATTATACATAGGTTTATTTATTAAGATTAATTCTAAATTAATACATTTGTCAGATGATTCTTAAGAAATCAATTCCGGCCATTTTTATTATTTCCATCCTGTGTTCACTGGGATTTGGAATTCCATCCAGAATTGAAAGAATGGTGGCTAAAGAAGTTCACAAAGTGTTTGAAAGTAATGAGGTAATTTTTAAAACAATCACGGTTGCAGATTCCTTAAACGCACAACTACCTGTAAAAATAACTTCCGATAATTTTCAAAAAGTAATAAAGGAAAACACTATACTAGGGTACTACTTTGTTGATAAGGCGCCCAGCAAAACAGCTGACTTCGACTACCTCGTTATTTTTAACCCTAATCTTGAGATAATACATAGTAAGATCTTAATTTACCGGGAAGAGTATGGTGGGGAGATAGGAAGTAAAAGATGGCTTAAACAATTTATTGGATTAACAGGAAAAGATAGGGTTAGTTACGAAACCAATATTGATGGCATTGCAGGAGCGACTATCTCTGTGCGTTCTATGACGATTGCTATGGATAATTTACTTCATACCGTTGGTATCCTTCAAAAAAAGCAGTTTTTCGAATGAATTATGATGGCCTGTTGCTAAAATTTCCAAGGGAGATAAAGTGGTTTATTGCAACTTTTGTCCTGGTACTATCCGTAGGATTTTACAGTGGACTTCTTTTTGTAAATGAAACCAGCACTTCAAAGCCGAGTGGTATTGAAGAGAATTACTTGGGAAACGAAGCAGATGAAGATGCCCCCATTATG
This sequence comes from uncultured Muriicola sp., assembly GCA_945786965.1. Classification (GTDB taxonomy): domain Bacteria; phylum Bacteroidota; class Bacteroidia; order Flavobacteriales; family Flavobacteriaceae; genus Muriicola. Next base: position 2,323 of record CALZFZ010000044.1, on the reverse strand, counting down.
AAATTTAAAAAGAGTGAACGGGAAATGCTTACTATAGTGCATACGCATGTGCTTTCTATGTCCCTAATCTTTTTCCTTATGGGGATTTTAATATGGTTATTAAAACTTCCGAAGAGCCTTAAATTATTTCTGACAATAGAGCCTTTTATTTCGGTACTACTTACTTTTGGAGGTATTTATCTTCTGTGGTTAGGCGTTCTTTGGTTGAAGTATATTGTTGTTTTTTCAGGAATATTAATGACGATTTCATTTATTTCATCATCAATCCTGGTTTTGTATCAGCTCAGCATTAAATCGCAGTGATCTGTAAATAGGGGCCAGGAATTCAAACTTGGTATAAAAAAACGTATATTTGCACGCAATTAATCCTTAATTGCATGGAAGCCCACCTAAATAAAATTCTCGGAGAAGGTCTTACGTATGATGACGTACTTCTTGTCCCTGCGTATTCTGATGTTTTGCCAAGGGAAGTGAGCATCAGGACTAAATTCACACGAAATATTACGATCAACATACCCATTGTCTCTGCAGCCATGGACACGGTTACGGAGTCTAAAATGGCCATTGCCATGGCGCAAGAAGGAGGTATAGGCGTGCTTCATAAAAACATGTCAATTGATCAGCAGGCCACAAAGGTTAGAAAGGTAAAACGGGCAGAAAGCGGGATGATCCTGGATCCTGTAACACTACACAAGGATGCCACCGTCGGAGACGCAAAAGCCAATATGAGAGAATACAGTATAGGGGGAATTCCAATTGTTGATAAAGATCAAAAACTAATTGGGATCGTTACCAACAGGGATCTTCGCTTTGAGAAGAACAATGGCCGACTTATTTCTGAGGTAATGACTTCCAAAAATTTGGTTACCGTTGCCGAAGGTACTTCTTTGGAAGAGGCAGAAGGTATTTTACAGGAGCATAAAATTGAGAAACTTCCGGTAGTAGATGATCAATACAAATTAGTGGGTCTTATCACTTTTAGGGATATTACGAAATTAACTTTAAAACCAATCGCGAATAAAGACAAATTTGGTCGACTCCGAGTGGCTGCTGCATTAGGAGTAACTCCAGACGTCTTGGACAGAGCAGCTGCTTTGGTGAAGGCAGGAGTTGATGCGGTTGTTATTGACACAGCACATGGTCATACGAAAGGTGTTGTTACCGTGCTAAAAGAAATTAAAAATAAATTTCCTGATCTGGAGGTTATTGTAGGAAATATTGCGACTGGCGAGGCTGCAAAATATCTGGTGAATGCCGGAGCCGATGCCGTTAAAGTAGGAATAGGTCCAGGATCCATATGCACCACCCGCGTAGTTGCCGGAGTAGGATTTCCGCAATTTTCCGCGGTACTGGAGGTAGCTGCTGCCATTAAAGGAAGTGGCGTGCCTGTTATCGCTGATGGGGGTATTCGTTATACAGGAGATATTCCCAAAGCTATTGCGGCAGGAGCAGATACCGTAATGTTGGGTTCACTTCTTGCAGGTACAAAAGAATCACCTGGAGAAACTATAATCTATGAAGGAAGGAAGTTTAAATCGTATCGTGGAATGGGCTCGGTTGAAGCCATGAAGGAAGGCAGCAAAGATCGTTATTTTCAGGACGTTGAGGACGATATTAAGAAATTAGTTCCGGAGGGTATTGTAGGACGGGTACCTTACAAAGGGGACTTGTATGAAAGTATTCACCAGTTTATCGGTGGTTTGCGTGCCGGGATGGGATATTCCGGTGCAAAAGACATTGAATCCCTTAAAGAGCGTGGTAAGTTTATTAAGATCACCAGCAGCGGAATTGCCGAAAGTCATCCGCATCATGTAACCATCACCAAGGAATCTCCTAATTATAGTCGGTAAGTAGCTTTATTTTCCCTGACCACTATAGGTCTTCCAGTCTTTTTCCTTATAAATATCATCCCCAAAATACCGGGCAATATTTAAAAAAGGCACTGGTTTCTGATATCCGGGAACCGGAGAAAGCATATTCATATTTTCATCAAGGAACACCACCGTGGGATAGCTAAGTCGCCCTTGTAGTAGGGCTGCAGCCAATTGATGATAGCCTCTTCTTCCGGAGGGGACAAAAGTATAGGTCTTACCTTTAAAATCAATAGGTTCTTTGCCTTCACCATCAAGTTTTACCATATAAAAATTTTCATTCATATAAGCGGCTACCTGAGAATTTTGGAAGGTATCTTTATCCATACGTTTGCACCAACCGCACCAATCGGTATAGACATCGATAAATATTTTCTTTGGATTTTTTTCTGTTTGTACCAAATCAGCCGCCTCCTGCAATGAAAGCCATTTTACTTCCTGGCCATTGATTT
>CALZFZ010000043.1 GCA_945786965.1 uncultured Muriicola sp. | reverse complement strand
TTCCAGTACTATCGGGTGTTTTTCATCCGATAAGGTATCTCCTGTTTTAATATCTTTAAAACCTACGGCTGCTCCAATATCTCCGGCAGCAATAGAGGCAACTGCATTCTGTTTGTTAGAATGCATTTGATAAATTCTTGAAATTCGTTCCTTATTGCCAGATCTGTTGTTCAATACATAGGACCCTGCATCCAGTTTTCCTGAATATGCCCTAAAAAAGGCCAAACGACCAACAAACGGATCCGTTGCAATTTTAAAGGCAAGTGCGGCAAACGGCTCTTTAATATCTGGTTTTCTTCTTTCTTCTTTCCCGGTATCAGGGTTGATCCCTACAATACCCTCTTTATCCATAGGAGAAGGAAGGTAACGGCATACTGCATCTAACAAAAACTGAACTCCCTTATTTTTAAAAGAGGATCCACAGATCATCGGAATGATGCTCATATCCATAACTGCCGCTCTTAAGGCTGCATGCACTTCGTCTTCTGTAATAGATTCCTCATCTTCAAAGAACTTCTCCATCAAGGTTTCATCATATTCTGCAACTGCCTCAATAAGGGCTGCACGGCATTCTTTTACCTCAGCCTCCATCTCAGCAGGAATATCAACTACATCAAAAGTAGATCCCATGTTATCTTCATGCCAAACAATGGCACGATTTTTAACAAGGTCAACGATACCTTTAAAATCGGCCTCATCTCCTATTGGCAATACAATTGGAACCGCATTCGATTTCAACATTTCCCTAACCTGCTTACATACATTTAAGAAGTTAGAACCCTGTCTGTCCATTTTATTTACAAAGCCCATTCTTGGGACTTTGTAATTATCTGCCAATCGCCAGTTAGTTTCAGATTGAGGTTCAACCCCATCAACAGCACTAAAAAGGAACACCAACCCATCTAATACACGCAAAGATCTGTTTACCTCAACGGTAAAATCTACATGTCCGGGGGTGTCAATAATATTAAAATGGTAAGGTTTAGATTCTGGAATGATCTCACCATTCTTCATTGGGAAATTCCAGGTACATGTAGTAGCCGCAGAGGTAATGGTAATTCCACGCTCCTGTTCCTGTTCCATCCAGTCCATCGTAGCCGCACCATCATGAACCTCACCCATCTTATGGCTTACGCCAGTATAAAAAAGAATACGTTCTGTAGTTGTGGTCTTACCCGCGTCTATGTGGGCTGCGATCCCTATATTTCTTGTGTATTTTAAATCTCTTGCCATTCCTGATAATTAAAATCTAAAGTGGGAAAATGCTTTGTTTGCTTCTGCCATTTTGTGGGTATCCACTCTTTTCTTAACAGCTGCGCCTTCCTCTTTGGATGCTGCCAATATTTCACCTGCAAGCTTTTGAGCCATAGATTTCTCGTTACGCTTCCTGGAAAAATTGATCAACCATTTCATAGCCGTAGAGATCTTACGGTCTGGCCTAATTTGCATAGGAATTTGAAACGTAGCTCCCCCAACCCGTCTGCTTCTCACTTCTACGTGAGGCATCACATTAGAAAGGGCGTCTTTCCATAATTCCAGTGCCGTTTTTTCTTCGTCTGTTTTCTTTTCGTCTACAATGTCAATGGCATCGTAGAAAACTTTAAAGGCTACCGACTTTTTCCCGTCCCACATCATCATGTTTACAAAACGGGTTACCAGCTGGTCGTTAAATCTCGGATCTGGTAAAAGCGGTCTTTTCTTTGCCTGTCTTTTTCTCATTGCTTCTGCTTAAAAGTTTTGATTACTTTTTGGGTCTTTTTGCTCCGTATTTAGATCGTCTCTGGGTTCTGCCGGCTACACCTGCAGTATCCAGAGCTCCTCTCACGATGTGATATCTAACTCCTGGCAAATCCTTCACCCTTCCGCCTCTAACCAATACTATCGAGTGCTCTTGTAAATTGTGCCCTTCTCCGGGGATGTATGCGTTTACCTCTTTACCATTGGTTAACCTAACCCTTGCTACTTTTCTCATAGCCGAGTTTGGTTTTTTTGGTGTTGTGGTATAAACACGCGTACAAACCCCCCGTCGCTGGGGACACGAATCCAAAGCAGCCGATTTACTCTTCTTGGTAATTGTGGCCCTTCCTTTTCGTACTAATTGTGAAATTGTTGGCATATATTGTAATATATCTTAATCTTCCCTTCTTTTAAGGGTCGGCAAATGTAGTAATTATTAAACATAATTCAAATGGTTCCCGATTAATTTTATGAGAAAATTCAATCCAAATCAATTCATAGGATTAAACACTCTTTAATTCATAATTTTTATACCTTATTATATATACCAAAATATATTACAATAAATTCCGCTTTCATCAACGTCAGAGTAACCATAAACCTTTAAAAAAGTCAAACTAAGCTAGCTAACTTGAATAGAATCATTTTTTTAACATCTTTAATAAGAAATTTTTTATTAAATTAATATTTTGATGTCTTTATATTATTTTTTTTAACCTTTTATGTCACTGTATTAACACAAGTGGACCTCTAATTGTGTCTTTGGTAAATTTTCTTCTTAAAGTTTTATTAAAATAAGTTTGGATTATTAACATAGAATTAGGATTTTAGCACCTAGCTAATTCAAATAATTCAAAAATGAGAACAAATTTAAATGGAATCTTGACGCTATTATTGGCGTTTGTTGTGCATTTATCATTTGCGCAGGAGAAGACGATTTCAGGTACGGTAACTGACCAAGCAGGTCTTCCATTACCCGGTGTAAACATCGTTGTGGAAGGAACTACTACAGGTACCCAAACTGATTTCGATGGAAATTACTCAATAAGGGGTACTGAAGGTCAGACTCTGCTGTTTTCGTACATAGGTCAAAAAGATGTACAGGTTACTATTGGCGCATCAGACACCATCAATGTGCAAATGCTGGAAGATGCTCAGGCATTAGAAGAGGTAATAGTAACTGCCCAAGGTATTAAGCGTGAAAAGAAAGCATTAGGATATGCTGTAACTTCCGTAGGTGCCGATCAATTAGAGCAAAGGACAGAAGGGGATGTTGCAAGGGTTCTTGCTGGTAAAGCCGCTGGGGTTCAAATTACCGCCGCCGGTGGTGCTTCTGGGTCTGCAACCAACGTTACAATTAGAGGTTTAAGTTCCTTTAGTGGAAGTAACCAGGCGCTATTTATAGTAGATGGTGTTCCATTTAGCAATGATACCAATGACACTGGAAGCTTTATTGGTGGTAATACCGGATCTTCTCGTTTCTTAGATATAGATCCAAATAACATTGCCAGTGTAGAAGTACTTAAAGGTTTGGCTGCGGCAACATTGTATGGTACTCAGGGTAAAAACGGGGTAATATTAATTACTACCAAAGCTGGCGCTGGCGCTGCTACAACTGGTGCAAAGAAAACAGAGATTACGTTCAGCCAGTCGTTTTTTACCAATGAGTTCGCTTCAGCTCCAGATTATCAAAATGAATATGGTAACGGTTTTGACCAAGCGTTCGGATGGTTCTTTAGTAACTGGGGACCTAGTTTCCAAAGAAACAGTCCAGCAGGATGGGGTAACCCAAATGCGTTTGCTGAACGTTGGGGACTTACGGATGACGGTACAATCAACCACCCTTATTCAGTAACCAGTGTTCAAAAAACTATTGATGCCTTCCCAGAATTGCAAAATGCACGTTACGCCTGGAAACCTTATAATTCAGTTGATCAGTTCTTCAGACCAGGCTACGTAATTAATACTTCATTAAACGTTGCGGGAAGTACAGCTGATGGCAATACTTCATTTAATTTAAATTTTGGTCATTTAGATGATGAAGGATTTACTCCTGGCAATTCCTTGAGAAGATCTAACCTTTCCATAGGTGGTAGCTCAAAATTATCCAATAAATTTACGGTTAGTGGTGCTATGAACTACTCCAGAACAGATTACCGTACACCTCCAATTGCATCAAGTAGGGGTAATGGTACTGATGGTCTTTCTGTTTATGGTAACGTATTGTTTACACCTCGTAGTGTAGACTTAATGGGCCTACCTTTCGAGAACCCAATTGATGGTTCTAGTGTTTATTATCGTAACGGTAACGATATTATCAACCCGCGTTGGACTGCAAAGAACGTTACTAACCAACAGTTAACGAACAGAGTTTTCTGGAATGCTAATTTAGGTTATGAGGTAAATGATAATCTTAGTATTAACTGGAGAACAGGTCTCGATTTTTACAATGAACGCAATGTGAACGGATCTAACAAAGGTGGTGTAGAATTTACATCGGCAATTTTTGGGTTCTTAGACACTTATGACAATAACAACACCATCTGGGAGCACTTTTTCTCAATCAACGGTAATTATGATCTTTCTGAAAAGTTAGGCCTTACGTTTACTGCAGGTGCCACTTCCAGATCTGATGAGTATGACAGACAAGGGGTTTCTAGTTCTGGTCAAATTGTTTTTGGTATAAAACGACACTTTAATTTCCTAAATCAGACCCCAATTCAATTTACTCGAAAAAGGAACATTGCGGGTATTTTAGGGCAGGCAACATTAGATTATGACAACATGTTATTCCTGAATGTTTCTGCGAGAACAGACTGGGTATCTAACCTTACTACCGAGAATAACAGCAAAGCGTATCCCGGGGTTAGTTTATCGTTCCTTCCTACTGTAGCGTTCGAAGGAATAAAAAGCGATAACGGAATCAATTTCTTGAAATTGAGGGCTAGTTATGGTACTTCAGCTACCTTCCCTGTCGGATATCCTACAGTGAACGTAGTAGAACAGAATACGGTTGTTTATGGAGAGAGCGGAGAAATAACTACCAACCAAATAGATAACTTCCGTGCCAATCCTCAATTAAAGCCTGAGCTTTTAGAAGAGGTTGAAGTTGGATTAGAGTCTAAAATATGGAGAAATAGGATCACTTTAGATTTTACCTATTTTGATAGAAGGACGAACGACTTAATTGTAACGGAACCATTATCTCCGTCAACGGGTTTTAGTTTTACACAAAGTAATATTGGTGAGATTAAAAACAGTGGTTTTGAAGCCGACCTGGGAGTTGATATTTTCAGAGGTGATTTCAGCTGGAATTCCAGAGTTAATTTCTTCACCAATAACGAGGTTGTTACCCAACAAGACCAGGATTTCATTGCCTACGCAGGTAGTCTTGCGGTAGGTGGCGGTCTGTTTAGAGGTTCTAATGCCGCTATAGAAGGAGAATCACTCGGTACTATAGTAGGTACTGCTATCGGAAGAGATGCACAAGGCAATTTCTTGGTAAATAATGGTGGTAGCTATGTAGTTGCAGAACAAGATCTGGATGGAAATGTACCAATCATTGGTGACGCTATACCAGATTATACAATGAATTTCATTAACACGTTGCGTTACAAGGATTGGAGTCTTGGTTTCCAGATTAACCATGTTAAAGGTGGTGATATGTTATCAAGTACAGTTGCAGTATTGTTAGGTAGAGGGCTTATCGTAGAAACTGAGGATAGGTTAAATACCTACGTGCTTCCTGGTGTTAATCAATCTACCGGAGAAACTAACAATACTCAAATCAATAATTCTACTTATTTCTTTAGCAACCTGTTATTTGGACCTACTGAGACTAGAATTTATGATGCTTCTGTAATTCGTTTACAAGAATTATCTTTAGGGTATTCAGTCCCATCTAAATTCTTAGACAAAACACCATTCGGGTCATTGACTTTTACAGCACAAGGTTTCAATTTATGGTACGAGGCTTATAACATGCCTGATGGTGCTAACTTTGATCCTAATGTTCAGGGTGTTGGTATAGGTAACGGTCGTGGATTCGATTTCATAAACGGACCTAGCTCCAGAAGATATGGAATTAGTATTAAAGCTTCATTCTAATAAAATTTGTTAATGATATAGAAATTATGAGAAAATTAATTAAATACATAACAGTTGTGTTTATCGCCGGGGGAGTATTTACCGCTTGCGAAACAACAGAATTGGACTTGAAAGTAAGTCCTAATGACCTTGCGTCTGATCAGGCAGATCCCAATTTGGTATTGAATTCAATACAATTGGCTTATGCCACAAACCAGAGCGTCTTGAGTGACAGAGGAGCAGAATTAACACGAATAGACTATATGTTCGGTCGTGATTATTTTAATAATTATTCGGGAGCTACCATGAATGGCGTTTGGTCCAGAACCTATAGTAGTGGTGGAAATGGACCAGGTGCTGGTGTTAGCGTAGGAATGTTTACTAATGTAGACGCCCTTATTGCTATAAACGAACAAACGGATACTGATTATTCATTTCATATAGCGGTAGGGCAAACTTTAAAAGCGCATATGCTTTTCTTGTTAGCAGATTATATAGGTGAAGCGGCATTTAGCGAGGCTTCTAATCCTGCGGAATTTCCAGCACCATTATTAGATAGTGGTCAGGAAATATATACCGCAGCTTTTGGATTATTAGATGAAGCTGAATCATTGTTTGCTGGGAGTCCGCTTACACAAGGGGCTACCGATTTGTTTTATGGTGGGGATACTTCTAAATGGAGAAAATTAATTAATACCTTACGTTTAAAAGCCTATCAAACCACTAATAATGTTGCTAGTTTTAACAGTACTATTGCCGCTGGTAATTTTATTAGTGATAGCGCGGATGACTTTGAATTTCAATACGGTACCAGCGAATTACAGCCAGATACCCGTCATCCTGATTATGCCGCAGATTATACACCCAGTGGTGCGAACATCTACCAGTCTAACTGGATCATGGAAGCTATGTTGAACTTGGATGACCCCAGAATCAGGTATTACTTTTACAGACAAGTAGATGCTACCCCAGGTGCAGATGCTCCAGGTGATGAAGAGACTATATCTTGCTCTCTTTTTGTTCCTCCACAACATTTTATTGATGGTGGTTTTGTCTTCTGTAGTGTGCCAAATGGCTACTGGGGAAGAACCCATGGAAATGATGAAGGTACGCCTCCTGACAACTTCTTAAGAACTGCTGTTGGTGTTTATCCGGCCGGAGGAAGATTTGATGACGATGCCTTTAGCAACGTAGGTCTAGCTCTAGGCGGGGGAGGGGCAGGAATCGAACCTATTATCCTAGCTTCTTATGTAGACTTCTGGAGAGCCGACATGGCTGCCAGTGATGCTGCAAAAGCAACCTTCATGAGAGCAGGCATGGAGAAATCTATTGCTAAAGTACAAAGTTTTGGATCTTTAGATGGTAGTGCTGACTTGTCTTTTGAGCCTACTGCAGCTGAGGTTACTACTTACATAGATGATACTGTTGACGCTTTTAACACTGCTACAGGTGATGATAAAGAAAATATATTTGCAGAGCAATTCTTTATAGCCTTATACGGTGGTGCTACTGAGGCCTATAACTATTATAGAAAGAGGGGATATCCAACCACTTTGCTTCCCAACTGGGAACCAGATCCAGGACCATTCCCAAGATCATTCTTATTGCCTCAAAATGAAGTTATCACAAATCCAAATTTGACGCAAAGGACAACTTTGACCACACAGGTTTTCTGGGATACAAATCCAGCAAGCCCTGCTTTTCCAGTTGCTAACTAAAAAATTGTATAAAAATGAAGAAGTACGTAAATAAATTATTAAGTACCGCACTAGGAGCAATAGTCATGCTATTTGCCGCCTGTGAGGAAGGAGATCAGGTTTTTGACCAGGTTCAAGCCGACGTCCAAAGAGGAGCTGTCTTAAGAACCATTAATATTTTTAATGATGAATTTATTATTGGTACTACTGATGGTGTTTTCTCTGTAGAATTAGAAATGCAAGACCAAGAAGATGGTGATCTTGTAGCTTCTATCGATTATTTCTACAGTTTTAGAGATGAAAGCCCAGAGGATGGCCCGGGTGATGTCGCAGAAGTTTCGGTTGGTTCAATTTTAAAAAGTGATTTTGTTACGGGCGAATTTGGATGGCCTAGAGTGACCTTTAATGCTAACTATTTGGATTTAGCCACCGCAACCGGTGTTAACCCTGCTGATATTAATGGAAGTGATCAATTCAGAATTCGATTCGAACTAGTGCTATCAGACGGAAGAACATATTCGAATGATGATAATTCAGGTACCTTAACGGGTTCATTCTTCCGTTCACCATTCTTGTATAGTGCTACGGTAGTATGTCCTCCTGTTACGCCAACACCTGGAACGTGGACTATAGCACAGCAAGATTCTTATGGGGATTCATGGAATGGCGCATCGATAACGGTAACTCTTGATGGTGTATCTACGGATTATGCACATGAAGGTGGATCGGAAACAATCTTTACTTTTGAGGTACCAGAAGGTGCTGTTGAAATAAATATAGTATATAACCAAGGTGATTGGGATTCGGAGAATACCTATCAGGTAATATCAGCCAATGGATTGACAGTTTTGGATGAAGGTCCATCCCCACCTACGGCTGTAGTGATGTTTGATTTTTGTGATCTTACTTTAGATCTCTAGTTAGATACATTACTATAAAAATTAAAACGGTCTACTAAATTAGTAGGCCGTTTTTTTATTTGTCTGTAAGCCATTCCTAATACTTGCATTAAATGGCTAATTTTTTATATGGGATCTTCTGATTATAAAATAGCAAGGATAATTGTATTTTAATATTTAAGTAAATCGTAGCTTTGCATTTCTGGTCAATAATGCTTTCAGTTATGAAAAGTTATACTCTAGGATTATTTTACCTGCTTCTGTTACTAATTATTAGCTGTAAGGAAAATAAAGATCCTAACATAGCCACATCTAATTCATCAGAAACAAATAACAAAGAAACTTCCGCTGTTTTTGAAAGAATTGAGGCTTCTTATAGCCAAATTGAATTTAGAAATGAAATTAAGGAAAACCTTAGTAGCCCTGACAATCTGTTCGATTTTGACTATTTCTACAATGGAGCCGGTGTTGGTGTTGAAGATTTAAATAATGATGGTTTATTAGATGTTGTTTTTTGTGGGAATCAGTCAGGAAACAAAATTTTTCTGAACAAAGGCGCAATGGTTTTCGAAGATATCACTGAAAACTCCAATATAAATCAAGGGAAGAACTGGTCCAATGGTATTACTTTCGTTGATATCAATGGAGATGGTTGGATGGATTTTTATATCTCCCAGGGAGGACCAAAACAACGAGAACAAAGAAAAAATCTGTTGTTTATTAATCAAAAAGATGGGACTTTCTCAGAACAGGCAGAAAACTATGGCTTGGCAGATATGGGAATAAGCACCCAATCTGCATTTTTTGATATGGATAATGATGGTGATCTGGATTGTATCGTAATGAATGAAAATGAGTTGTATGGAGTAGATCCAATTAACCTATACAGAATTATTGAGAACAATCCCGAAACCGCCTATTTTAACAGTTCGCACCTATATAGAAACGACAATGGTGTTTTTACTGATATTACTAAAGTAGCAGGACTGGAACGGCCTATATTTGGCTTGGGATTAATGGTCAGTGATATCAATTCTGATGGCTCATTGTATATTTATATTGCCAGTGATTACTATATCCCGGATGCACTTTTCATTAATAATGGCGATAACACCTTTACCGATAAAATTGCCGACTACACAAATCATATCTCCTATTATGGGATGGGCATCGACATTGCCGATATTAATAATGATGCATTACAAGATATTTTTGTTCTTGATATGGCTTCGAGCGATCATTACAGATCTAAAACCCTAATGGCATCGATGAATACTAGTCGTTTTAACTACCTTGTGAATACAGCGGGCTTCCATTACCAGTATATGTATAATTCTTTGCAGCTCAATATTGGCAATAATAAGTACAATAACATAGCGCAGCTGACAGAAACCGCGAATACAGATTGGAGTTGGTCCGTATTAATGTCTGATTTTGATCTTGATGAATCTAAAGATATTTATGTAACTAATGGGTACAGAAGATATGCCTTGGACAATGATCTGCAGATGCGCGTATTTGAAGCCAAACAACGATATAAAAACCAAGTACCCCTGCAGGTAAAAAAAGACCTGTATAATTCAATGCCTTCAGAAAAGCTAAGCAACATTCTTTATCGGAATAATGGCGATTTAAATTTTTCTAATGTTGCAGAGGATTGGGGACTGGGAGATTTTTCTTTTAGTAATGGTGCTGCCATGGGTGATTTAGATAATGACGGTGATCTGGATTTGGTAGTAAACAATATGGATGATAATGCTTTTCTTTATAAAAATCTCTCACGTGAAAAGGAATTAGGTAATTATTTGAAAGTAAACATACAAGATCGCCGCCATTCGGAACCTTTTGTAAAGGTTACACTTCGCTACAATGGTAAAACACAACTGGTAGAAACCAAAAGGGTTCGCGGATATATGTCCGCTCATGAAAATAGTGCCCATTTTGGTTTAGGAAAGGAAGAAGTCATAGATACCTTACGCGTTGATTGGTTAGATGGGCATTACATCGAAAAATATAATATTGCCGCTAATACTCAAGTAGTTATAGATCGCAAGGAGGCTAAACCTTTATCGAGTACTTCTAAGAAGTTAGAAACACTTTTCAAACCTTTAAATCTAAATACCCTTCATATTGATTTTAAACATAAAGAAAATGTTTATGATGATTTTAGTAATGAGGTATTGCTTCCATACAAACAATCTAATCTGGGCCCATTCATTGCCAAAGGCGATGTTAATGGGGACAACAAGACCGATATTTATTTAGGCGGTGCCTCCGGACAACCGGGTCAAATGTATATTCAGAAGGGAAAATCTTTTGTAAAAGCCAATATTGAGGCATTTAAGAACGATTTGGCATATGAGGATATGGAATCTATATTCTTTGACTTTGAGGGTGATGGGGATCAGGATCTGTATGTTGTAAGTGGTGGAAACGAATTTGACGAATTTTCTTCCTTGTACGCAGACAGGATCTACTTAAACGATGGTAAAGGAAACTTCTCAAAATATCAAAGCAGTGTTTTGGAACGATTTCCTAAAAGTGGTAAATCGGTTGCTATTCTGGATTTTGACCAGGATGGTGATAATGATATTTTAGTTGGAAACAGAATTGTTCCAAAAAATTATCCTAAACATACGCCTTCAGTTATTTATGAAAACAAAGACGGCGTTTTAGAAGATGTGACGTCCTCTATTGCACCAGAATTGATGACTTTTGGGATTGTTAACAAACTTATTGCTACTGATTTTGATAATGACGGTAGGGAAGATTTTATTGCCGTAGGAGAATGGAGCAGTATTGGTTTTTTCAAAAATGATAATGGAACCTTTCGTCAAATAATGGATAAGGAGAATATCCTAAATGAAAAAGGATGGTGGTATTCAATAACAGAAACCGACGTAAATAATGATGGATTAAAGGATTATATATTAGGTAATGCCGGGCTCAATATTAAATTTAAGGCCAATGAAAAAAAACCATTGAGGGTATATGCTGCTGATTTTGATGATAATGGTACTTTCGACGTTGTATTAAGTAAAAAATACAATGGCGCTTATGTGCCCGTAAGAGGGCGAGAATGTTCCTCACAACAAATGCCATTTATCAAGCAAAAATTCCCTAGTTACAGTTCATTTGCCAGTGCTTCTTTAGAAGAAGTATATGGAGAAAAATTAAATGAATCTTATACTAAAGAAGTAACAGAATTTAGATCTATACTGCTAATTAACAGGGGTGATTTTACCTTTGACAAGATCCCACTTCCTAAAGAAGCTCAGATGTTTCCCATAATGGCCATAAAATCTTTAGATATAAATAAAGATGGTTATGAAGATCTTGTTTTAGCAGGAAACATTTACGAAACCGAAGTTGAAACTCCAAGGTTAGATGCTTTTTCTGGTTTAATACTACTTGCCGATAAATTAGAAGGGTATTACCCGCTTTCGTATTTAAAAACAGGTCTGTATATAGATGGCAACATCAAAGACCTTCAGGTAATATCCCATAATGAGAAAAACATTCTTCTGTTTGCAAGAAACAATAACATTCCATTAGCATTTGAATTAGATTAATTTTATTACTTTTTGCGAACAATTTTTATGGAAACTTTAATTATAACTATATAAAAATATTATATGAAAAATATTTTTACATCTCTTATCTTACTACTTTTTGTAAGTTCAGTCCACGGTCAATATTCCGGACAAGTAGCGTCCAATTTATCACAGGGGGGTGCGACAGCTGGAAGTACCGGGGCCATTGCGAATCTTTTGGGTCCAATCCGTGATGCTTTGAGCAAGCGTTCCTTTAATACTGAGGAGTTCCAGGGTACACCCTATGTATCCAACAATTTTCAATCAACTACTCTTTATTATGGTGATGAAAAAATTGGAGCGATTTATTACCGTTATAATGCATTAAATGAGGAAATAGAAATAAAAGAACAAAATATTGAGGGGGTAGGCATTAGAGCATTAGGAAGAGATAAGAAAATCAAAATTTTGAATAACGAAAAGCACATGAGCTTTATGACTTTTATAAACCTGAAAGGAAGAACCTTAAATGGCTATTTAACGCAATTGGCAGAAGGTGAAACCTACGATCTCTATAAAAGAATACACGTTAAGTTCACAGAAGGTTCACCTGCGGCAAACTCTTTTGTAAAAGCAATACCAAGTAGATTTAGCCATTATACTGAATATTACGTTCAAAAAGCTTCTATTGACAGAATAGATGAGATTCCTTTAAAGAATAGGCAGTTTCTTAAACTTATTAAGGTCGATAACAATATGGATCTAAAAGCATTTATAAAAGAGAATAAATTGGATATCAAGAAAGAACAGGATTTAATAGCACTTATAAATTATCTAAATGAGCAATAGCTAAAATCGTTTAAAAAGTATAATTTAATGCTTTGAAGTACTTGGTTTTTTATAATAAAAACAAACGCTAAAAATTAACGGTTTAATATCTTATAAATACATTTACTCATCTTAACCAAGCCTATATATAAATTACCTAATGTAAATCTATTTAGCTTCTTATGACGATTTATCAAGAAATTTCTAAGTATATTTAAGGGAAATGAAAAGTAGAAATCTCCTAATATTATTCTTTTTTACTATCCTGTTGATCTTTGTATCATGTAGTCAGGATGATGGTTTCCAGACCATCATGGATAATCCCGTCATAGAAGAAGAACCCCAGTCCGAAGATCCCGAGGAAGAGGAACCTCCAATTATTATGGATACGGTTGAAATCCTGAATGCTTCATTGATTTATGATGGCTTGGTGCTAGTCAATGATGCTGGTAATAACAGGGCTTTTATAATGGATAAAAATGCCCAACTAGTACATGAATGGACCTTAAGCAATAATTTGGGAAATGATGCATTTTTGTTGCCCAACGGAAAAATATTGGCTTCCCTTGAAGCCGATGATCCCAAAATAGAATTAGGTGGCCAAGGGGGTAAATTGCAGTTTATTGCCGCAGACGGAACTATTGAATGGAATTTTAATTATTCCTCCGAAAATGCTGAAACACATCACGATGCCGAATTACTGCCCAATGGCAATGTGCTGGCGATGGTTTGGGAAAAAAGAACGGCAGAAGAAGCTGCTGCGGCCGGTTCCAATTCCTTAATCGATGTCTTCCCGGAAGCCATTATAGAAGTCGACCCTTCCACTGATGAGATCGTCTGGGAATGGCATGCCTGGGATCATCTTATTCAGGATTTTGATGATACCAAGAATAATTTTGGGAATGTATCAGAGAGTCCGCAGTTGATCAACGTTAATTATGTTTCCGATGAAAAAGGGGACATTATGCATGCGAATGGCATCGCATACGACCCAAATAAAGATCTGATCTACTTGAGCGTTAATTACTTTAGTGAAATTTGGGTTATCGATCACAGCACAACAACCTCTGAAGCGGCTGCACATTCGGGCGGTATATACAATAAAGGAGGCGATTTAGTATATCGGTTTGGGAATCCGGAAGCTTATAACAATACCGCAGGGGAACGGCTCTTTCACAACAATCATTTTCCGAATCTATTGAAAGGAGAAGATGAAGGGAAAATCCTGGTCTTCACAAATGGCAATGGCATAGGCCAATCAACGGCCTTGGAGTTGCAATTACCCACCACCTTTTCGTTACAACCCAATGCTGATAATGAACCTGAGGTGGTTTGGAGTTTTACAGATCCCGATCTCTTTGCCCCAAAAGTGTCTGGTGCGGTTAAATTACCCAATGGTAACCGGATGATCACCGAAGGCGATTTTGGCATCTGGGAAGTTACTGATGCTGGCGAGGTTGTTTGGAAATTTAGTGCCCCCGGCTTTTTCTGGCGTGCATATCACTATGACAAAGATGCTCCTGAGATAATAAGCCTTGGACTATGATACAAATCTTAAGTTTCTAAGTCTCTATTATAATAAAATCCCTTCTTCTTAATGGTATTGCCTTAGTACCAGAGTACATTGGAACAAAGAGTTTTCAGTAGCCTCCCGTAAAAGAGTAATCGCTATATATGGAGTCATAAAAGGTAGTTTACCACAATCTATTATTTAAAATGAAAATATGCACGCGTATTTATTCTTAAAATAAAATGTGATAATATGCCTTAGATCATTGATTTTATAACACGCATATCAGAAAAAAGAGGTAGCTAAGGATATGGTTAATTCCATTCCCAATAAGTTTACCAAGTATATAGAACGCTATATGCAAAAAGTAAGTAGTCTCTTAAGAAAAATTTCTTTTATAAACATTTAAAAAGCAATGTGGTTTGAGGTTTAAAAAACGTTTTTGAACAAGCCTAAAGAATACGGCCAAGTATATAACCGCCGAATCTTACAAATGCCTATATAGATGAATTAAAGTTTAATTAGTTTTTCGATGTAAACAAAGCCCGGTCCTATAAAATTAATTAGATACATCCCCGATTCAAGCGTAGACAAATCAACCTTTCCTGACTCACTTATATAATAGGTGCCAAGACTTCGTCCTTGAAGGTCAAATACTTGTGCTATTATTGTTTCCGATGTAAAACCTTCGTTTAATGTAAAAATGCCATCGGGAGATGGATTGGGATATATAATGATTCCAGAATTGATGAAGATAGTCTGTTCATAAGTACCCTGGCAATCTGCAATGGTTTTCACTAATAGCTTGTTTGTGCCCGGAACTAATGGTAATTTCATTTCGCTTTGAGAAGTTCTATATTCCTTTTGATTGAGGTGGATGATAAATTCACGGGCACCTTTGAATGTTAAACTCAACTCATTATCCAAAGTGCTAACGACCGATGATACGGATAAGTCTTCCGGTTCTGAAATTATCACATCGAAACAGATTTCATAATCTACCTGGCCTTCTACAGTAATACAAACGGTATAACTGCCAGATGAAAGATCTTGAAATAGTGCAGTTTCATTGAAAGTTATTTCTCGATTAACTCCTACGCCCGTTAATACGGCAGTATAATTCAAAGTTTCCACCACCTCAATTTGTATGCTTCCGTTATTACTCGAGGCACAGGACTCTGAAGTAGTTAAAATACGGAAGTTTGTAGATGGTAAACTGAAAGCGGTGCATCCATCACTATCTACCACTGTGTTATCCGGAGTAGCCGGACAAAGATCATAGGCATCACTAACGCCATCATTATCTTCATCTTCAAAGGGAGTTTCCCCTGTAAATATTTCCTCCACTTCTCCAGTTCCCTCTATGACCTTGTATGTTTTATTAACGTCTACATTTTGAATAATATCTTCAATACCACTAAGCCAGATGACCTTAATGTAATCTATAACGGGGGCATTCAATAGACCAATAAGTTCTATATTTGAATGCTGACCCAAATATCCTTCACCACATAAAGTATATCTAAAATGAGATTTCCCATTGGCGACTATTTCAATGGTGCTTCCTATGCCGTCCCGATTACTTGTCGTTCCCTCCAATTTTAGTTTCACCCAATTATGATTAGTATTGCTTTTATTTTCCCATAGAAAATTAGGTTCAGTATCGTTCATTACGATGATATCCGGAAGGCCATCGTTATTAAAATCCCCTATGGCATTGGAAAAACTTGTTCTTGTATCCTCATCGAAACCAATGTTTGATGGGATAGTATAAAAGCCATTTAAATTCTGGTAAAAAGCAGATGGTAAACTGGAATTGGATCCGTCTAACATACCACTAACATACAAATCTAAATCCCCATCGTTCTCTGCATCTAAAAAGACAGCTCCCCAGGCAATGCTGTAGAAGGCTGTTCCAAGTGCTTCTGCCACATTCGTAAACGTACCATCCCCATTATTTCGCAAATGATAGTTTCCTTCTGTGGTATTGGTTACATAGATATCCAACCAACCGTCTCCATTATAATCATCTATGGTGGTAGACATAGCATCAATAGCCATTCCAGCACCACTGGCTTCAGATACATCATCGAAGGTGTTATCGCCGTTATTCTTGTATAACCTATTTATTTTGGTGTACTTATCGTTGGACACATAAATATCCTGTAATCCATCTTTGTTATAATCAAAAAAAGAAGCGCAAAAAGACAACTCATTCCCCATAAACAATCCAGCAGTTTCCGTTACATCAACATAAAAGCCATTATCATTTAAGTATAAATAATTTCTTTGATCCAGGCTTATTACATCACGATTAGTCAAGAAGATATCCAGATCTCCATCGTTATCAATATCTCCGAATGCAGCCCCATAGGTATACAAATTTTCGGTAAATAGTCCCGTAGTCTCTGTAATATCTGTAAATGTTAAATTTCCTTCATTCCGGTAAAACTTATTGAGTCCCGTGATACTTGTGGCAAAAAAATCCTTATCCCCATCGTTATCGTAATCAACCCATATAACTTGTTTCGTTTCATAAGTATCGTTAATTCCCAATTCAACCTGAACAAATGTACCGCCTAAATTCTTAAAAAAGAGTGTTTCCATATTATCCCCGGTGGCGAAGGTAATATCGTCCCATCCATCATTATCAAAATCAACAAAAGATACTCCTCCTCCTAAATTACTTGAGCCATAACTTTGGGCCACACCTAGATTTAAGGCATTTTCCTGAAAAGCTAATTGAGCATTTCCTAAAAAACATACGATAAAAAAGAAGTAAAAAAATAGTTTGGACATTGGATATAATATAGTGACTAAAAATTTTAATTTAAGGATAATTATCTTAACCACAAGTTCTTTTTATAAACACAATTGACTTAATTTCCAAGTCTAATGCGTGCAAGCACAGTAATTCCAATGTTGACCGCAATTATTATTCTTTAACCTTTTGATGAACACGAATGTGGTTTAGGGAACAAAATGTTGATTACCTTTGATCCATGCAAGAGACAACGCAGATTTACGGAATACGCGCAGTGATTGAAGCCATTAACTCCAATGAAGCTATTGATAAAGTGTTTATTCAAAAAGGACTGCATGGCGACTTGTCCAAAGAATTGGAAAGTTTGATACGAAAAAAAGGGATCCACGCCTCCTATGTGCCTTTAGAAAAAATAAATCGTCTTTCGCAAAATAACCATCAAGGGGTAGTGGCTACCATTTCACCTATTCAATTTCACAATTTTGAAGAACTTGTAGAAAAAGTGATGGCAACCAAGAAGGAACCGCTGTTTCTTCTCCTGGACCAACTTTCAGATGTTCGGAATTTTGGTGCCATTATCAGAACAGCCGAATGCACCGGAGTAGATGGTATTATTATTCAGAAAAAAGGAGCTGCACCCGTAACGGCCGATACCATTAAAACATCTGCCGGGGCGGCATTTAAGGTCCCTATTGCCAAGGTAGACCATATTAAAGATGCCATTTTTTACTTACAGGCATCCGGAGTACGTATCGTTGCAGCCACCGAAAAGACCACTACCGTACTTTACGATGTTCCCTTAAACCATGCCGTAGCCGTTGTAATGGGTTCCGAGGATGCCGGTATCTCACCTTCCATCCTTAAGGCTGCTGATTATACAGCAAAGCTTCCATTATTGGGAGAAATAGAATCTTTAAATGTTTCCGTGGCCTGTGGCGTATTTTTATATGAGGTGGTTAGGCAGCGAAGGGTATAACTAGATTACTCCGGGTCCTTTTTATTTGACTCCTTCTTGTAATGATAGGTTATTTGGATCGATTTGTCCTTCGGTGAAACAACAGGTGGTTTGTTTTCGATGAAATTTCCGTCTTCATCAAAATGCTGAAGAAACTCGTCTTCCTCCTCGTTATAATCATCCTTTTCCCATGCAAACTTTTTTACCGCAGGAACTTTTGCTTTTACAAAAACGGCCATAAGCAAACCAATAACAAATCCCCCCAAATGACCTTCCCAGGAGATCCCGTCCTTAATAGGAAAAATGTACCACAGCATGCTTCCATAGATAAATGCAACGACAAGCGATACGGCAACCAATCGATAATGCTTGGTAAAGATCCCTTTAAAAAAAATAAAACTGGCCAGGAGGTAAATTATTCCACTAGCACCAATGTGATATGAAGGCCTGCCAATAAGCCAGGCAATCATCCCGGAAAGAAGCAGCCCCCAAAACAACACTTTAAAGGAAATACCTCGGTAGAAATATACCAATGACCCGGTTAAGATCGCCAGTGGGATGGTATTATTATATAAGTGCTCTATTGACCCATGTAAAAAAGGACCGAATAAAATTCCCCGAAGGCCGGAAAACCTCCTCGGATAAATACCGTAATCATTTAGATTAATCTGAAACTTAATTTCGACCCAAAATACGATCCATATCAACAATACCGCTATCATGGGGACCAGTAATACGCGGTTAGAGAATTTAAAGTAGTTCTCTTCAGACATACATTGAATTTACATATTATTTCTACAATTTTCCAGCCACAAACCTAAAACCTGAAACATTGTCATCCGTATAAATAGTTTATTTTTATCATTATGAATGCACCTCTTGCAGAGCGAATGCGTCCTAGAACGCTGGATGCCTATATAAGCCAACATCACCTGGTAGGAGAACAGGGTTCACTTACAAATCAGATATTAAAAGGAATGATCCCTTCTTTGATTCTATGGGGTCCCCCGGGGACAGGCAAAACCACTCTGGCCAACATTATTGCAAACGAAAGTAAACGCCCATTTTACGCCTTAAGTGCTATTAACAGTGGCGTTAAGGATATACGTGAAGTGATCGAAAAAGCAAAAGAGCGTGGCAACCTCTTTAGTACCAAAAATCCCATTCTGTTCATCGATGAGATCCATCGTTTCAGTAAATCGCAACAAGATTCACTACTAGGAGCCGTTGAGAAGGGATGGATCACCTTAATAGGAGCCACTACCGAAAACCCCAGTTTTGAAGTGATCCCTGCATTACTTAGCAGGTGCCAGGTCTATATCCTTAATCCATTTGGAAAAGAGGATCTTGAGACCCTACTAAAAAGAGCCATAAAAGAAGATGCTGTTATTCAGGCCAAAACCATCAAACTTAAAGAAACCGAAGCTCTGCTAAGACTTTCCGGAGGTGATGCCAGAAAATTATTGAACATCTTTGAATTGGTAGTTGCCTCTGAAGATTCGGATAAGGTCATAATTACCGATAGCCTGGTAATGAACAAGGTTCAAAAAAATACGGTGCTCTATGACAAGACCGGAGAACAGCATTATGATATCATTTCTGCCTTTATAAAAGCCATCCGCGGAAGTGACCCCCAAGGGGCTGTATATTGGCTTGCCAGAATGATAGAAGGCGGCGAGGATGTAAAATTTATTGCCCGCAGATTACTGATCGCGGCCTCGGAAGACATAGGATTGGCCAATCCAACCGCTTTGGTCATGGCCAATGCCACATTCCAGGCGGTCACGACCATTGGGTATCCGGAGGCCCGTATCCTCTTAAGCCAGTGTACCATTTACCTGGCTACAAGCCCAAAGAGCAACGCCAGTTATATGGCCATTAAAAAAGCTCAGGAAACAGTTAGAGAAACAGGCGACCTGTCGGTCCCTTTGGCCTTGCGAAATGCACCCACAAAACTGATGAAAGATCTGGGCTATGGAACCGATTATAAATATGCCCACGATTTCAAGAATAATTTTGTGGAAGAACAATTTCTCCCTGAAGAAATTTCCGGCACTATATTTTATAAGCCGGGCGATAATACCCGAGAAAAAACGCTCAAAGAATTTCTTCAGTCTCGCTGGAAAGACAAATACAAGATCTAAAACTTAATCTCCAGGGACTTTTTAACCCGTCTGGAGCCTTCATAATACTCAAAGACCCACTGATCGCCCACTTTGTAGACCAATCCGGAATGGTTCTCCCCTTCTGTCAGAAATACATCATTCATTGAGGTTTCCTTTAAATAGTATTGGATGCTTGGGGTAGTGTCTACCAATTGGTAACCAGTAGCTGTTTTTTGAGCATAAAGTGCTTGGTCCTTTTCATCCTGGTTCAAGGCCAATTCCGGCTTTACGGGAGGTAAATCATCCTTAATTAGTTCTTCGGGGGCTTCGTTTTTGGGCTCTGCCATTTCTTTATCCTCCAAAATATCTTTGGGAGTATCCAGGTCTGCTTTGTCCTGCTGTGGTAATACTAGTTCTTCCTCCCCTTTATCTTCAAGATCCAGGTTCTTTACATCATCCTTAAAACTAATGGTGAGCGGTTCTTCTTTATGCACTTTTGGTTTATAGGCATAATTAAATCCATTAAGCGACATAAAAGCCTTTGTTATAGCTTCTCTATAGCCTGCATTGTAATCCTTTTCTTTACTTAGCCCCTGTTGCGTTCTGTATACCTCTTTGCCATTACAGTCTTGAAGAATTATAGTGATTTTTGTTACGAACATTGATGAGTTGTCTAATAGGGTCGTTAAGAGTCCCAGGCAACGGTCACTATTAAGATCCCCAGGCAAGGCATCATCATAAACAGTATTTAAACCCAGTTCTACAAAGTAATATTTAATAGCAGTACTTGTTTGGTACTGATTTTCATTTTTAAAGCCATCAAACTTCTTAGGCACAATGATGTACTTATACTCATTTAGTTGTGACTGCGAATAGGCTTGTAACCCCAATGACATGGTAAGGAATACGATAAGGAATTTCATATAAAATGGTCTCTCAATTGGTTCCCCAAGATAAGATATTTAATCCTATTTGGAAAGAAGCATACTGGCTGTTGGCGAGGTTGCTGTACCCCAGGATGTTATTGGCCAGGGCATAAAAATTAACAGGTCCGGCCTGTACATTGATCCCAACTCCCAGATTAGAGAAAGAAAATTTGTCGACCGTATAGGTCGTTTTCAGGGAAAGGAAATTTCCAACCCTCCTTAAATAAAAGGCCGTCAGGGCGGCTTGAGGCCCTCTGGGACGATTGATCATATGTAGCTGCCCTCCTACTGCATTCCTGTACTGAAAGCGATTATCGGCACTTGATTCACCAACCCCACAATCACAATCTACTTCCCCATCTACAGGTTCCCCAAAATTATAGCGAATGGAACCATACAGCTGCGTTGGTCTAAAAGTAAGGTAGCTATTGGTATTTTCTTCAAATGGGATCAAGGCTTCGATCTCATCAACCAGATCTTGCCAAAAATCAGCGGTAGGATCACTGAAGGCATCAGGCAAAATAACCTCAACCCCCTCCGTAGTGGCTGTTCCCTGCAAAGTATAACCCAACACATCTCCGGTATGGTATATAAAGCCCAGATCTAAAATGCTTCCGGTAACTATGGTTCGGTCGTTTAAATGGTAACTAAACCCAAGGTCTACACCTAAACCCAGATCACCTCCCAACAAGGCCCTTTTCGTTATTATATTGGATACAGAACCATTGGATTCATCATCCAATACGCGCCTTATTTCTTCAAGGCCTGAGGTCCTCAATTCAAGGTCGGCCACCATGGTATTTGCCAATAGATTATTTTCCCCTTCCGTAGTTACAAAATAGCCATCGTTTTTGGATGAGTTAAAATCATAAATTCCGGAATATATCTTACCTCGTACCCCCAGGGTTAGATTTCGGTCTATTTCTTTGTTGATCCCAAAATGAAATACCGTAAGTCCTTCCCCTTTCGTTTTTAAATGCCCCAGATCAAATTTTCTCCCCAGCTGGTCTGCATTTCCATCAAACGCCAAATACGCGAGGTCCTGTGGCCAATATAAAATGGTATTCGATTCGAAATAGACTCCAAACGAATAAAATATTTGAGGATTTTTATTGCTTCGGTAACCCCCATTAAAGAGGTCGAGTTGAATGGTTGTCCCAAATTCATCGCGCTGATTCATCCCATCAAGTGCCCGGTTCCTTACTTTATCATTAATGTCGAGTCCGTCATTGGCAAATATGGAATGGACCGTAATACCGCTTGTTGCTCCTTGTCCGTAAATACCAGAGGTTAAAGGGATGCCGGCGTACCAGGAAAACGAAGTCTGCATTCCGGGATTTAACAGGAGGGCCTGGGGAATTTCGGTATAATCGTATAGCAGTTCTTTATTTTGGGCAAATAGAGCACTGCATCCAAAAAGAATGGCTATTTGAAATAATTTGAACCTATTCATTTTAGTCGCAGCCTGAATTTACCGCTGGACCTAAAAATTATCATAGGATCCGGAAGGCTGGAAACACTGGTATTATCTCCAAAGTTACTCGCGCTGACACGAATGGCCGATGTATTGCGTATAATGTCCAAACTTCGCCCGGTAGCGTTTCCATAGGCAATTTCCCGTCTCAAGACGGCTGTTGGTGCCGGATCAATTCTAAAATTTTCAGTGTCGAGCACTGTGCCCGAATCATCCAAAAACTCAAAAATGATCCCTAACTCCTTACTGGTAGTATTCTCAAGTTCATAGGTAATAACACCATCCAGTACATTATCGGCAAAGAAGGCCTCACTAAAAGCATCAAAGTTAAAGGTTTGTATATACCAGACGGCCCCCGGTGCGTCATTGATCACCTCTTCCGGGCTTTCAACATACAAAATACTAGCTTCGAGGGTAGGAGTAATATTCAGATCATCGAACTGATCAAAATTCTGTTCTTCCACACAGGAACAGAGTCCCATGAACAAGGCAATACTTAAAGCATATATCTTCTTCATTTCAGATATCTTAAGCCCTATATGGTCATTAAATAAGACCTTGAGGGTAGCTTACTTTAGTGTTTACCTTATATAACTTTATAAATAGCTTTTTATTTCACTTAGATGATGAATGATTTCGCCATGTTTATGCTCAGGATCTTTATGAACATTGTAGTGAATTGTATGAAAGCCTACGGCCCGTGCCCCCAATATATCCGCTTCAATACTATCCCCTACCATAATGGCATTGTTTGCAGTTACCCTGGCACGTTCCAAAGCAAGTTTAAAAATAAGAGGGTTCGGTTTTTTAACCCCTGCCATTTCCGAATTGATAACCTGACTGAAATACTCTTTAATACGGGCATTCCGCAATTTTTTCTCCTGGATCTCCTGAAATCCGTTTGTGATGATATGGATCTTGTAATGCGGTTTTAAGTATTCCAGAATCTCTACGGAATACGGTAGCAAATGATTGAAAGAAGACAAATACTCAATATAGGAATCGGCCAGCAAATGAATCAAATCATCCTTTATTCTATAACCCAGTGCATCGAATACGGTCCGTAAGCGCTGATAGCGCAGATCTTCCTTCGCAATTTTTTCTTCCCTGTACAATTTCCAAAATTCAAGGTTAATGGGTATATACCGATCCAGAAAGTCGGGAAGATCTACCTGCACACCGTGTTGTACAAATATTTTCTCAAAAGTCAGGGCCGAATTTTTTTCAAAATCCCAAAGGGTATGATCCAAATCGAAAAAAACGTCAGTAACAATCTCCCTATACATGATAGCGCTCTACGATTTTAGTGTATAATTTTAACCAGTTTATCTTTTGTTTTGTCCCAAGCAGTTCATTTGAAAAGACGATCATAAAGTGTCCGTTCACCTTTTTAACTTGTTCGTATAAAACATTAATTTCTTTTAATACCTCATCTTCAGAGTTGTATTTCAGCAAGGAATAGTCATGAAAGGCGAAGGGATGTACTTTTATGGGTTGCTGTACCTCCAGTGGTATGTCATAAAAATAGAATGAGGTGCAGGTCCCTGCTTTAAAGCCCATTTCATGGGTATATCCCATTGTATGATCGTCCGTAAATTCTGCAGCCACCAAATTGCGGTAGGTCTCCGGAACATCTACTCGATTGTAACGAAGCCGGCAATAATTTACGGGTTTGTTAATAACGCCAGATAGATTTTTCTTTTCCTGTTTTAAAAGATCGATATTCGTGATTGAACTATAGGAGGCAGCGAGAGTAACCGTACTATAATCTGCAACCGATTTAATTAAATGTCTAAATCTGTTATTTTCTGTTGATATATTTTTGTCGTATCTGGAATATTGCGCAAACTGGAAGAAAAACACACTCGAAAGCTTATACTTTTTATGTATATCGATCAGGATTGAAAAATTATCATAGGGATCCTGTCGCAATTTTAGGGCTACCATAAAACGTTGACCCACTCGTTTGAAATGAAATCTACCCAAATCCAGAAATAAGCCCATAGTGCCCCTAAAAAAACCCCTCAGCGCAAAACTATGCGAAGTTGTAACATCGATTAGAGATGTGAATCGCACTGTCTTAGTTTTATATTCAATATTTGGAAATCGATCTTTAAGAATGGTTAGGAATTTACGGGCCCACAGATCAACGACCGGTAAATGAAGAAAATTATGCTTATAAGACAGACTCTCCTTGTATGGAAATCGGCCATACATATCCTTTACATGGGGTATGTATTCCTCATATCTGGAAAGCATATAAAAACTTGCCGCAAAGATATCAAAAGGGATAACACTGCGTTCTCCTGTTGGAAAGAAACAGGGTATTTCGTCCCATTCACCTATCGTAATTTGGAGATCACTTATGCCCTGATCGAATAATAACTTATTACTTCTAATAAAAAATTCGTTCTGCAGTGGTTGTTTTGCATACGTTATTTTTGGGCCGCTGTGCTTAATAAAATCTTCTACTTTGGTGGTATAGCGTATGTCAATATTCAATATTCTTGTGAATATTTGTTTCATGGTATACATGAAACGCGGGGTTATTTTATGGGTATAAATCAATAGCATCCTTACAACATTTGATGATCTGCAAAACTGAAATAAGCTTTTTCTGTAATGATCACATGGTCTAAAACTTTGATATCTATAGCAGCTGATGCTACCTTCAATTTGGTTGTTATTTTTTTATCGGCCTCACTGGCTTTTAAGGTCCCCGAAGGATGATTATGGGCCAAAATAAGACCCACTGCTCCCAATTCCAGAGCCCTTTTCAGAACGAGCCGAACATCGACCAGGGTGCCTGTTATTCCTCCTTTGCTCAATTGCGTTTTGTGGAGAATTGTATTCGAATTGTTCAGATAAAGAATCCAGAATTCTTCGTGTTCCAATTCCCCCAACGTGGGTTGCAGCAGGTGAAAAACATCGACACTACCCGAAATTTTAGTTACTTTTTCTCCATTTTCAGACCTTCTTCTTCTACCTACTTCCAAAGCGGCGGCAATGGCAACCGCCTTGGCTTCTCCTATCCCTTTAAACTGCATTAAATGTTGAATAGAAACTTTCCCTAATTCGTTCAGGTTGTGATTTACACTTGCCAATATTCGCTTCGCCAGGGCAACGGCACTTTCATCCTTGCTTCCGGAACCTATCAGGATAGCCAAAAGTTCCGCATCTGTAAGGATTCCGCGACCTTTATGCAATAATTTTTCGCGGGGCTTGTCATCATCGGACCAAGATTTAATGGAAAATGCAGCTGGTTTTTTTTGCATGTCTAAAGATAAACAACTAAAATTTTTAATGTACATTTCCTATGTAAAATCAAATCAAAGAAATGAAATCATTGTTCGAATCGGAGACTTATCAGGAGATACTGGCACGCATAGATCGCCTGGGGGAAACATCTGAAAGACAATGGGGTAAAATGACCGTTGGGCAAATGTTGTGGCATTGTCAGATCCCATTGAAATTAGGTATTAAAAATAAAATGCCCCGTAAGAAAGCAAATCCGCTTATCAAATGGTTCTACAAAAAATCACTCTACAACGACAGGCCCTGGAGAAAAAATCTGCCTACGCCCACTGTGGCAAGGGCTAAAGAGGAAAAGGATTTTAAAAGCGAAAAGGACCTGTTAAAAGAAATGATCACTGAATTCCATCTGTTGAAAGATCGAAAGGAATGGAACCCTCACCCTATTTTTGGCACCTTTACACCTCAACAATGGGGGCAGTTCGAATACAAACATCTGGACCATCATCTACGACAATTTGGTGTCTGACCCTATATACCCAGACAACTATTTCCCGAAATTCTATTTTTCCAGATGATTTATCAAAGAGGGTAGGTTCAACCCACCGTAATCACCAGAACTCATCAGCAACAATAATGTGTTGTCATAGCTCTGCTCATATAAGAAGGCTTCAAAATCGGATGGTTTGGTAAAGACATAGAGGTCATCGCGTTGAAATGCCTCCTTGATTTGTGTCCCGGAAATCTCTTTAAGCTGCTTAATTGCAACCGATTTTGGTGAGTAGAAAACACTGGCCACATCAGCTGCGTTCATTGCATTTTTATAGTGTGACAAAAAGGCCGCATTTAGACTGCTATAGGTATGTAATTCCAAACAGGCTATTAATTTTTTATCGGGATATTGTTCTTTTACCGCTTTGGTAGTAGCGGCAACTTTACTGGGAGAATGCGCAAAATCCTTAAATAAAATTGTTGATTTCCCCTCGGCCATTTTTTCGAGGCGTTTTGAAGCTCCTTTAAAGGTTGCTATGGCCTCATAGAAATCATCTTCATCAATCCCCATGTTCTGACAGATCCATTTAGCTCCTGCAATATTGCTTAAATTATGTTGCCCGAAAACTTCAATAGGCATGGGTCCTTCAGGAGTTTCCAAATAAGTTTGACCGTCTACTAATTCATATGAGGGTGTCCTATATGGAAATTTCCGAATTGTATTCTCCGAATTTTCTACCACCTTAACCACTTCTTCATCTTCCTCGTTATAGGTAATACTACCACCCTTTACGATGCTGTCCACAAATATTTGAAATTGAGAAACATAATTTTCGAAGGTGGGAAACACGTTGATATGGTCCCAGGCAATTCCGCTTAATAAGGCAATATTAGGTTTGTATAAGTGAAATTTGGGTCGTTTATCTATTGGAGACGATAAATATTCGTCCCCTTCCAAAACAATAAAATCATTTTCCTCGGTAAGGTGTACCATTCTTTCAAAGCCCTCGAGTTGGGCTCCTACCATAAAATCTGCTTTCTTATCGTGATAGTTTAGGACATGAAGGATCATTGAGGTAATGGTTGTCTTTCCATGGCTGCCGCCGATCACGACCCTGGTTTTATTTTTGGATTGTTCATACAGGAACTCAGGATACGAATAGATGGGCACCCCTATTTCCTGTGCCTTTTTTAATTCGGGGTTATCCTGCTTTGCATGCATCCCGAGGATCACTGCATCCAGGTTGGCAGTAATTTTTTCAGGATACCAGCCAAAGGCTTCGGGTAGCAAACTTTTTGCCTGCAACCGGCTTTTGGAAGGTTCGTAAATAACGTCATCACTTCCCGTAATTTGATATCCTTTATGTTGTAAGGCAAGGGCTAAATTATGCATGGCACTGCCCCCAATGGCAATAAAATGAATTCGCATCTGATCTTGAAAATATGCAGTAAAGATAAGGATTGAAAAGTGCAACTCAAATCATAGTTTGCCTCAGATTCTTTATATCTTAGTGATGAGGATACGAATTAAGAATTGAACAATAAAATAACCATAGATGAGACTGCTTTTGTAACTGCCGCTTTTCGCGCCGGCGACACCGGCATTAGCAAGGATCATCACGCTCATTTATGGGCTAATTCGAGTATTGAAGAACATGCGGTTCGCTATAGCAGTACTGTTTCAGCATATGAACCCTATGCCCATTGCCTGCGCAACCGCTATTTCTATGACACCCTGGTAGAGCTGATTGATCATAATGAGGTAGAGGTCCTAATTAATTTCGGATGCGGTTTTAGCATGTATCCCTATTTACTCAATAAGGATCTAATCTATATTGAAATTGATAAATTGGATGTGATTACCCATAAACATCAAAAGATTTCTGAATGGCAAGAACAAGGGTTCCTGCCTTTTAGGGAGATACACTATATTGAGGCCGATTTTAATATGCCTAGTTTGGAGGATCTTTACCATCAAATAGTACCTTTAAAAGGAAACAAGAAATCTTTTATCCTATTAGAAGGGGTTCTTTTCTTTTTGGGAAAAGAGGATACGAATCGACTTTTTGACTTGTTTGAACGCCTTCAAGGACCCGATGAATACCTGGCAAGTGTGTCTTTCCAACCCCAATTAGAAAAAAGTGTGGTCTTTCGCAAGCTTATAGAATTTGTGGAAAGCAATTTGGAAAAAAACCAGCAATTTCAGTATCAAACAGTAAAAGATGGTTATTACAAAAACAGGCGGGGATACAAACTTATAGACCATCAGGATACGCTTAGTCTTTCGGCATATTACGATCCAGGTCGGGTATTGCCGAATGAAGAAGTATTAAATGAGCATATGTACCTGCTTAAAAGGATTAAATAAAATTATGAGGATGAATTTATCATTATCAGAAATTACACCAAAAGAAATAATGCCCGGGTACCATGGCAAGATGATACATGGGGAAACCATGACGATAGCCTTTTGGGACGTTGAAAAGGGAGCCACTGTTCCGGAACATGCCCACATCAATGAACAAATCATGCATGTGTTGGAGGGAGAATTTGAATTTACTGTTGGGGGCGCAACTAAAATTTACAAACCCAATGAGCTCGTTATTATCCCTTCGAACATACCACATAGCGGTAAAGCGCTAACTGCCTGTAAATTAATGGATGTTTTTTGTCCGGTAAGAGAAGCTTATAAATAATCTACCTATGAACATTACACTAAAGGGTAAAAGAGCACTCATTGGCGGCAGTAGCAGGGGTATAGGCCTGGCCATTGCCCAACAGCTGGCAGCTAGCGGGGCAAGTGTAACGCTGATGGCACGAAATGAGTCTAAATTAAAGAAACTAGTTGCCGATCTGCCTGTGGAAGCTCATGAACAGGAACATCGCTATCTGGTGGCCGACTTCACAAATTTTGAAGCATTTAAGGATATTATAACTTCTTATTTTGAAGGAACATCGGTAGATATCTTAATAAATAATACGCAGGGACCTAAAGCCGGGACCAGTTTGGAAAAAGAAATCAATGATTATCAGGAGGCCTTTGATGTACTTTTCAAATCGGTCGTATTTACCACCCAACTGGCCTTAGATCATATGAAAAAACAACATTGGGGCCGTATCATCAATGTGGCTTCAGTGTCTGTGAAGGAGCCCTTATCCTACCTTGTATTATCTAATACCATACGTGCTGCGGTGGTGACCTGGGGCAAAAGCCTGGCAACAGAGGTTGCACCCTATCAAATTACCGTAAATAATATTTTAACCGGTTATTTTGATACTGAACGGCTGTCTGAACTAAATAAAAAAAAGGCCGAGCAATTAGGAATACCAGTTTCTGAAGTGAAAAATCATATGATTACACAGGTGCCTATGAAGCGAATTGGAGATCCCATGGAATACGGATACCTGGTCACTTTCATAGCATCGGATAGAGCTTCCTACATAACCGGAACCAATATCCCCATTGATGGCGGATTGTTAAAGTCCATGTAATCTATTTTATGGCTTTTTTAGGAGGATATTTTGCAAAAACCTTGATAACAATTTCCCGAAGTAATTTTTCTTTGGTGTTTGGTGATGCATTCTCCCGAAAGCTGCTCTCACTAACTGCTTGCCAGAATAAGGCATCTTTCTGACTGTCTACAAAATCGAATACGATTTCGCGTTCGCTATTAGGTTGCCCAAGGGGAAGCCCAATGGAAACACCTCCTCCAACATTTCTTCCGCCACCTCCTACACCAACCCCTACCGTACTCCCTTGAGGCATACGGAATTCCCGGCTCTCGATATTGATCAAAAAATCGGCCTCTTCCGAAAACTGAATCCCTCTTGAAAGAAGTACGGAATCCAAAGCCTTTAACAGCCGTTTCGTATCCAATTCGCTAAGGCCGGTTTGCATATCGGGATAATAATTATAGGTGGCATAGTTCGAAAAATCAGTACCCTTATCATAGTCGTACTGAACACGGATACTGCTGCAAGCAAAGCATACAAAACACAAAACTAAATGCCACTTTTTCATGTATTTCCAGATAAAAACAAGGAGTTTCTCTCTAATTTACGGAAAAATGGATTTTTTAAAGGATAAATTCTGCTTTAATCGTTTAAAAGCGACCACAAGGTATCCTTAAGTTCTTGCAGCCCATATTGCGATACCGAAGATATAAACAGGAAAGGGGTCTCCCCAAGATCTTTTTCGACTTCGCTTCTCATTTCGGCCATCAATTCCTCATCGAGCATGTCGGCTTTTGAAATGGCTACCAATCGGTTCTTGTCGAGCAATTCAGGATTGTATTTGCGGAGTTCGTTCAATAATATCTCATATTCCTTAGAAATGTCCGTACTATCTGCCGGTATCAGGAACAGGAGAATAGAATTGCGTTCAATATGCCTTAAAAAATAATGACCCAAGCCTTTACCTTCGGCTGCCCCTTCAATAATTCCAGGAATATCGGCCATTACAAAACTTTTGAATTCCCGGTACTTTACAATTCCCAAATTGGGTTTTAAGGTAGTAAATGCATAGTCGGCAATTTTTGGTTTTGCAGAGGTAAGTACAGAAAGCAGGGTAGATTTACCTGCATTTGGAAATCCGACAAGACCTACATCGGCCAGTACCTTTAATTCAAAAGTAACCTCCCTTTCCAATCCGGGGATACCCGGTTGGGCATATCGGGGTGTCTGGTTGGTCGCCGTTTTAAAATGCCAGTTCCCTCGCCCTCCTTTACCTCCTTCAAGGATTATTTTTTCTTCGCCATGCTCGGTTATTTCAAGGATAATTTCATTTGTTTGCGAGTCCCGAACGACGGTCCCAAGTGGAACATCAAGATATACATCATTGCCATCGGCCCCGGAACTCCTGTTTTTACTCCCGTGCTCTCCATGGCCTGCTTTAAAATGCCTTTTAAATTTAAAACTAAGTAGAGTCCATAGACTTTCATTGCCCCGCAATATAATATGGCCCCCTCTCCCGCCATCACCTCCGTCAGGCCCCCCTTTGGGAACATATTTCTCGCGGTGTAGATGAGTAGAACCTTTACCCCCATTACCTGAAGCTAAATGCAACTTTACATAGTCAACAAAATTACCTTCGGTCATTTTTTGTGCGTATTTTACTTCGTATGCCATTGGTTACAAGCATACTGTTCTGCGTTTAGTAATGAGGGATCTCTAGGTTAGGGAATCAATTACCTGAGTGAGCCGTTTCGTGATCTCTTCAATGCTCCCTATTCCGTTGACACTGTGAAATTTTTTCTGAGTACTGTAATAGTCTATTAAAGGAGCTGTTTTCTGATTGTATTCCTCAAAACGATTTCTGATCTTTTCTTCGTCCTGATCATCAGGACGGTCACTAACTTTACCTCGCTCTAACAATCGTTTGATCAATACCTCATCATTGGCTTCAAGGGCAATGGTGGCATGTATTTTCATATCCTTGGTCTCCAAAAAATTATCTAAAGCCTCGGCCTGGGCTGCTGTTCTGGGAAAACCGTCAAAAATAAAGCCACTAGCTTCGGGGTTCTTCTCTACCTCGTCCTGTAACATTCTG
Source organism: uncultured Muriicola sp. (assembly GCA_945786965.1). Taxonomy (GTDB): domain Bacteria; phylum Bacteroidota; class Bacteroidia; order Flavobacteriales; family Flavobacteriaceae; genus Muriicola. Next base: position 1,150 of record CALZFZ010000043.1, on the reverse strand, counting down.
ATTGTAACCTCATCTGGGACTAAATCGCCTTTGTCCATATACGATTTGGCCAATTTTCCCAATTTGGTGTTGTTCTTGATATTGTATCGAAAAACATCCCCTGTAGAGATATGTTTCAGATTGTATTTTTCCTTTAAAAACCCGGCCTGTGTGCCCTTACCTGCACCAGGCTTGCCGAATAAGACAAGATTTATCATTTTAGATTGGTTAATTTGGTAGACCCCCCGCAAATTACGTCCTTGTTCCTTGTAATCCAGTCCATACCCCACGATGAAATTGTTTGGAATTTCCATTCCCAAATAATCAATAGGGTACTCCCCATTATAGGATTCAGATTTAAAAAATAAGCTGGCGATCTTGAAATTTTTTACATTGGTATTGGAAAAAATATGAACCAGTTCCTGTAGTGTTCTACCAGTGTCAATGATGTCTTCCAAAATAATGACACTTCTCCCTTCAATGGTATCAGGAACGTCTAATAGTGTTTCTACAATGCCTGTTGAAGTGAGCCCGCGATACGAGCTCAGTTTTACAAAAGATACTTCACAGGGATACGGATAGCATTTTAAAAAATCTGAAACAAACATAAAAGCACCATTGAGTACACCTACAAAAATGGGTACTTCATCCTTATAATCTTCAGCAATACGATCCGCAATTTTTTTAACGATTGCTAAAATCTCTTCCTCGGACAGAAATAAATCAAAATATTTATCGTATAATTTAATCAAGGCCTATATTCCTTTAGGTTGCCAAAGATAACATTTTGATTTCTCTTTTTAGGCGCGCTGCCCTTGGATTATGAGATTAAGATGTATTTTTGTGGTACAATTACAGGGGTATACATCATCTATAAGATAGTAAGTATGAGTTATTTTTCTTCCAATTTTAAATTGGGGATATTGGGCGGAGGTCAGTTGGGAAAAATGTTGTTGAATGAAACGCGAAAACTAGACATCTATACCAAAGTAATGGACCCTTCAGATGATGCCCCCTGTAAGATTGCCTGCAATGAGTTTTTAAAAGGTGATCTACTCGATTTTAATACCGTCTATGATTTTGGAAAAGATGTGGATGTTTTAACGATTGAAATTGAGAATGTAAACATCGATGCCCTGGAGAAATTACAGCAGGAAGGTGTTAAGGTATT
>CALZFZ010000042.1 GCA_945786965.1 uncultured Muriicola sp. | reverse complement strand
ATGCTTTTCAAGGAGTTGTGGTCATTGGGATGGCCCTTTGGGGAACAGTTGTCGGGGCGCTCTTGGGAGGCATCCCTACCAATAAATTGGGGCGTAAGAAAACCTTGATCTGGATAGGTGTTTTTTATACACTTTCTGCTTTGGGGTCTGCTTTGGCCAATGACCCTGTTACCTTTGCTATCTTTAGGTTTATTGGCGGACTGGGTGTTGGAGCATCTACGGTAGCTGCACCATCTTATATCTCAGAAATAGCCCCTGCAAAGGATAGGGGAAAATTGGTGGGACTTTACCAATTTAATATTGTTTTCGGAATCTTAATTGCCTTCTTTTCAAACTATCTATTAAGTGGTGTTGGCGAAAATGCCTGGCGATGGATGGTGGGGGTTGAAGCCATACCGGCTGCTATATATACGGTGATGGCCCTGGGGATCCCAAAAAGCCCGCGTTGGTTGTTAAGCAGGTCTCGTTTTGATGTAGCAAAGAGCGTTTTGCTAAGCATCGACCCAAATAGCGATGTTGAACAACTGTTGCAGGATGTTAAAACCGAAAATATGGACACGGTACCAGGTGAAAATATATTTATCCGGAAATACCGGTTTCCGCTCATGCTGGCATTTTTAATTGCTTTCTTCAACCAATTCTCGGGTATTAATGCCTTCTTATATTATGCCCCCAGGATCCTGGAAGAAGCCGGGTTAGGTGCAAGCACGGCTTTATTAAGCAGCATAGGTATAGGGGTAACCAATATGGTTTTTACCTTGCTGGGGATCTACCTTATAGACAGGATGGGCAGAAGACAATTAATGTATATCGGTTCCGTGGGTTATATTGTATCCCTGACGTTGGTGGCCTGTGCCTTCTTTTTTGAATGGGAAGGCCTTTCGGTGGCTTTGTTCTTATTTATTTTTATTGCAGCACACGCCATCGGACAGGGATCCGTTATCTGGGTATTTATCTCTGAAATATTCCCCAACCATTTACGAAGTTATGGCCAAAGTTTTGGTAGTTCTGTGCACTGGGTATTAGCGGCTATCATCCCTTCTTCTGTGCCCTTCCTATTTAGCAGTATAGGGCCGGGAAGTGTATTCGCGATTTTTGCATTTATGATGGTCTTACAACTGTTATTTGTTGCCTTTATAATGCCGGAAACCAAAGGCATATCATTGGAAGAATTAAGCAAAAAGCTCATTCGGCAAAAGGAAAAATAGGAAAGTAACAGGTCGTTTACCGATTTTTTTTGCAGCACATCTTTAAAATAATTAGAACAGCCAATTTTTGATCGCTTTGTCGATTTCTACCTAAGATTTTTGGACAATAATCATTACATTAGGGCAAACTATGTGAATTATGGAAGAAGAAATAGACTTTGGCACCAGGGTTCTTAATGGATTTTTAAGTGCTATGGTTGTGGTATTGGTACTTATCCTGGCCGCTGTGGTTATATGCTTAATTTTGGCCGTTTTCGGGTTCTTTTCGTAGAATTATACCCGGATTCTCGCCCTTCTCCAGATCTTATCTTTCGACTATTTTTATTACAACCTGTTACTCTTAAAAGGTTTTTTCCAGAATCTAAATATATTCTATAACTTAGACTGCATTTAGTTTAAAAAGGAATCTATTCATATTATTTTAAGAAACGCGTTGATGTCAAAGCATTTTCTTGTCTTTTTCGTTTTATGCAGTTGTTTCACTTTTGGACAGGAAAAAGTTACTATAAGTGGTCAACTGTTAGATGCTACAACTAAAGTGCCCATATCTTTTGCCAATGTGGTTGTTTATGCCTCTGGAAATGAAACCATACTTACCGGGGCCATCACAGATTTTGATGGAAGGTTTGAAATTCAGGAACTTCCGATAGGTAAATACCGCATACTTTTTTCATTCATTGGGTATATAAGCCAGGAGAACACACTCGTTGCAGGTGGCCTAAATACCGCTTTTGATTTAGGTAAAATAGAACTTACTACTTCCGTAGAAAACCTGAAAGAAGTAGAGATCATTGGCCAGCAGACAACGACCAATGCAGATCTTAATAAGAAGTCGTTCTACATAGCCGATAACGTTGCGCAATCTGGCGGCTCTGTTTTAGATGCTATGAAAACAATGCCGGGTGTTGCATTTGACCAGGAGGGCAAAGTGATATTGCGGGGGAGTGACAAGGTAGTGATTTTGATAGATGGCAAGCAAAGCAGTCTAACAGGTTTTGGGAATCAAAAAGGACTTGGCAATATTCCTGCTTCCAATATTGAGAGGATAGAGATCATCAACAATCCTTCGGCCAAATATGATGCAACCGGTTTTGCAGGAATCATCAATATAATCTACAGAAAAGAAAATAAAACAGGGCTTAATGGTGATGCCGGGCTTTCATTTGGCCTTGGAGCCTTGGGAAAGCGAAAAGAAGATACAAAAACGGCCCTGGGATCATATAGCACAAATCCTAAACTTATCCCAAGTATCAATCTGAATTACAAAAAAGACAAAATAAATTATTTTTTACTCTCCGAGTTCATCCTACAGGAAGCTTTACCTAATAATGAATTTACAACCCGTAATTATGACGATGGCAGGAATATTATTTCACAGGTACCTGAAAACAGGAAGCAATTCAGGGCTATTATCAATGGGGGAATCGACTATGATCTTGATGAAAACAATAGTTTTACATTTTCGGGTTTATACGATCGGGAAAAACACATAGACACAGCCCAGGTGGCCTTTATCGATTTGAATTCTAATTCCAGAAATCGATTTTATAGTTGGGAAGAAGACGAAGTTACCCGATATATTAATGTTGATGCAAATTACCGACACACATATAAACAAGCCGGCCACAGCTTGAGTGCCAATTTTCAGTACGCACAAGGGTTGGAAGATGAGACCTATTCCCTGAACGACAGTTCCTCTGTGCGAGTAGGCAGAGACAAGACCAATATCAGGGCAATAGAAAATATAACCAGTATTTCTTCAGATTATATTAAACCTCTAAAACAAGGGCGACTCGAACTTGGGGCCAAACTTCGTATACGAAGGTTACCGGTAGATTATACCATAACACCCGGAATTAATTCTATAATTTACCCCGATCTTGGAACTTTTTCCAATTGGGGTGAAAACTTGTATGCAGGTTATATCAACTATTTGGTGGAAAAGGAAAAGTATGATGTGGAAGCCGGACTTCGTGCCGAACATACCGACGTGTTTTATGATTTAGATCCAAGTAATATTTATTATCCAAACAATGATAATTACAACTATTTTGAACTCTTCCCCAGTATTCGCTTTACCCTTAAGATAAATGATCACAATAAAGTATCTGCCTTTTATAATCGCAGAGTGGACAGGCCCGGCGAACCCGAATTACGTATTTTCCCCAAATATGATGACCCTGAATTGCTAAAAGTTGGCAATCCCTATTTGAGGCCTCAGTTCACAGATGCTTTAGAATTGGCCCACAAATATTCATGGCGAAACGGATCCATATTTACAGCGATTTATCATCGGCAGATAAAAGACCAGTATATGCGCATTTTCAGTATTGATGATTCTAATCCAGATTACGATATTGTGAACCGGATTTATCAAAATACCGGTAATGCCATAAATAAAGGACTGGAGGTATTATTCAGTCAGGAAATAACAGAAGATTGGAAATTCTCAGCAAGTGCCAATTGGTACGCCAATACTATTGATGCCTACACGGGCGTGCTATTATTTCCCTTTGAAAGAGAATTTGTGATAAATGAATCAACCAATAATGCCTGGGATACCAAACTTAGTAATGAGGTAACTTTATCTGATAATTTTACATTACAATTAACGGGAGTATATTTTTCTAAAAAGAATATTCCACAAGGAGAACAACTGGCAAGATCTTCCATAGACCTGGGCATAAAAAAGACTATCTGGGATAACAAAGGAGAGGTCAGTGTTTCGGCGAGTGACATTTTTAATAAATTCGGTTTACGCCAAAAAGTTGTAGGAGAAGGATTTACTGCCCTCTACGAGAATTATTATGAAACGCAGATCATTCGCACTAGTTTTAAATACAAGTTTTAGCCATAACGTTTTGAATTCTCTATTCCCTTTTGACTTACTTTAGGTATTCTTTAGATTAATTAAGTACTTTTAATTTCTACCAATAAGGAATATGCACATTTATGGTAACTTCTTTTACGCCCGCACCAATATTTTAATTGGTGGAATGATCTCTTTGGTTTTTTATCTAAGCGTTGGATGTAATTCAAAAGTTTATGCTCAAAACAAAACACTGCAATCAACGAGCGATGTATTGGTATTTACCATTCCAGCTGCTGCACTCGCCAGCACTTTCATAAAAGGGGATACCCAGGGAACCTGGCAATTCACTAAGGGATTTGCTTTAAACCAGGCAGTAACCTTTGGATTGAAATATGCCATCGGAAAAAAAAGACCTTATAACAATGGCGAGAGGGCATTTCCCTCAGGACATACCTCTACTACCTTTCAGAGTGCTGCATTTTTGCAACGAAGATATGGCTGGAAATATGGTGTACCGGCGTACACGCTGGCCGCCTTTACTGGCTATTGCCGTATTGAAGCACAAAAACATGACGGCTGGGATGTATTAGCCGGAGCCGTCGTCGGTATAGGCAGTTCGTATTTGTTTACGACTCCCTATCAAAAAGAACATATGGAGCTAACCTTTACAAGTTGGGACGACGCTTATCTCCTTGGTTTTACCTACAAGTTCTAAATACCTTCCGATTCAAAATGTCCAAAACTCCGTATTATTTTGGCCAACTTGAACGAAAGAGTAAATACTGTTTTCATACTAGAATTTATTAGGAGGATTTTTTAATAATCGAGCTGCTGTTTTTTCATTGCTCTGCGGTAGTTCATTGCTACAGTATCGAATTTCAAATGTAGTTCTTCCGCAAAATCAAAAGGTACTTGTTCGGGCCTTTGTGATTCCACAATTCTTTTGTCCTGGTCAAAAATGACTTGTTCAAAATCCCGCAAAATTGTATCCGGTTCATCATGGTCATAGTTACGTCCAATTATACAGAAACCACAGCATTTGTTTTTGGAAATAGGCTGTGAAGTAAAGAAATATACCATCCCTTTTTCTCCGCCCCATCCTAATCGGAGTACGATGGTATAGGGCAGGTGTAATTCATAAACACTCCTTCGTTCGGGTTTTACCACATCTTCATTGGCAAAAATCGGAAAATCCTCACTATTGGTAGCTTCCGGCCTTACTACGGAATAGTGTAAAACGGAGTCTTTTACGACTACCTTGCAATCTGGCACTTTGGGTCGCTCTGGGTCACCCAAAAGTCCCGGGTGTACCCATGGAAAATGGCCAAAATCTGTAAAATTTTCTACTTGTCTGGAGCTATCGCTTTTCCAATTAAACGGACCAGTATTTACCAATTTCCAATCGGCACTTTCATATTCCGGAATGTCAGGAAGTTTATAGACAGGGTCTTTTAGAGCAACCCAGATCAAACCGTATTTTTCCAGGCAATGATAGGTTGGAGTTTTGGCTTTACCGGGGATTGGAGTATCCGGTGCTTGCGGAATCAAAACACAATCGCCTTTTCTATCATATTGCCAGGCATGATAAGGGCAGACCAGGCAATCGTCTTTAATCCATCCCAGGGATAATGCAGTTCCCCTATGAATGCAGAGATCTCGCATTGCATGTACATCCCCATCCGACGTTCGCCAAATAACGATGGCTTCATCCAGAAGAAAGGTGCCAAAAGGAGTGTTCGCTTTTATTTCATGGCTATATCCAACGGGATGCCAGCAAGCAAATAATTTTTCAGGGTGTGAGCTTCGATTGTGATCCATCCGTCTTTAAAATTTAACTAAACACCTGTAGGAGTAAATATAAGTGATTCTTAATTCATTTTTTGGATCCGATTGGCTTCTGGTAGCCTTGGGACTTAAATAATAATAACTTCTATTGAATTTTATATTCAACCAAATTAAAATCGGTTTTTTTGTGTATTGAGCCCATCCACAAGTAATAACAACGCAGTTTTTTCTTAAGTTGCAATTTCATATTGTTTCAAATAATTGTACAAGAATAGATTTCTGTGATTAAAACTCTCATGGAAATTGCAGGAGCCAAACATTTATGATTATGGGTAATAAAAGCGTTCTAGCCACCATTATTATTATGTCTTTGTTTTGTTGCAAACAAAATGATGCGAGCAAAATCAATAGTTCCGCAAAGACCAATTATCTTTCATTCTCGAATAATATTTTGGATTTTAAGGGTGTACCTAAAAACAGAACGGATAGGAATATGCTGATGTTTTCCGACCAGGGAGCCTGGTTTGCCTATGGTTTACCAGATTCTTTGACAGCTTCCGGCGGTTTTTCCGGCCCTTTTTTAATGACACAGGAAAATGGGGTGTGGATCAGTCCCAATTTAACGCAACTGCTGCTCACTATTGGCTCCGATGATGTAAAATTCATCGATTGGGATAGTACGTTGACCCAACAAAACAGTTATACCAGTCATTTGGAACAAACCTATGAAAACAACATGTTGCAGTTAGAACAGCAGTTGGTTTTTATTTCGGGACATACAGCCCTGCAACAAAGTACGATTACCAATAAGTCCGACGCTGTCATGAACCTTAATGTCCGTTTAAAAGGAGATTTGTTCAATTCCGGAATCCAAGTTTCAAAAGCAAATGAGCAAATCAAACTCGCATCGTCTGAAAGCGATGCTGTAGGCTACGTTCAATTGCTAAATAACCAGAATGAAATTTTTATACGTGATAGTCTGTCTTTTGAGATCAATATCCCAACTTTGGTCTTATCCCCAAAGGAATCCAAAGTGCTTCAAATCTCACAGACTTTTATCTTCCCTGAATATTCCTGGGAACTAGAGCATCAACTCATTTCCAAAATCGATTTTGATTCTGTTTTGGATGCCCGCAAATCTGAAAAGGAAAATGAATTAAGCAAATTGGTTGAGCATCGGAAAAACAAATTTACAGATGACAAGTACAGCTCGGTTCTGGCAAAAGCCCATCTTACCTTACAGAATAACTGGCGCATTTCTGCCGGAGAATTAAAACACCAAGGCCTATTCCCCAGCTATCAATATGAATGGTTTCATGGGTTTTGGTCCTGGGATTCTTGGAAACATGGTGTTGGGCTCTCTTACTTTAACCCTGGTCTGGCGAAAGATCAGATCCTGGCGATGTTTGATTATCAGAGCGAAGATGGGTTTGTTGTAGACTGTATCTATAGGGACACCACAATAGAGCCATTCAATTACAGGGATACCAAACCCCCCCTCTCTGCCTGGGCCGTTGCTAAAATATTCGAAAAGGATTTAGATATTGAATTCATAAAGGAAATGTATCCCAAATTGAAAAAATATCATGCCTGGTGGTACAATAAGCGTGACCATGACGAAGATGGAATATGCGAATTCGGTTCTACGGACGGCACCGTGCTTGCTGCCAAATGGGAAAGCGGAATGGACAATGCCATTCGTTTTGACGATTCCAAGATCTTGAAGAATTCGGAAGGAGCCTATTCCCTTGATCAGGAAAGCATTGATCTGAATGCGTATCTATACGCTGAGAAATTGTACCTGGCAACCCTTGCGGATGCATTGAACAAAATGGAAGATGCCAACGCCTATCGCACGGATGCCAAAGCCTTGAAAAAACGCATTCAAGATCAATTCTATGATGTGGAAGACGGATGGTTCTATGATACTAATTTAGAAGGTACACGATTTATAAAAGGAGCAGGAAGTGAAGGATGGACGGCTCTGTGGGCAAATGCTGCCACTAATAAACAAGCGGAAGCTGTAAAAGCCAAGATGATGGATACCGAAAAATTCTTTACCAAGGTCCCCTTTCAAACCATGTCCAGGGACCATCCGAAATTTGACCCTATGAACGGCTACTGGCGCGGTCCCAATTGGTTAGATCAGGCTTATTTTGGTGTAAAGGGACTCCGAAATTATGGTTTTGATGAGGAAGCGGACAAGGCCACTATTCAAATTTTAGAAGGTGCAGAAGGGGTTTTGGGTAAAGGAAAGGCTATAAGGGAAAATTATCATCCCCTGACAGGCGAAGGACGCGAAGCCCAAAATTTTAGCTGGAGTGCCGCACATATCATTATGCTTTTAATGGAAGATTGAGATGGACTATACCACAATAAAAATAGACTCCCAACAAGCGGAAAAGATCGTTTTAGAACTTTTTAACGTTAGCGGGAAGGCTACACCCTTACCCGGGGAAATCGATTTCAATTTCAGGATCAAGATTGCCGATGGAGAAGGCTATATTCTAAAAATATCCCGCCCTGATGAAGACGAAAAGTATCTGGATTTTCAACAGCAGTTGTTGCAACATGTTCAAAGGGAAGGAAAAGACTTGATCTCGCCACGAGTCATCATTGATAAAAAAGGTAACACCATTGCGTCATTTACAGATGATGCCGGAAACCTGCGAAAGGTGCGCCTACTTACCTGGATTTCCGGAAGGTTATGGAGTAGCGTAAATCCACATTTGGAAGACTTGCGATATAGTTTGGGAGAACAATCCGGGAAACTTACCCATGCGCTCCAGGGTTTTGACCATCCCCAGGCGTATCGGGAATTTGATTGGGACATTGCCAAATCCCTTTGGACTAAGGAACACCTCAATTTGTTCAACGAAAAAGAAAAAGAGATGATTGTCTTTTTTTTAAACAGATTTGAAAAAGTCCAAAGATCGTATTCACAGCTTCGAAAAGGGGTGGTTCATAATGATGCCAATGATAACAATGTCATTGTTTCAGAAGAACTGATCCATCCAAAAGTAAAGGCAGCCATCGATTATGGGGATGCCGTCCATACCCAGATCATCAATGACCTGGCCGTAACCTGTGCATACGCCGTGATGCATCACAACGACCCTGTGGAAGCTGCCCTACCCATTGTGAAGGGATATCATACCTCATTTCAATTGGAAGAAATAGAATTAGAGCATTTGTACAATGCCATCGCTATGCGGTTGGTGATCTCAGTTTCCAAATCGGCGGTCAACAAGCACAAAGAACCGGATAATGAATATTTGCTTATCAGCGAAAAACCCGCTTGGGAAGTGCTTGAAAAATGGCGAACCATCGATCCTGATTTTGCCCATTACTGCTTTAGGCAGGCATGTGGTTTTACTCCGCATCCTGATGAAACTAAGTTTAGCAATTGGGCCAATCTAAACGATTTTAGGATAACGGATCTATTCCCAACTATCAAAAAAGAGAAAATTCATCCGCTGGATCTTAGCGTGGCGAGCAAGTGGTTGGGACATCAAAAAGATTTTGATGATCTCGATTTATTCCAGTTTAAGATCGACCGACTGCATAAACAGCATCCCGAAAAAGTTCCGGCAGGTGGGTATTTGGAACCCCGTGCCGTATACACCTCTCCGGAATATGACAAAATAGGAAATAACGGTCGGGAAAGTCGCACAATTCATTTGGGTGTGGATTTTTGGTTACCTGCGGACACTCCTGTACATACCATGTTCGATGGCGAAGTGGTTACCGCAGTGAACGATGCAGGAGATAAAGAATATGGAGGTTTGGTCATCTTAAAACATCGCATCGACACTATAGAATTCTATTCCCTCTATGGGCATTTGTCCCTTGCCTCACTTAAGGGTAAAGAAGTTGGGCAAACCTTTGCAAAAGGGCAGTGCATCGGCTTTTTGGGCAATCCCCAGGAAAACGGAAATTGGGCACCCCACCTCCATTTTCAAATTATGCTGTCTATGTTCGGGTATAGCATAGATTATCCGGGAGTTGCCTATTTCAACCAAATCGATGTTTGGAAAAGCATCTGTCCGGATCCCAATCTTTTGTTTAAATCGGAAGCACTTCAGCAACAGGAAACAACCTCAAATGTTAAATTGATCCAGTACAGAAAACAGCATTTGGGCAAAAGTCTGAGCCTGCAATACAAGGTCCCGCTAAAAATGGTCCGTGGCGCGGGCCAATATTTGATGGATCAATACGGGCGAAAATATCTGGATACCGTTAACAACGTAGCTCATGTAGGGCATGAACATCCCGAGGTTGTTAAGGCAGGACAGGAACAAATGGCCCTGTTAAATACCAATACACGCTATTTGCACGATACTATCAACGAACTGGCCAGAGAATTGCTCGAAACCTTACCACCGGAATTGAGCGTACTGCATTTTGTGAATTCGGGCAGTGAGGCCAATGAACTGGCTATTCGTATGGTAAAGGCCGCAACGGGCGAGCGTGATATTATCGCATCAGAGGTTGGGTATCATGGCAATTCTAACATGTGTATCGATATCAGTTCATATAAGTTCGATGGAAAAGGTGGGAAAGGAGCCCCCGAGCATACCCATATTTTTCCACTACCCGATGCCTTTCGGGGAAAATACAGAGGTTAAAATACAGGATCTAAATATGCTGAGGAGGTGCAGTTTCAAATTGATGCCATTCATCAAAAAGGGCGTGGTGTGGGAGCATTTATTATAGAACCCATCATCAGCTGTGGTGGCCAAATTGAACTGCCAGACAGATTCCTTCCCAAAGCATATGAATATGTCCGGGCGGCAGGCGGGCTCTGTATTTCCGATGAAGTACAGGTAGGTTGCGGACGTATGGGAAAAACCTTTTGGGGCTTTCAATTGCATAATGTAGTTCCCGATATTGTGACCATAGGAAAACCCCTGGGCAATGGCCATCCATTGGCAGCAGTGGCCTGTAGCCAGGAAGTCGCCGAAAAATTTGCCAATGGCATGGAATATTTTAACACCTTTGGCGGCAACCCGGTTTCATGTGCAATCGGCACGGAAGTATTGCGAACCGTGAAACGTGAAAAACTTCAGGAAAATGCACTAAAAATAGGCGGTTTCTTAAAATCAGAATTAAAGCAACTGGCCGTAGAATTCCCAATTATCGGAGACGTTCGGGGTCAGGGACTTTTCCTGGGCATTGAACTGGTAGATCTGAAAATGAACCCACTGGGCAATCAGGCAGATTATCTTGCGAACCGGATGAAGGACTATGGTATTTTAATGAGTACGGATGGTCCCGACCACAATGTTTTGAAAATTAAACCCCCAATGGTGTTCAGCAAAGAAAATGCACAAGAGTTGATTTTTTATTTAAAGAAAATTCTGACAGAAGATTTTATGAAAGCAAGCTCAGACGAAATAGATAGAAAATAAACTGAGGCCATGCTGATGTTCCCAATACTTCTTGGTTACGTGAAGTCACAAAGTCTATCTAGAAACAGGGCCTTATGCGGCTTTCTTAATCAAATACAATTTCCTATATTCCCCCACACCAAATAATAAAAGGTGAGAATTATTTAATTGAAACTTAATTGACAACTATGAAGATAATCAGCTTGATTTCGAAACTACTAATAGTCATTGGAATATTGGTATGCAGTCAAAATATCCATTCACAAACTACCAATATCGCGGTCATTGACAGTACAAACATTGCCGTTTTAGACAGTACGAACATAGCCGTTATTGATAGTACAGCCTTTGAGCCAAAAAGATTAAAATTTGGCGTAGGGTTCGGGCTAAATTTTGTGGGTGGTACCAATATTAGCCTCTCCCCTAATTTAATGTACAGTCTTAGTGATAAAGTTGCCATTGGTGCAGGTATCCAGGGGAGTTATTCCGGGATAAAAGATTTACAAAATACAACCACCTTTGGAGGGAATCTACTGACCCAGTTTAATCCCAGCAAAAGAATACTGACTTTGTTAGAATTTGTGTTGTTAAATGTGTCTACTAAAACAGAATCGCCAACAGGGCAAAGCACCAGAAGTTATTGGGACTCTGCATTATTTCTTGGGGCCGGAATAAATATTACGGATAAAATAGCCATTGGTGCAAAGTACAATTTGTTATATAAGGAGGATGAAAGCGTATATACAAGCCCCATTCTTCCGTTTGTAAATATCTCATTTTAGATAGGAATGGATTGTTAATAATTGACCAACAATCTGCCATACAACAATGTACAGATCCAAAAATAAAAAAACCTCAACATGTTTATAAAAAACTAGTTGAGGTTTTACGTTGTACAGGCGGAGAGACTCCCCGCCTAAGGCGGGATAAACTTCTAATCTCTCCACTTTTTCAATAAAAAAAGCCCATCCTATCCGGATGGGCCTCTACTTCGTACAGGCGGAGAGACTCGAACTCTCACACCTTTCGGCACTAGATCCTAAGTCTAGCGTGTCTACCAATTCCACCACGCCTGCATTTCCCATTTTAAACGGGGTTGCAAATATAATCCAAAAAATCAATTTTAAAATATTTCAACATCAAAAATATAACCCTTCTTTTCGTAATTTTATACTTTCACCAAACACTCATTCATGCAAGATCTTACCGATTACATCAAAGACCACCAGGATCGATTTATCAATGAACTTATCGAATTATTAAAAATCCCTTCAATCAGTGCAGACTCAGCCTTTGGACATGACGTGATCCGGGCTGCTGAAGTAATTAAAAACGCCCTCGGGCAGGCAGGCTGTACCTCGGTGGAGATCTGCGAAACCGAAGGCTACCCTATTGTTTACGGGGAGCGAACCGTAGATCCGGACCTCCCTACCGTATTGGTATATGGGCATTACGATGTGCAACCACCAGATCCTTTGAACCTTTGGGATTCTCCACCTTTTGAACCTATTATCAGAAAGACAGCCTTGCATCCGGAGGGCGCCATCTTTGCCAGGGGAGCATCCGATGATAAAGGGCAAATGTACATGCATGTGAAGGCGCTGGAGTATATGGTAAAAGAGCAACAACTGCCCTGCAATGTGAAATTCATGATCGAAGGGGAAGAAGAAGTGGGCAGCAACAGCCTGGTTACTTTTGTAAAAGAACACAAGGAGAAATTGGCCAATGATATCATCTTAATTTCGGATACAGGGATGATAGCCAAGGATATACCGTCTGTTACCACCGGACTCCGCGGGTTGAGTTATGTTGAAGTAGAAGTTGCCGGGCCCAACCGGGATCTCCACTCGGGCTTGTACGGTGGGGCGGTTGCCAACCCCATAAACGTCCTGGCCAAGATGATCGCTTCCCTCCATGATGAGAACAACCATATCACCATTCCCGGGTTCTATGACAAGGTACAGGAACTTTCAAGGAAAGAACGGGATGCCATGGCCGAGGCGCCCTTCAACCTGGACGCCTATAAAAAGGCATTGGATATCGAGGATGTATATGGCGAGAAAGGGTACACCACCAATGAACGCAATTCCATTCGTCCCACACTCGATGTGAATGGTATTTGGGGCGGCTATACGGGGGAAGGTGCCAAAACGGTGATTGCAAGTAAGGCGTATGCCAAAATTTCGATGCGCCTGGTACCACACCAGGATTGGCATGAGATTACACGCCTCTTTACCACCCATTTTGAAAATATTGCACCGAAAGGAGTGCGGGTTAAAGTAACCCCGCACCATGGCGGACAAGGCTATGTAACTCCCATCGACACCATTGGCTACAAAGCAGCGGAAAAAGCATATGAGACTACCTTTGGAAAAAAAACTATTCCGGAACGAAGCGGGGGAAGTATTCCCATCGTGGCCCTATTTGAACAGGAACTGGACAGTAAAACTATACTCATGGGTTTTGGTTTGGACAGCGACTCCATTCATTCTCCCAACGAGCATTTTGGGATTAACAACTATTTAAAAGGCATCGAAACCATTCCATATTTTTACAAATATTTCACGGAATTATCTAAAAAATAGTAAGCACCCAAAAATATCCTGAAATATTTGTAACAATTTATCATAGGTTGCGTTCTAATAGTCTATCAATCAATTTAGAACACTGTTATGATACAACGATTTTTTATCCTCTGCTCGGGGGCAGATGCCTCTATCCTTAAGACTTGTTCCCCCGGAGAACAAACAAAATATGCCGGAATTGGTGCAACTGTTTTCTTCACGGCCGTTATGGCTTTTATTGCAGCCAGTTATGCCTTATACACTGTTTTTGACAACGTATACACAGCCCTGATCTTTGGGCTCGTCTGGGGGCTTCTTATTTTTAATTTAGACCGTTTCATTGTTTCTACCATTAAAAAAAGAAACAGTTTTAAAAGCGAGTTTTATCAAGCCACACCACGAATTATTCTGGCCGTCATTATAGCGGTTGTCATTTCCAAACCCCTGGAAATGAAAATTTTCGAAAAAGAAATTAATCAGGTATTGCTGGAACAAAAAAATGAACTTACCCTGGCCAATAAACAACAGATAGCCCAACAATATACCCCTGTAATTGAAACTCTCAATGCGGATATCAGCACCCTAAAAGAGGAGATCATTACTAAAGAGGCAGAGACCAATGCCCTTTATGACACCTACATTACGGAAGCAGAAGGAACGGCCGGCACCATGCTCCTTGGAAAAGGTCCTGTCTACAAAGAAAAACGAGAAAAGCACGACGCTTATTTATTGGAATTAAGAGAATTGAAAACGCTTAATGGTCAGAAAATTGCCGCGATCGAGAACCAGATCGATGTTATAAATGCTGAATATGGAGTTGCAGTAGAAAATTCACAACCCATCATTGACGGATTCGATGGCCTAATGGCTCGAATAAATGCCTTGGGTGAATTGGCCTGGTTCCCTTCCTTCTTTATTTTCCTGCTGTTTCTCGCCATAGAGACCTCACCTATTGTAGTTAAATTATTGTCCCCTAAAGGACCATATGACTTTAAATTGGAAGAAGAAGAAAGTACTGTAGAGGCCTGGGTTACCCAAAAAGTATCTCACAGGCAACACATCATGGCTACCGATGCTGTTTTAAATGAGCGAATCTATGGAGAAATACGGGAGGAAGAAGCCGTGTATGCTCATAAGAAACAAAAAGCGGAGGAATTACTACGACTCCAGGCCGATGCCTTTCATGAGTTACAAGTAAAAAGTCTGTAACTTACAAGGCATCTAAAGCTGCCTTCAGTTTTTTGGTAAATTTTGCGACTACCAGGTCATAGGAAAGATCTGTAAGTTCGTGTAATAAATGCGATGGTAATTGTTCAAAGTACAAGGTATTCCAATGGGTTTTGCTCATGTGATACGCAGGCATTACAATACCATCATAGGTTTCCCTGAGCTCTATAGCCCTTTCCGGATCGCATTTTAGGTTTACCTGAGATGGTATTCTCTCTAGGGGCACTATGGCAAACATTTTCCCCATGACCTTAAAGACCAGGGTTACGTCATCAAAAGGTAATTCTTCGGTAACTCCCTTTTTTGAAAGACAAAAGATCCTGAATTCCTCTACATTCATTTTCTGTTATTTCTTGCTTTCTATTTTCTAGTATGTCTTAACTATTAATACAATTCTATTGGGTCATACTCATAGAATCATAAACCAACACCTTATCCCAAAGATCCTGGGATTCCTCAATAAAAATCAGGTGTGCCTCTTCGTTTTGATAATTTTCCTGCTCCTCGGCAGAGGAAAATGTCAGTACGAGGGCATAAGTGAAAGAATCATCCACAACATCCCTGGTAGCCTTAGGTGGTGTCCCAACAAACTTTGTTTTGGCATATTTTGAATTTTGAATAAACTTTTTCAGGGAAACTTCAATGGCAGCTCTATCCTGGATACTTTCAGGATCCTTCAACCAAAAGTAGACAGTATGAACAAAAGCGGGATCAAAGGTTTTAAGATCGTTTTGTTTCTGCCCACAAGAGAGCAGTAGCAAGGTTATTACTAAAATACAAACTTGTTTTTTCATTTTTTATAGTTTAGGAATGAGAACTTAATTCATCAATTTTGCCTTTTCTTTTCCATTTATATTTAAGGCCGAATAATCGAGTGTCCAGCCAATGGTTTCGACCAGTTTTTCAATGAGTAATACAGCTTCTAAAGCTTCTCTTCTTGTGGTTTCCATAAGCCCGCTTTGAGGAATCTTATCCCGAATATGTTTTATCGCCTCCTGATTCAATGAGGTAAGATCCTTTGGAGTAAAGGCATTGAACAATCCATTCTGTATGTCGTAAAACTCCAACTCGGGTTCTATGGAAAGTACTTCGGGTTCAGGAAAATTGGTTAGGATTATTTGTTTCTTTTCATTGTTTGCATGCATCAGTATCTTCTGAAGATCGTAGCCAATCTGCGCCTTGGCATTGATCACGATTAGCGCTTTTTTCTTACTGCTCACCAGGCTTAAAAATCGTTCCTTGGTATTTTCGTACTTGTAGATCTCGGCAAAATCACCCTCCACAGAGATCAACTTACAAACGCTTTTAATTTTTTCCAAAAGCACGGTCGACTGATGTTCGGTAATTTCCTTGTTCTTTTTCTTCCAAAACAAAGAGAAGAACCAATACATAAGAATGGCCCCAAGAATAAGACCTAAAGTAACTTCGAAAATGCCGTCCATGATGTTATTGTTTGCATGCCCTCTTAAGTCGTTTTAGTTAGATCCTGAAAAAAGGGGCAATCGCCTTTTAATTTTGATAAAGGTAATGAAAGAGCTCAAATTATAAAGTGCTTTATACGATCCTAAAAAGTACGGGCCTACTGGGGCTCGCATCATTCTCAAAGGGAGCAACCTGTAGGTTTAAAAAATATGACCCATCCTTTATGGCATGGTCCACATACACAAATTCTGTGATAGTTGCCTTGGTTCTTACAGAGCCTTCAATTCTCCAAAAAGCCTTGTGGGCCTTTAAAGCACCGTTGTCCTTTTCTTTGTCGACCGAAGGAAGGTCTACTAAAAGATGGGTGATGTTTTTTTCCACTATAAACATTACTCCATCTTCCTGAAGATAGGGCGGATTGGTATGGGAATATTTCCGGGATAATTTTTCCCTGGTATTTGGAAGCGTTCGTATCACCAGTGCTTCCGGTTCTTTCTCGCCAAGGGCCCTTTGGAGTTGTTTTTTTGTGAGCACAAAATCTTTCCCAAATTTTTCCGGAACCAGTGTAATCACCTCTGCCATAAAAAAGAACTGATCCAAGGTTTGATTGACCGACTGAAATACTTCGGTAATATGCCCCAAACATTCGGTATGGGTACCATGTGCATGCGGATTAAAATGGATATTATTAAAATTAGTGGAACCCCCTTCTTTAACGCTGCCAATAAACTCTACTTCCGTATGAGGTTCTATCCTTGGAGGATCTACATACCAGGCATTTACATTCGATGCATTTCCTCTGAGTGGAATAGAAATATCAAGTGGTTTGGAAAGGTCTATAGTATAGTTGTAGTTGTTATAGGTTATTTCGGCAATCATATTTTTCATAAATGAACCTGGACTTTGTTCAACGTAGAGCTACTTCTTTATTTCTAAATTAAGCATAAATAAATCGGCTGCGATGCCATCGCTTAAAAACCTCCCTTTCCTTGTCACTAATAAGGTGTCCCCATCTAAATAAAGGAGGTGTTCTTCTCGGTATTTTTTAGACCGTTGTAAGAGGTAATCGCTGTATACTGCTCCAAATTCAGAAGCCACTCTTCCTAAAGAAACGCCCCAAATGGTGCGAAGCCCCGTCATAATGTACTCATTATATCTGTCAGTTTTGGTTAGCTGCTCTACCTCCATGGGGAGTTCATTTTTCCGGATCGCATTGATATACTTCGTATTGTTGTTAATATTCCATGCCCGCCTTTTCCCATTAAAAGAATGGGCAGAAGGACCTATTCCCATGTAATTTTTGCCTTGCCAATAGGCGGTATTGTTTTTAGAAAAGAATCCTGGTTTACCAAAATTGGAGAGTTCATAATTGATATAACCTTGTTCTTCCAGTTTTGTCACCAGCATTTGGTACTGCGCTTCGGCCATCTCATCATCCACATTAGGAACTATGCCTTTTTCGATAAACTTTTTTAAGGCGGTTTTAGGTTCTACGTTTAGGGCTTAACTCGATATATGTGGAATTTTGAATGAAAGGGCTGTCTCATTGTTTTTGTTCCTGCGCTCATGATCCTGATAAGGTATGCCATAAATTAGGTCTATGGAAATATTGTTGAACAAACGGGTTGCTTCCGAAAGTGAATCCATGGCCTGATCGGCAGAATGGGCCCGGTTCATTAGTTTCAGGTCCTCATCAAAAAAGGATTGAACACCAATACTTAACCTATTCACCGGGGAAGCGGCCAGTTCTTTTAATTTTAGATTTGACAAGTCGTCCGGATTCGCCTCCAGCGTAATTTCCGGATCATCCTTTACTTTAT
>CALZFZ010000041.1 GCA_945786965.1 uncultured Muriicola sp. | reverse complement strand
ATTCGTCCTTCTCTGGCATTTGACTATCATGGAATGCCTTACAAACTTTTAAGCCATAACGTTCCTCATTATGGCTTTTTGCTTTACATGTGACAATGTAATTTTGATTGGATGGAAAATTCAATTTTACAGTTGTTTAGATAAAACCATTACATCTTATTTCTTCAAAGTGCGAAACAAAAAAAAGGGTTACTTTTTGATACCTTACTTTTGCATAAAATTAATGAAGATGCAATCGTTTGATGAATTTAAAATCTCTAACCAACTGCGATACGCTATAACTGATATTGGGTACACGAATCCAACACCTATTCAATCGCAAGCATTTCCAGTAATTTCATCTGGCAAAGATGTGGTAGGGATTGCTCAAACGGGAACAGGGAAGACATTTGCCTATATGTTACCCATATTACAAATGCTTCCATTTTCAAAAGAAAAGCACCCAAGAGTATTAATTCTGGTACCTACACGCGAATTGGTTATACAGGTTGTTGAGGAGATAAAGAAATTTAGTAAGTATCTCAATAATAGGGTAGTGGGAGTCTACGGCGGCACCAATATCAACACGCAAAAGGCTTTATTAAAGGAAGGACAAGACATCGTTGTAGGAACACCTGGCCGTTTGTATGACTTGGTGTTGAGCGGTACCTTGCGCTTAAAATCTATTAAGAAATTAGTGATCGACGAAGTTGATGTGATGCTAGATTTAGGGTTTAGATTTCAGCTTACCAATATTTTCGATTTATTGCCGGCAAGACGTCAGAACATTATGTTTTCAGCAACAATGACAGAAGATATTGAAGATATAATTGCCAAATTTTTTATGCTATCAGAAAAGATTTCAGTTGCGCTTAGCGGTACGCCTTTAGAAAATATAACCCAAAGTAGCTATGCAGTTCCTAACTTCTATACGAAAGCAAATTTGCTTATCCACTTGCTAGATAATGCAACTACTTTTAAAAAAGTGCTGGTTTTTGTCTCCAATAAAAAAAGTGCCGATCTGTTGTTTTCAACATTACAAGAATTCTATAATGACGAAATCTGTGTAATTCACTCCAATAAAACGCAGAACTACCGAATGCGATCTATTAAGCAGTTCGATGAAGGAGTTAATAGGATATTGGTAACCACCGATGTGATGGCACGTGGGCTCGATCTAAACGAAATAACGCATGTAATAAATTTTGATACCCCAAATTTTCCCGAAAATTATATGCACCGAATTGGCCGTACCGGGCGTGCAGAAAAGAAAGGAGAAAGCCTTTTGTTCTACACGGAGAAGGAAATTACCGCTAAAAATACTATTGAAGCGCTTATGGATATGGAAATTGAAGAAATTCCATTACCCGAGGGTATAGAAATATCCACAGAACTAACCCCCGAAGAGCAACCCAGAGTTATTGAACCAAATAATCCGCATAAGCAAAGTAATGAGCACGAACGGGGCGCAAGTTTTCACGAAAAGTCAGAAAAAAATAAGAAAAAGAATGAAGGGGGTTCTTATAAGCGCCTAATTAAAGCCAAATATAAAAAACCCAAAACCAGAGGGGATAAGAATTATAACAAACGAAAATAGCGATTCCTTAGAATTCGTTTTTGGTTGCCAATACCAATGGTTATAGTTATACCGAATACTGTCCTTTAATTGGAGTAATTTTGCCCTATGATCAAAAACATACAGGTTCGGGTACCTTTAAAGGAAGAAGGCCAGGAAGGCATTCTTATGCGCAAAGCTGCCCAATACTTAGGTATTCCTGAAGTTGATTTTTCTATAAAGGTGCTCCGGAAGTCTATCGATGCCCGTAAACAAACCATTTATTTCAATTACAAGCTTGCGGTTTACATAAAGGAAAAAGCCCCCGAGACTTCCAAGTACTCCTTTGATTATAAAGATGTTTCGAAAGCCAAACCTATTCATATCATCGGTTTTGGTCCGGCCGGGATGTGGGCCGCATTACGCTGTTTAGAGCTCGGCTTTAAACCTATTGTTCTGGAGCGGGGCAAAAATGTGAGAAATCGTCGTAGAGATATAAAAGCTATCAACCAGGACCATATCGTAAATGAGGATAGTAATTATTGTTTTGGAGAAGGAGGGGCAGGAACTTATTCCGATGGAAAATTATATACAAGGAGCCTCAAACGTGGGGATGTCAGACGTATTTTTGAAAGTTTAGTGCACCATGGTGCAACCGAGCAAATACTTATTGATGCACACCCACATATTGGCACTAATAAACTCCCGAAAATAGTTCAGAACATTCGGGAAACTATCCTGAAATTTGGCGGGGAGGTGCATTTTGAAACTAAAGTAATAGATTTTATAATAGATCGTAATCAATTAAAAACCATTGTTTTACATAACGGAGATGAGATGCAGGTGTCTCGGGTTATTTTGGCAACCGGCCATTCGGCACGCGACATTTTTTACCTGCTTCAAAAAAAGAAAATAACCCTAAAAGCAAAGTCTTTTGCGATGGGCGTACGGGTAGAACACCCGCAGCAAATTATCGATTCCATTCAATACCATTGCAAAGGGAAGCGCAATGAATTGCTTCCTGCGGCTGCCTATAGCTTGGTGCACCAGGTAAAGAATCGCGGGGTATATTCGTTTTGTATGTGCCCGGGAGGTTTTATTGTTCCAGCCGCAACATCCCCGGGAGAAGTGGTTGTGAATGGAATGTCTCCCTCTAAACGGAATAACCTTTTTGCAAATTCGGGTATTGTTGTTGAAATAAACGTGGAGGAAGATATTCCCAAATACGAGAAGTACGGTGTCTTAAAAGGTTTAGAATACCAGAAAGATCTGGAACGGTTGGCCTTTACAGCTGGTGGACGAACCCAAACAGCACCAGCGCAGCGGTTAACAGATTTTGTAGAAGGCACCTTGTCTTCAGATCTAAACCCAACATCGTATCAACCGGGCCTCAAATCGGCTCCTCTGCATTCACTACTTCCCAAGTTGATAGGAGGCCGTTTAAGAACCGGATTTGCTGAGTTTGGTAAAAAAATGAAAGGCTACTACACGGCAGAAGCCAATATTGTGGGAGTAGAATCGCGGACTTCTTCTCCGGTAAACATCCCCAGGAATGAACAATTAGAACATCCTGAAATTCAAGGATTATTTCCTTGCGGCGAAGGTGGGGGGTATGCAGGTGGCATTGTATCAGCGGCTATGGATGGGGAGCGATGTGCAGAGGCCGCCGTTGCAGGGTTGTAACGTATTTTCCTAACCTACTGTTAACTACACCGTTGCCAATCTAAAATAGCCGTACCTTTGCGGCTTATTTAAAAAAATGACATTCAAAGAACTTGGCATAGCCGACCCAGTATTGAAAGCACTTCAGGCAGAAGGCTATGAAAAGCCAACCCCAATTCAAGTACAAGCAATTCCCATTCTCCTCAAAGGCCAAGATCTCCTTGGCGTAGCACAAACGGGAACGGGAAAAACTGCAGCATTTGGAGTTCCCATACTTCATCATTTGTATACTTCGAAAAACGGACAACAGGGAAAACGACGCGTAAAGGCACTAATTGTTACGCCAACACGCGAACTGGCCATACAGATAAGCGAAAGTTTCACCGCCTATGGAAAGTTCACGGGGTTACGAAACACTGTCATCTATGGAGGCGTGAAACAAGGGAAGCAGGAACAGGCTCTTCGTAATGGCATTGATATCCTGGTCGCCACACCGGGCCGCTTACTCGATTTAATGAACCAAGGTTTTATATCTTTTCGGGACTTAGAATATGTGGTACTAGATGAAGCCGACCAGATGTTAGATATGGGCTTTATTCACGACATTAAGAGGATCATCGCCAAACTACCCCCAAAAAGACAATCACTTTTCTTTTCGGCAACCATGCCCAAAGATATTGTAGCGCTTTCTAGAAAAATGCTGGGCGATTTTGAGCAGGTGACCATTCAACCGGAACAAGCTACGGCGGAGAAAGTGGAACAGGGGGTCTATTTCGTAAGTAAGGGCAACAAGCCTAAGTTATTGGTGCTTCTGTTGCAAGAAAGACCAACTGATTCCGTGTTAGTTTTTTCAAGAACAAAACATGGAGCCAATAAAATTGTCAAAAAATTAAGCCAGGCAGATATACGATCCGCGGCCATACACGGCAATAAATCACAAACCGCTAGGCAGAAGGCCTTAGGGGATTTTAAGGACGGGAAACTAAAGGTATTGGTTGCTACGGATATCGCTGCCAGGGGCATCGATGTAGAGGAACTTTCCTTAGTCATCAACTATGATCTGCCTAATGTTTCGGAAACCTATGTACACCGCATTGGGCGAACCGGCAGAGCAAGTGCCAGCGGTATCGCCATGTCTTTTTGTGACAAGGAAGAACAACCGTACCTGCGCGATATTGAAAAACTTATTAAACAGGAGGTCCCTCGTATACCCGCACACCAATTTGTGGAAGAGGAAGAAGAGGTTGACGCCAAGACGGAACAAAGACCACAGCGAACGCGTAATTCCAATCGCAACAGCAATCGAAACCGGCATGGCCGTTCAAACAGTAGTGGCACCCAAATTAACAACAGGAACAGGAACAAAAATCGAAATAGAAACCGCAATAAGTAATATATAACCAAGACTGTACTTTTTTCACCTTAGCCTTATTTGTATCATACTATTCCGGTTATAAAACTTGTGCTTTTGTACAGCTTAAAAATGGACACAAATGATGTTCTGCTTTACTCAATTTATACGTAGTCTTAAATAGCGTAGTATTTTAGATTTGCTTATTTTAGCAAAGAGATTTCTTTAAAAAGTAGTATTTAATGTTTCAATTGATTAGAGATGCTAACTAGTGTATTTATTTCAGTCATTGCAGGGGTTCTATGTTTATTGTTTGCAATACTATATAAAAAGAATACCAGCGTTAAGATTGCTATAGGTATTATTGGGGTGGTGTTACTATTTTATGGAGGATTTAGTTATGGATCTATGAACCCCCTAGCCGTTATTGAAACGTTCGATACCGGAAATAAATCACAGGTAGAATATCCTGTGAACAAAGTGCAGCTCATATCGCCTGTTGATGGCGATGCCGTTACATGCCGTATTCTTACCATGGGTGTTTATCCTGAAAAACATACTAAAGACATTTGGGTGCTGTTAAAACCTACGGACGAAAAATACTATCCACAGTCGGACTATACCAACACCTCCTATAAAGAAAAAGGCAAGTGGCAGGTAGTTACAAGATTTGGAGGGGACCAGGGCGAATCTATAGACCTGGTTGTCTACGAAACAGATACGGCGGCCTCACAGTTCTTTAGTGAGACCATTGCTGCTTGGAAAGCGGCCGATGCATATGAAGGTCTACAAATGGAAGAACTGCCTGCTGGCGCCATAGAAATAGACCGCATTCAAGTTACCCTGGAAGGGAATTGCCGTGGTATACATTAACTGATGTGATTCATATATTATAATGTAGCGGTTCACGAGCCCCTATTTATCAAATCGAAGATTCACGATTTCCAATAACGAATATGCACGTATGAGTAAATAGGAGCAGAGCGAGCAAACTTTGTGTGCAATCAAAGCATTTGTATTAAATTCTATTTAAATTTGGGGTAATACTATTTAGTTCTTGAAAGAAATACTAAGACTCTGGTTATCAATAAAGTGTTTATTTTCTTATCTATGCTATTTCTGATAAAACTGATTTATTAAAAATCCTAATAATCTATTGTATTTATGCATGCGTACTTATTCCCTGGTCAAGGCACTCAATATCCGGGTATGGGAAAAAAGTTATTTGAAAAATCTAAATTGGCTCAAGAATATTTTAAAAGAGGCAATGATATTTTAGGATTTTCAATTACTGATGTAATGTTTGAAGGATCTGCTGAAGATTTGAAACAAACAAAGTTTTCTCAACCGGCAATTTTTTTACATTCATTTATATTGGCAAAAACCCTTGGCAATGATTTTAAACCCGATATGGTTGCCGGGCATTCTTTGGGTGAGATATCAGCTTTAGCCGCTACTGGATCTTTAGATTTTGAATCGGCTCTGAAACTCATATCTAAGCGTGCCTTAGCTATGCAAAAAGTTTGTGAAGTTGAAAATACAGGTATGGCTGTTGTGGTTGGATTATATGATGTTATCGTTAAGGATATCTGTAATCAGATAGACGGAGTAGTTGTTCCTGCAAATTATAATGCGCTGCACCAAGTTGTTATTTCAGGCGAAATGAAGGCTCTAAAAGAAGCTTGTGAAAAATTAAGGCCAGGAGCTATTGCAGTGGTAAATTTACCTGTAAGTGGCGCATTTCACTCTCCCT
>CALZFZ010000040.1 GCA_945786965.1 uncultured Muriicola sp. | reverse complement strand
GTTTTTTCTTTAGTGCCATCTTACTTTACAATTACTTTATACGTTAAGGTTTTAATTTCTCCATTTGTGCCCACCTCATAGTCTCCTTCAGCAATGCTAATGACATAGTTTTCGTATGTGATACTGGAAGACTCTTCTACTGTTATACGTTCTATTTTCCCCTTTGCCATTGAGTCGATGCTGTTTTTGCTGCTGAATCTCATAGGGACACAAACGGCGCAAACACAACAAACGGTAACTTTCGTTTGTATGGTAGTTTCACCAAAAATATACTTCACGGTTTGCTTAATGGTGAACGTACCGCATCCATTGACCGGAAATTTCCTTACTTCTTCCAGGCCCAAAGCACAATCTCCTTTAGAGGACGTAGGGTTATTTTCTTTTGAAAATAAAAAACTCAGGTCTTCTACAAAAAGGATTTGTTCTTCTTTTGGTGTTTCCTCCTCTGAACATGAAAAGAACGACACAACGCACACTAAAAATACGGATCTTATTATAAAATTTTTCATACATAACGTTTTAGATTTTCCTACTCTTTCGATTTTCGGTTTCCTCGGCCGGCATTTTTTGTGGTGATGGCGGCTTTCACGGTTTTAAAAAATGGGATGGTCAGTCCTTTTTTTGACCCTTCAATAATTTTTAACAGGAACAGATGGGGTATTCCCAAACGGGGCTATACCCTGTTAGCAGAGCAAGTATATTGTTTAAGCCTGCAATACCATTGCAGCTATGATCTTTGTTTATTTTCAATAGAAACAGCGCTGTATAGAGGCAAGATTCCCGGAGGAGGGTTTACTGAATGGACGGCAGAATGGATACCCTGGGAATGCATGGGAGCGAAGGGAACGCTTTGGCACCAAATCCAAAGGGCACTATGATTTTCAGGGGATATCAAATAAGAATTTGATCCCTTTAGGCAATAAAAAAGCCTCTGTCTAACAAAGGCTTTTCATTTTGTAGTCTCACCTGGGATATAACCAATGTGGTTTTTAACTGATTTACGACTGTTTATATTAGTATGCTGGAACACTAATAGTTCCAATTTAGAACTTCCGAAGTTCAAAGATAAACTTGGAGTTCATGACCACATTCCTATTTTCCTAACCTATTGATCCTAACCCTTCATAACTGACCGGGATCATTGTGTTTCCTTCTATTGAAGACTAGTTTTATCTACCCAAATCAGGTAATTCTTAAACAACATAACTATGAGACTTCTTAAGAGGATTCTCCTCATAATTCCGGTTTTATTTCTAGTCCTTACCTGTTCCGATGATGATGAACCTGAAGAATTCATCCTGTCGGTTACCATCACCCCTGAAGAGGGAGGAAGTGTCTCCCCGGATGGGGGAACTTTCGAGGATGGTACTACGGTCACCCTCACAGGTACTCCTTCTGAAGGGTATCTTTTCAAAGAATGGATTGGAGATCTCAAAAGTATCGAGAACCCTGTCTTCGTTTCCATGGATGCCGATATGGACATCACTCTTGTTTTCATAGAGTCCGATAGTGACAATGATGGGGTATCTGATGATTTGGATACCTGTCCTGATACTCCTCACGGTGAAAATGTAGATGAAAATGGATGTCCAACTCCGTCCCCTATTTATTTGGATGAAAATGGAATCACTATTAAGTGTTACGAATGGGGTGAAGTTGGGGATACCGGTATAATTGATGGTACTATTTATAAAGTAGTTGACGAGACTATGTTGAGAGAAATGGTTGAAAATGGGGAGGATGTTACCAAGGTTTGTACCACCAAGGTTACTGATATGAGTGAGTTATTTGATAATAAAGCCTTTAATGAGGATATCAATTCCTGGGACGTGAGTAATGTAACTAACATGAGTACCATGTTCCAGGGTCCGCCTTCCTTTAATCCGCCAAATGGAAATTTTAATCAACCTATTGGCAATTGGAATGTCAGTAATGTGACCAATATGGCAGGCATGTTTTCTCGTTCTCAGTTTAACCAAGCTATTGGGAATTGGGATGTAAGTAATGTGACCAATATGAGTGCAATGTTCGCCTTGTCTGATTTTAATCAAGATATTGGTTCCTGGGATGTGAGTAAGGTTACTGATATGAGCAGCCTGTTTTTCGGATCTCAGTCTTTTAATCAGGATATAGGATCATGGGATGTAAGTAATGTAGCCAATATGAGTGGTATGTTTAGTGGTACGAATTTGACGTTCATAATTAACTCTTTTAACCAGGATATCAGTGCCTGGGATGTAAGTAACGTGACCAATATGAGTGGTATGTTTTCTTTCTCAATATTCAATAAACCTATCGGAAATTGGGATGTTAGAAATGTAACCGATATGAGTCACATGTTTTCTGTTACAGAATTCAACCAACCTCTGGGAAATTGGGAAGTAGCCGGTGTGACGAATATGGAATCCATGTTCAATCAATCACAATTTAATTACCCGATAGCTAATTGGAATGTGAGTAATGTTACAGATATGTCTGGTATGTTTTGGGGAACTCCATTCAACCAACCTATCGGAAATTGGGATGTTGGAAATGTAACCGATATGGATTTTATGTTCTATGGTAGTCCAACCTTTAATCAACTTGTTGGAAATTGGGACGTAAGTAAGGTTACAAGAATGACACGTATGTTTAGTGAGTGTCCAAATTTCAATCAGGATTTAAGTGGATGGAATGTAGATAATGTCCTTGTATGTGATGGGTTTAGTTTACTTACTCCGTCTTGGACACTTCCGAAACCTAATTTCACTAACTGTAATCCAGATTAATTAGGCAGATTTAAAGCGATTTAAAAGAAATAACCCCTTGATTATCCAGGGGTTATTTTTTGTGGCCCCACTCCGCCTTCATTGCATTTCGGACGGGCAGGCTGGGTTACTCACTTCGCTCATGGACCAGAGAAGGCCCGCTTCTGCAAATAGCAAACAACGCTTTGCTTCGCAAATCGCTTTTTTTCATTCCTGATCGTCAGCTCAAGCGAGCTGGGCTTCCTCCCGGAATGAAAAAACCCACGCCATTGGGCGTGGGTTTTCTGCTTACTGTGGTCCCACCTGGGCTCGAACCAGGGAACCCCTGATTATGAGTCAGGTGCTCTAACCTGCTGAGCTATAGGACCGTTTAGGGACTGCAATATTACTACTTATTTTGTGATGTTACAACAATAAAGACTGAAGAAAACAGGTGGATTTCTTAAGCCAGGCTGCCCCACCTTCGGGAGGGGTGTTGCTTTCCCAGAACGGGGAGATCATTCAGATGGGTGGGAGGCACTTTGTTTTTGACTTTTGACTTTTTTCAACCCTCATTTTAGAAATAGTATCCAGACGAGATTAAAGGCCACTATTAGGGGTTCTTTTTTGTGGGATGGGGGTTTAATGCTAATTTGGATATAAAACGCGCATATGTTTCTTTTCGCGACTATATTTCATGATATGTGTTATTTTTATGTACATATAACAAGTTAGCACCAATTTAAAACCGCAAAAAATGAAGGTTACAGCTGAAAAAAATGAAAAGGTTGCCAATATGATCTTTGCATCTATTTACCCCCTTTACTGGAATAGATTGGAAAAGCATGGTAGAACAAAAGAAGAGTTCCATCACGTAATAGAGTGGTTAACTGGTTTTGATGAAGATAAATTACAAACACTTATTGCAGAGAAAGTAACGTTTAGAACGTTTTTTGAAAAAGCAAAAATCCATCCCAATGCACACATGATTAAAGGAGTAGTTTGTGGGTATCGAATTGAAGAAATAGAAGATGAATTTGAAGTTTATAAACAATGCAGACGTATGGAAAAGCTGATTGATGAATTGGCAAAAGGTCGTAAAATGGAGAAAATTTTGCGATAAGAAAAGAAATAAAAACTGGCGCTAACAAGGTGTATAGTGCATACCCAGAGGGCTACGCACCATACACAGAACGTTAGCCACAATTAACCTGAATTTTCAACTCAAACTTGTTATTAAAATTTTACATCATGAATACACTACTTAAGCTACGTTTCCACTACCTTTCTCTGTCATTCTCATTGATCCTAAGTACGGCATTCGCTTTCGCCCAAGACAGCGAACCCAATGCGGCGCCATCCTTGCTACTTGGTCAAGGCGATCAACTCCCGCGAGTAAAAGTAGGACTTGCGGCAGGCAATCCTCATTTAGTTGCAGCCTTGAAAGAAATCGTAGAAGACGCCGATGCCGCGCTTGAGCAAGCTGTCGCCAACGTAGTTGATGAGGGAGCCCTACCGCCGAGCGGCGACCCACACGACTACTACAGTTATAGCCCTTATTGGTGGCCGAATCCTGAGAATCCAGATGGCCCCTACATTTGGCGCGACGGAGAAGTAAATCCTGATCGTAATACTTCCGACGTCTCGCGGATTGAAGCCATGGTTGCTAGAGTCACGTCGCTGGTACCTGCCTGGCATTTTACCGGCGACGAGCGCTATGCGAAAAGCGCTGTTGAGCAACTTCGCGCTTGGTTCCTCGATCCTGCAACGAAGATGAATCCCAATGTACAGTTCGGCCAGAAACGCCGTGGTCACAATTATAATAGCCCATCGGGAGTTTTAGAGGCATGGCGTATGCGCTGGGTGATCGATTGCGCGATTCTACTGGAATCCTTTCCAGGGTGGACAGAAGAAGACGCTAACGCATTGCGCAGTTGGTTTAGCCAATTCGCAACTTGGATGGTGGAAAGCCCTACAGGTATCGAAGAGTCCATGCAACCGAACAACCATGGTTCTTGGTATAACGCTCAACTCATTCTTTACGCGCTCTATGGTGAAAACTTCGATCTAGCGCGCAAACAACTTGATGGCATGCCTGCACGCATATTTTCCCAAGTCTTCATCGATGGACGCCAACCGCAGGAGCTCATCCGCACCCGGTCGCTAAACTACAGCATTTACAATGCCCGGGCTCTAATTACTGTGGCCCGTCTTGGTCGCCATCTCGACTACGACCTCTTTGCTTATCGCAGTCTAGAAGGCCGGAGCATAAGGCTCGCAGTAGACTATATGACACCATTTATATTCGGCGAGAAAGAATGGCCTATTATGCAACTTCGGCCCCACAGTAATGAAAGCGCTGCACAGCTATATTGGAATGCGGCAAAAGGTTTTCAGGATCGCGAATACGCCAATCTGCTTCGCAAACTGCCAGAATCCCCTCTTCCATCGTCCATCGTGCAATTACTCGATCCACTGCCGGAAGGCTGGTAAACCCTGCTTGTCCTAAAAATCTAGGCCGAGTCCATTTTCAGGTAAGTATAGATGACGAAATGCCATGACAATAAAAAGTGAATTGGGAAAATGAGGTATAAGGGAAGGCAGGACAGGCTGCCCCACCTTCGGTAGGGGTGTTGCTTTCCCAGAATGGGGAGATCATACAGATGGTATGGAGGCACTATTTTTTAGAATTTTGACTTTTGGGAATCTCATAGGGGTCTTTTCAATAGTTCATTGAACATAAAATATGCATATATTTCATTTCCCGACTATATTTCGGGATATGTGCTATTTTTAGGTACATAAAACAAGTTACCCACAATTTGAGCATCCAATGAGAATTTTATTAATCATTTTTCTTTTTATACCATTAGTCTCTTTCAGTCAAATTGATTCGATAGTAAAAACAAGAATAAATCACGAGTCTGAAAACCCTGTTCATAGTATTTTACTTTACATAGAAAATGCAGACAAAAACTTTATTTATAACAAAGGATTTGGAAAGTTGAACCAAGGCGGACAGACCGTTTCAAAAAATGACCAATTTAGAATAGCAAGTAGCACAAAACTTTTTGTTTCAACAATAATTCTTCAACTAGCTGAAGAAAGAAAACTTAACTTAAACGATAAAGCTTCCCTTTACCTTAAAAATTTAAATTATCTCAATTTCGATAATTTCCATTTGCTCAAAGAAAAGAGACTTTCCCATGAAATTACAATCAAACAACTACTTTCTCATCGTTCAGGGTTGGCAGATATATTTTCTGATATAGAACAAGAGTTTTTCAGTCTTTTATTACAAGATCCTACAAAGCAATATTCGCCGAGGTCAATCATTGAGTTGTACTATCAATATAACCTAAATCAAACACCACATTTTGAACCTAACCAAGGTTGGTACTATTCGGATATGAACTATGTACTCATTGGGCTAATCATTGAACAAATCGAACAAACTACCCTATCCGAATCCATAAGAAATAGAATATTGAATCCGCTTGAAATGAAGGACACCTATTTTGAATTTTACGAAAATCCCCAACAAAAAGGTAATCTGATTAACCAATACGTAGGTAACTTAAATTTTACTGAAATAAATACTTCTTTCGACTGGTCGGGTGGAGGCCTTGTCTCTACGAACAAAGATTTAACGACCTTTATTAAATCGCTATTTGATTTGAAATTAATTAACAGGAATTCACTAAATAAAATGATTGATGTAAAATTCAGCAAGGAGAATGAAAGTAAATATGGACTTGGAGTTTACGAATCTATATATAATGGAAATACATATTATGGACATTATGGCTTTTACGGAACATATATTGGGTATTGCCCAGATATGGGAACTACAATTTCATATTCCATCAGTCAAGCAACAACTGATTTTAATGTGTATAGTTTTATTAGTAACATTCTAAAATACACAGAATAAAAACTGTGGGTAACAAGGTGTATAAAACAAGTTGTGTGTAAGCTAAAAACAATAACAAAATTGAAATAAAATGAAACAAAACGGATCTGTTATAATTCCAACAATGCGATACAAAGATGCTCCAGCAGCAATTGAGTGGCTATGTAATGCTTTCGGATTTGAAAAGCATTTGGTTGTCCCAGGTGAAAATGAAACTATCGCTCATGCACAGTTAAATTTTGGTAATGCAATGATCATGTTAGGGTCTGAAAATGATAATGAATATAGTAGATTCATTAAGACACCAAAAGACCTAAATGGAATTAATACGCAAACCCCGTATATCATTGTCGAAGAAATCGATGACCATTATAGTAGGGCAATTGCAGCCGGAGCAAGAATAGCATTAGATATAAAAGACGAGGACTATGGTGGTCGTGGATACAGTTGTCAGGATCCAGAAGGGTACCTATGGAATTTTGGTTCATACGACCCTTGGACTGAAAACGAATAGTGAAAAGCCACGGTGGTTTCGTATGCGGACAGTCAGTCAAAACAAATGATCTCTTAACTGTTTTCTTACACGCTTGATGCATTAACCTTAAAAAGGAATGCATTCTGAAATTAGTATCATCTAAACGATTTTTAGAAAGGGGGTATGGAGTATTTCCTTACCTCATTATCAGAAAATTCAGTGCCATCTACCAACAGTTTCCTATCCACAGGGAAGAACATGACCTGATGGCCCTGGACGGCATTGTATAAATGTGTTGACTACCATCAAAAAACTAAATTCATTTCCATTAGCATTTATTCAGACCATACAATTTCTATGGTTCTAAATGCTTTTCTTAGAATTTGTGATAGTTCGTTGATCCTGGAATTTCATTTCTTTTTTTATATCACTTATATTTTAGTTCTCATAAATACTTTCTACGACTGAGATAAGTAAAACTATTGCTATCATTCCTGCTACTGCTGTAAAAAATAAAGTCATATTAATTAGTTTTTAATATTCATACAAAATTGCTGCTACATTGGATTGCAAACTATGACTTATCTCATATTTCATTTTAATTAATAGTTATTTTATTCTGTATTGTTCTTAAATATCAAAATGGTAGAAATCTCCAGACCTAATACCTAATATCCCACCACCTTGTTTTACGTAAAATCTATCTTTTGGACACTTACTATCAAAAGAAAAATATGGTGCCTAAAACGTTAGATTGCTCACCTGAGACGGGCTAAATCTCCTTAGGAACATAACTATACCTGTCCAGAGTATCACCGCATTTAAACTCTCCTTTACCTACAATCTCGTCTTTTTCAATATTCCATTCAACCTCAACAAAAAATTTGTCTATTGCATACAGGACATACTTAGAATTACCTTCAATTATTATATCCAGGAATTTGTCAATTGAGAATACAGTATCCCATTGGTCATCTTCTGAAAGTATTTTGTATTCGTAGAGGGTCATAATAAAGATTGGCAAAGAACTATTATAAGCAATGAATTATACACGTTGTTGTGCTTTCGTTATTTTTTGATTTGAGATTCCAATAAATCGATTATTTCTATATTTAGTTTTAAGCATTTTTCTTGTCTATCAAGTAATACTGATTGATATACAATTTGATTTTCGATTATATTTTCAAATTCAATATTTTTAAGTAAATCATTGTTGTCAATTTTAAATCCAGATTTCGGAAACTTTATTTCTCGAATAACTACTTCCGCTGTCATTTCATCAGAATTTAGCCAGCTACCTTTTTTAATAATATATCGGACAAGGTCATCAGTAAAATCAATTAGAGATTTTTCTCTACTCTTTAATATTTCAAGAGTAGGTATCCACGAAGAAAGTTTATTTCGCAGATTATCATTTTTAATTATCCCAAGATTACCAGAGTTAATTAAATCCATTAAAAACCCATTTTTAGGGTAGTATTGTGGAACTCTGGTTGTGGTTTGAAGCAAACTATCTAGATCAAATGTTGTCTGGTATTTGTTGCCGGTATAATTAAGTATTACAAAACAATCTTTTCTAATTCCCTTAAGATAGGCAATAGATTTAATGAGTTCTAATTTGTTATCTTCAAAATCTAATTTAAGGTTATTAAGTGCTTTCTGTTCTTGATTATTTAGATTTAGGGTTTCATTATAATTATTCAATTGTAGTGCAATTAAAATACCAATAACTACAAGTACAATTTCTCCAACAGCATACATTAAGTACTTTCCAGTTTTATTTTTCTCCATAAGGTCGTAGCGTATTTTTCTAAAGAATTTTATCATTGGTCTATGGTTGGTTACCTATTAAAGATAAGGATTTAAGAATGGTAGATGTTTGAAAATAAATATACGATGGGATAATTTTGTAAATTGTATTTGTCATCAAGAATAGAAGAAAAAGGCATACAATTCGGACACACATCAAGCGCAACACCCACGTTCCGTAAGGAGGGTGGGTTTTTTGTTTTGGTTAGTCAACCCTTAGCCAACATGTCTAATCTATATAATATGACCTACATCATTGTTGAAGATTTACAGACATTCTAATTTTGATTTCGTTGCCATAATGCGAAAAACGCATGCAAATGGCAATACTCTTAGTTCTAATTCTAAAATAGGATCCTATGAAATATTCCAAAACATTAAACGTCAAATATGTAGGTATGCTACTTGTTTTATTTGGCGTAGCAACAATATTTGAATCTTGTACTTGTGAGAGAACTGCTGAAAAGACCAGCGAAAAGATTATTGAAAAGTCTATGGGCGGGGATGCCAAAGTGGATATGGATGATGAGAAAATTACCATCAAAACTGAAGAGGGAACCTTTACTGCCGATGCTAGAGCAAATAGTTGGCCCAAAGAAGTCCCGGCCGATATACCTGAATTTAAAGACGGAAAGATAATCAGTGTATCAACACAAGAATTAAATGACACCAAGAACTGGGTAGTCATCTATGAAGATGTCCCACAAAACGCTTTGTCAAAATACCGGGAAGAGCTGAAAAACAAAGGTTTTAATATAAGCTATACAACAACAGTCGCATCCGGTGGCCACCTGGCTGCGGAAAAAGGAGAATTGGCAGTTATGCTAATGGTGGGTGAAGGCAATGCCACGGTAACCGTTGGTACCAATAATTAGCCCAGGGAGTACCCTGAGCGTATTTGCACACTAATAATTTTAGCTGAAGAGTGGGGAGTTGCGATCCCCACTTTTTTGAGGGGGTGGGGCTCAAATATTATTAATTGTATATAAACGCAAATAGGTTTCCTTATCCCGACTATATTTCGGGATATATGCTATTTTTATGTACATAAAACAAGTTGTACATAATTAAAGAAACAAAGAGATACATTAAATAAGTTCGTATGAAAAGATTAAAAAAACTAATCGCGCAAGCATTCGTAACAATAATGCTTTCCAGTTGCGCAACTGTGTTTGGTGGCCCAGTTACTACTTATCAAAAAACTAAACCTGGTCCTGGAGAACAGCAAAGGGATGTAAGGGTTGTTGCCTTAATTGCCGACATTATTTTATGCGCACCTTCACTAATCGTTGATTTTGCTACAGGTGCAATTTATAAGCCAAGGCAATAACTATGTACAACAACGTGTATAACCCACGCTGTGTCCTAAACCCAAAAATCATTATCTTCAAATTAAATAATTTTTTGTGTTACCTGTGATTCGTGTTAGCACAGCGCAGGCCATATACGTGACCGTTGTGTGTCATTTGAAGTATGAGATCCTTTTTGTATTAAATATTACTTCCCTTAAAAAAGAACATGAATATAATATCAATAAGAAAAAACCCAGACTTCACAGATATAGCCATAAAATATTTTCAACAAAGTTGGAAAAGTGTCTTGCCAATAATATATGAGGATTGCATTACTCATAGTATAAACGCAAGGAATTCTTTACCGCAATGGTACTTACTTGAAAAAGACAATGAAATAATCGGTTGTGCAGGACTTATAACAAATGATTTTATTAGTCGCGGTGATTTATATCCGTGGATTAATGCACTGTTTATAGATGAAAAGCATAGAGGAAATGCTTATGGTTCATTGCTAATAGAATATGCAAAGAAAGATGCCAAAGAAGCAGGTTTTGAATATTTATATCTATGTACCGAACATGTTGGATATTATGAAAAGTATAGATTCAAATATATAGGACAGGGATATCACCCTTGGGGCGAGGAATCCAGAATTTATGAACTAGAAATAAAATAAAAAAACGCCACACAACAGAGGCTATAATTCAGCTGTGCTTACGTACTTTATATAAAATTCCTACATTTAGATTAAACAAGAATGGCTTAAATGTCTACGGCAGTCAAAGAAGCCAAGATCATAGCCGGAACCGTTGGTAGTAGTTATTTTTATATTTCCCATCTCATTTATTCCCCCATGTAGGGCGCCTTATATAATAATTCGAATTTATTCTGAAAGGTTAAGTTGCCATGAAATGCCATATTTGTCTTCACACCATCCGAATTTTTTACCAAAGCCGTAATCCCCTGAACCTTCGTAGCTGTCAAGAGGAACCATAATCTGGCCTCCATTTGAAGAAAGTTCTTCGAATAAAGTTTGTATCTCATTTTCGGAGTTGCATGCAACGAACAG
>CALZFZ010000039.1 GCA_945786965.1 uncultured Muriicola sp. | reverse complement strand
TCGTACTCATGAGTTGTAGTTTATAGTTCAAGGTAACATAAGTGGAAACAAGTTTTCTATGATTTATATCATACGTAGGGTAGATACTTGAAAATACTATTTGACATAATATAAATTATAGTACAAATGTTATCATTGGTATTTTATGAGAGGAGTCCATTTGATAGCTATAATGTAGTATTAAGTAATTTAAGTAAATCACTACCTCTCTTTAATAAAATACTATTTCATATTCCTCTAAAAGCAAAACCATAATCGTAAATCATGGTTTTTGAGCTTTTAACAAAACGGTCTTTAACGCACAAGATATGAAGTAAGTTCTTTATCTGTTCTGCGATAATATACTTGTCCTGTAATATCGTCTAAAGCATAAATAGGTTCACGATCTTTACCTAGATTTATCTCACCTTCAATTTCGCCAGTTACTTTACTAACTTTTAAAAGGACAACATCTTTTTCTTTTTTGGACATAACAAACATAAAATCCCTACCCGCCTTCGTAGCTTTCAGCCTAGCACTTGCTTGTTTAAAGGTATTTATAGCATAACTTGAAGCGGCATTGCCCAATTCACCATAAGCATTACCTATTTGGTTGACTAACTCACCTGCCAAGGCATCTTCTTGACGAACATCATCTTGCACCGCTGCCATGGCTCCTGATATGTAATAGGAAGTTGCCCCTATATAAGCAGCCCTTACCGATGAAGCGTACATCAAAGCTCTTTTCCACCCTGACTCCCGAGGTGCGGCATAATACTTATGAAAACCAAGTGATCCATCAAAATTATATTTTGCAACATTTTGATCAGAATGTATAAAAATGCCATCTTCCATAATTTCTAATTGCTTTGGAGATTCCTTGCCCTCGAATGTTACCTCGACCTTTGACAAGTCGCTCAATTGTTCGGTGACCATATCCACAACTTTTACTAGGCCTGATTTGAAATCAAAAGCGTAAATCTTACCGTCGTACTCGGCAGTAAGACTTGGACTGGTCTGTATGCTTTTTTTCCACTTAAGGGTACCTGTAGACTGATCTAGAATATTCATAGATTCGGTAGTAATGTATAAAATCGACTTGTCAAGGGGCACTATGCCCACAACCGTGCCATCGACTTTAACGGGTTTTTCAAAAGTTATGGCCCCTACCGTAGGGTCTAAAAAATTCAGGAAGTTGTTATTAGAAGTACGAGAAACCAGTAGAATACCTTCTCCGGAATCTAAATAGTCATACACCCCTCCCTTAATCGCAATACCACGACCTTTCTTACCCCAAAGACCTTCTCTTGTTTTGTAATCAAACAGATTGATTTTGGTTCGATTGCCGTCATCGGGTAATACTAGTAGCCCTTTATCTAAAAATGATACATGGCTCAATGCCCCCTTGGTTACCAGTTCATCATCCCATATGAGATTACCATCCTCTATACTATAAGCATTGTAATTGTTGGTATAGTTTACCGTGGTTGTACCTGAAGAGCTCGTCATACCAGATTGACGCTCTTGTTGTGAGCCCAAATAAAAAATGTCCCCTTCTCCTGGCCTATAATAGTCAAGTTGAATATCCATATCCTTTGAAATATTCTCGGCTGCTGTTTTTAGTAAAGCCCCCAACTTACCCATTTTTTCTACTTGGGCCGCCTCTTTGGAATTGTTGTTCTTCCAAATAATTTCACCCGTATCAATATTTAACTTATAATTATTAAAGAGCGTTACAATGAGTAACTCTTTATTACCAAGCTCATTTGCAGCAACGATACGACCAAATTTTTCGTTCATTGACCAAGATTGGCTTCCATCTGACATTTTAACGGAAACCATTAACGGTTCTCCGTTTCGGTCTTTTCCAGCAACGAGAATCGCATCAGAGTCATATAAAAGGTAGTAACTGGCAATCTCTTGGAGTCCTGCATTTTCGGAATTGAAAACTTCCTTTCCGCTGAACTGATCGATCATGTGCAACGAGTTATCGGTTGTAATTGTAAAGAATGGACTATTAGGTAGTTCTTCAAATACATTCCTATCTAGGTTTCCTAAGGCACGACTACTCCAGCTAATGTCCCCAGTTTCAGTATCTACCCCTATCAAACCTTCTCTAGAGCCTACAACAAGATTACCCAGAGCTGTGACCTCTTGCCATAAAATATCGGTAGGTAGTTGTTTGTTCCATTTGACCTCTACTTGTGCAAAGTGTATAAAAGGACATAGCATTAAGAGTAAAAAAAGTGATTTAAGTGGTTTCATAAGTCTAGTTTTAAGTCTAGATACAACGCAGCTGTCCTCGGAATATTTCGTAAAACTTCACTATTTTAAAGAATTGTAACAGTCATTTCAGTTGCTCAAAGTCCCTTGAAAGATATTAACGGACCCTTCGTTTTGTTTTTGAATCGATATGTATCGAGGTTGAACCTATAGAAACTTCATAATATCAATAAGAAGGAGAGTTTTCTTTAAAATGTATTTATCTAAAATAGCGTAGAACTTTGATATTCTATTGTATAAGTCATTCCACACACATTACGCTTCCCTCCTACGTCGTTCCATAAGAAGTGTTCCATTAACTTTAGTAAAAGAAGCTTTAGAGAAGAATTTTTTATAAGAAACTGTATTAATAACTTTCGCTTTTACCAAAGCTCAAGTTACATAACGCGGAACATTATACTTCAAATATGTTTATAGTGTAAAACAGCATATACAGCGTATTTAATATAATTGTAGACATAGTAACACGCCAGTGTTCTATATCGTCAAACAAATCGACTTTAGGAGATTCACGAATACCTTATTATACAATAAGCACTCACATGAGTAATTATGTCAAAGCTGTTTTACTGTAAGCTCGAAAATCATTGATAGCCATAATTCCATACTATTTAAAATAGTAAATCTTTCCTAGCTGTATAAATTTTGGGCTAGTTAATGGTGTTCGGGCAAAATTTGGTATCTTTAAAGGAGTCTAACACAAAGTACCTTAATTGATTTTTTAATTCTAAAACCCATAAAACTATGAAACGTTTAAAAGATCTTAAATACGTTACCCTGCTGATGCTTTTATTTACTTTCTTAACGGCCGGCGCGTTGACATCCTGCCGTGACACCAAGAAAAAAGAAAATACTGAACAGCAGGAAGAGCTTTCCGAAGGTGAAGAACATCCAGAAGGTGAAGAACATCCCACTGAAGAAGGTGAAGAACATCCCACTGAAGAAGGTGAAGAACACCCAGAAGGCGAGGAACATCCCAAGGATTCCATATCAGGGTAAGCTTACAGATTTTCTGAGGTTTCCTGCTCAGCTTTCCTGTGAAATGAAAAAAATGTTTTCGGGAATGCAGGATTTTTTCCTATTTCCATAACGGGATATGCGAGAAAGTTGATGGGTCCTGAAGATGGTCCGGGTTCTATCTGAAGATCCCGTCCTCGGCTGAATTCGATACGATTTGCCGGATGCCGGCCAAAGTAGTACGTGGCTAGAGCCGTATATTTGTTGGCTTCACTGATATCCACAGGCCACCATTTTCCCTCGGCATAAAATTCTGCCCAACAGTGATAGCCATCGATACCACCTTCGTCTCGATCTGATGGAATGGAAGCTCCTACCGCAAAGCGTGATGGGATTCCCGCGGATCTGGCCAGGGAAATGAACAACGAATGGAACTCAGTGCAGTTCCCTGTTAAGGCATCGCAGGCATAAACCGCATCTCCGGTACCGTATATCCCAGCTTTCATATAACGCATATTGTCTATGATATAATCATATAAGGCCCTTGCCTGCATAATGGCGCCTTCTTTGCGTTTATCCCCGATGATAGAATCTGCGAGTATCTCAAATCTGTCACCTATGGGCATCAGTAAACTGGCATTCAGATATTTTGTTGGTTCTGAATCTTCTTCATAGGGCTTTTTCTCTTGCCTTACAACATCGTAAACAAGTTCCAATTTCTTTCCGCTATGTTCTGGAGAAAGTTCAATATAGAATATAGAATTGCCGTATTGCTGCTCTTCGAGCAGCTGATGTTTCACGGGAGCTTCGATATTCAGTAATTCAACCGTTTGAAAGCGATCGCTCTGTGGAACAGGAATCCACATTTTTGCCGACTCTTTCATTTCAGGCAAGGTAACCTCATAATGAAATTCAAATTTGTCCTCTCCTTCGATGACTCCAAGCAAATCTGATGATGCATTTTGGACAGGCATTCTATACCATGTCTTGTCCTTACGTTGTTTCCAGGTGTAAAAAGGTTTCCCATTTAGCTTGTGCAAGGTCGTTTCAGTAACTACCATGCTACCAGGATCTCCTTCCAGGAAAAAATCCACATCATATACATCACCACTTACATCGGCCAAATCAACGCACGCAAAATGGCGTCGAGGGCCTAAATTTGAAAGGTATTCGGTGTGTACACGTACCAATTGCAGGCGCAGATCTTCCGATTCTGTAGTCATGTTAAAATACCCACCCCCTTCTTCTACCTTTTTGGCGATATTGGCCTTAATTCCCGCCTCTATATCAGCGGTAACTACCTTGGGGATGTTCTTATCTGCGAGCGTTTTTTCTTCTTTTTTTTGCTTTGTGCTTGAATTGCAGGCCATCATCGCGACAAGAACAACGGCTAAAATAATCCGGAGGTTTTGCATTCTATGATATGATTAATATTTGTATGAATTTACAATAATTTCATGGTTCTCCCAATAAGGACATTTATCCCCAGGAACCTGCTCTGGATCCGACGACAGACATTTCAGGGGTTCCCTTTCAGTAAACATTTTAGGGAACAAAGTACATCCGATGACACATCAATCAATCAATCAAAGCACGATTTGATGTCGAGCAAAAGCCTGTTCGATGTCTGTTATAATTTGGAATTTGGAGGCACAATTCGCAGCTAGTAAACTTTAATTTCCAATATCGTGACTGGTAATTTTAAAAAACCCATTCCACACACAACTTACTACTCTCATACTGTCGTTTCGCGTAAAAAGTGGTTCATTAAATTCAGTAAAAGAAGCTTTAGAGAAGAAAACTTTTAAAAGAAGAAATCAGCAAATGAAACAATTGCTTTTACCAAAGCAAAGTGACATAACGCAGAACATTATAGTGCAAAAAATATGTCATGTTTAAAAAAGCAGAAAAAACTGTAAAAATGGGTAAAATGGCTATGTAGCTAATCCATAGCATGTTATTTAATTATAGAAGTAGTTTGAAAAGTGTTTTGCCTATCTACGATTTTCCGTATGTTTTTACGGTTTTATCTATTTGACGAACAAGCCCTCTTAGAAAATTTCCAGGGCCAATTTCTGTAAATTCAGTTGCTCCATCCTCTATCATGTGCAGAATTGTATGCCGCCACATTACCGGATGCGTCAATTGATCAATCAAATTTTTCTTTATTAATTCTATATTGTCACCAGGGCGACCAGCGACATTCTGATAAATAGGGCAAATTGGTTTTTTGAATTCTGTTTCTTCTATTGCCAGACTAAACTCTTCAACTATTGGCTCCATAAAGGGAGAGTGAAATGCGCCACTTACAGGTAAATTTACCACTGCAATAGCTCCTGGCCTTAATTTTTCACAAGCTTCTTTTAGAGCCTTCATTTCGCCTGAAATAACAACTTGGTGCAGCGC
>CALZFZ010000038.1 GCA_945786965.1 uncultured Muriicola sp. | reverse complement strand
GATCCTTCTTTAAGTGGCAAGTCGCCCAGCGAGATTTCACAGCCGCTAAAAGAATTTATGATGGATAATTTAACCGCTGAAGAACGGGCAAGGGTCAAAGAGCCCAGGTTCTTTTATGAGGTTACCTTCGATAAACCGGGAGGCATTCCTATGCCTTTGATCGTAGAATATACCTATGCAGACGGGACAAGGGAAAATATTACTTATCCGCCCGAAATTTGGAGAAAGAACGATGCTGAGGTAAAACGTGTTATATCCTCTGAAAAGGAGATCGTAGGTATCATGGTAGATCCTAAAGCAGAAACTGCGGATATCGATGTGACAAACAACGGTTGGCCAAAAAAAGAACAGGAATCCGAGTTTAACAAGTTTAAACAAGGCATTAAGGGAGAATAATTAATTTGTCACAATATATATAAAGTCCTGACCGTTTTTTTGGCAGGACTTTTTTATTTTATAAAAGGATTTTAAACTTACGTATATTTGTAGTATGAATTCGACCATAATTTTATTCATCAGTGGCGCCGAGATATTCTTTATCATGTTCATCGTGGTAATGGTCTTTGGAGCAGATAAAATTCCTGGGATTGCCAAGGGTCTGGGCAAAGGAATGCGTCAATTGAAAGATGCTACTGAAGATATAAAACAAGAGATCCAAAAGAGTGCAGAAAAACAAGGGATTGATACCAGTTTAACGGACGATATAAAGAAAGAAATAGATCAGGTTAAAAAGAATGTAGAAGACGTTACTGGAACAATTAAAAGAAGTAAATAGGTTTGTTAGATAGACTTTTGCAGTGGGACCGGGAAACCCTTTTATATCTCAATAGTTTAGGTATTGAGGACTATGATAGTTATTGGTCTGTTGCCACAAGTATAAACACCTGGATACCGCTATTTTTACTTTTCCTTATCCTCGTTATTGCTAAATTTCCAAAAAAGGAAGCATCATTCATCACCACAACCGTTCTGTTATTGTTGGGTTTTGTCTTATTAATGATGAATCTTACCAAGGATTTTGTGGAGAGGCTGCGGCCTAATAATAATGCCGAGATCAATACCATTATTCGAATTTTAAAGTCACCCGAAGGATATAGCTTTTTTTCAGGTCATGCGGCAACCTCCTTCGCTATTACTACCTTGATCGTTCTTTTTTTAAGAAAAAAAATCAGATGGGTGTGGATCTTTTACTTTTGGCCTCTTATTTTCTCTTTCAGCCGAATCTATGTGGGTGTTCATTATCCTTCTGATATCCTGGTTGGAGCTTTCTTTGGGCTTCTTTCTGCCTTCTTGTTTTACGCTCTGTACAACCGTTTTATAGTACCCTACTTACTGTTAACCCGTCCCTTATAGGTAGTAGAACACTCGCTACCCTGGGATCTTTTTTTAGCCTTTCGTTATAATCCAATAACGCCTGAGTGGCCTTGTCATTTTTTTCAATTGGTTCTATCACTTTTCCAGACCAAAGGACATTATCTGATAGAATAATACTTCCTGACTTGGTTTTGGCGAGTACTGCTTCGAAATAATTCAAATACTCTTTTTTTTCGGCATCGATAAAGACAAGATCAAAAACAATATCCAGTGTTGGGATAATTTCCAGCGCATTCCCGGAATGTTGAACGATCTTATCGCCCAAGCCACTTTTGTCGAAATAAGTGCGCTGAATGTCAACCAATTCCTCATTGATATCGATGGTATGCAATTGCCCATTTTTGGGTAAGCCTTCGGCCAGGCACAGTGCCGAATATCCTGTATAGGTGCCAATTTCCAGAATTTGTTTTGGATGTATTATTTTAGAAAGCATACTCAATACCCGGCCCTGATAATGTCCGGTGATCATGCGGGGTTGTATTACCTTGAGATGGGTTTCCCTGGTTAACTCGGTTAAATAAGATGGTTCATCCCCGGAATGATCCGTAATATAATTTTGCAGGGCTTCTGAAAGAAATTGCATATCATACTTTTTGTAAAAATATGATTTTTAGCCTACTTTGTATTTTCGATTTTTACGATCTATTCTT
The DNA here is from genome assembly GCA_945786965.1 of uncultured Muriicola sp. Classification (GTDB taxonomy): domain Bacteria; phylum Bacteroidota; class Bacteroidia; order Flavobacteriales; family Flavobacteriaceae; genus Muriicola. Next base: position 8,465 of record CALZFZ010000038.1, on the reverse strand, counting down.
ATGAAAAACATCCTGGTAAGAGAAGCTGTTTTAGCGGACTTAGATATGCTTCTTTCGTTTGAGCAGGCGCTCATAGAGGCAGAACGGCCTTTTGACAGTACGATTCGCACGGGTCATTTGCACTATTATGATCTAAAGGAACTGATTATGAACAAAGAGGCCATTGTAGTGGTTGCAGAAATGGATGGCCGCGTTCTAAGTTCGGGTTTTGGTATGGCAAAGCCGGCCCGGCATTATCTTGATCATACAAAATATGCCTATTTGGGCTTTATGTATACCCATTCGGATTATCGGGGTAAGGGCATAAACAGCAAGATCATTGATACCTTAAAAGAATGGGCTGTGCAACAGAGTTTATACGAAATAAGGCTTACGGTATACCAGGACAATCTACCGGCTATTGCGGCTTATGAAAAGGCCGGATTTAAAAAACACATTGTTGAAATGAGAATGAAACATACTTCCCCGGAATCTTAAATTATGAGGATTCTTTTAAGTAGGTTATTGTATTTTTGACGAAAATTAGTCTATGATTTTTCAGAACACCTTATCATATGCCCGGGAGCTGGATTCAAAGGATCCCTTGAGGAAATATAGAAAGGAGTTTTATTTCCCAAAAGTTAAAGGATCTGAAGTCATTTATTTTACCGGTAATTCTTTGGGATTGCAACCCAAAAGAAGCCAGGCTTTTGTGGATGAGATTATGAAAGACTGGAAAGAAATGGCCGTTGAAGGACATTTCCATGCAGACAAGCCCTGGTGGGATTATCATGAACGGCTCGCAGCGCCATTGGCCAGGGTAGTGGGGGCACGGCCTGCAGAAATCACTGTCATGAATACCCTAACGGTTAATCTTCACCTGTTAATGGTCTCTTTTTACAGGCCCACCAGAAAACGATATAAAATATTATGTGAAGAGAAGGCATTTCCTTCCGATCAGTATATGTTTCGTAGTCAGGTAAAATATCACAATCTGGATACTGAAGATACGATCATCGAGATCAAGAAAAGGGAGGGTGAACATTTCTGGCGTACAGAAGATGTGGTAGCTAAAATAAATGAGATAGGCGAGGAGTTAGCCCTGGTTCTTATAGGGGGTGTGAATTATTACAATGGTCAGGTTTTCGATATGAAAACCATTACCAGTGCCGGTAAATCAGTTGGAGCCTATGTTGGATGGGATCTTGCCCATGCCGTTGGAAATATAGAACTCGAACTTCACGACTGGAAGGTCGATTTTGCGGCATGGTGCAGTTATAAATATATGAATAGCGGTCCGGGAAATGCTTCTGGGATCTTTATTAATGAGCAATACCTGAACAGAAGCGACATACCGAGATTTGAAGGCTGGTGGGGTACTAAAAAGGAAACCCGGTTTTTAATGCAGCCCGAATTTGATCCAATGGAAACTGCAGATGCCTGGCAAATAAGCAATGCCCCTGTTTTAGCTTTAGCACCGTATCTGGCCTCCCTGGAATTGTTCGAAGAAGTAGGAATGCCGTCACTAATCGAAAAAAGGAATACCATTGTTGCCTATTTGGAATTTATTCTGCAAGAGATCGATAAGGAAGTTGCAAGTAGCTTTGAGATCATTACTCCCAAAGAACGGGGAACCCAATTGTCCGTATTTCTACATGGCCAAGGTAAACCGCTTTTTGATTATTTGATGGAACAGGGAGTGATCACAGATTGGCGCGAACCCAATGTTATACGTTTGGCTCCAGCCCCTTTCTACTGCTCCTATGAAGACATGTATCGTTTTGGCCAGATATTGAAATCGGGCATTTTGAAAAAATAGGTACCTTAGGCGACTTTAAAACGTTTTATAGATGAGGTCGTTACGACTTATTTTGACTAACCCGCGCTATTTTGGTCCTGCATGGGCTTTTGCCAGCCTCAATATTTTATTTGGCACCTGGGCGATCTATATTCCGACAGTTAAAGAAGACCTCGGGATAGACAAGGCTACCTTGGGAATAGCACTTTTTTTTCTGTCTCTGGGGGTATTTACGGTCTTCCCTGTTGCTTCTAAAATTATTAACAAAATTGGAGTTGGAAAAGCCACCTGGTTCGGGGTACTACTGCTTTGTATTTCAGCCTTGTTTCCACTGATGGCCTCCAGCTTCCTTACCCTGGCCATTGCGCTATTTTTTTTCGGAACTACGAATGGTTTTTTAGATATCTCTATGAATACCCTGGTTACTGAGATTGAGAAAGAAGACCGACAAAATTTTATGTCGGCCTCGCATGGTTTTTTTAGTTTAGGTGGAGTTATAGCCGGCTTAGGCAGCTTCTTGATTCTTGTATTTCAGAACAGGGTATTGCATATGATGGTAGCTGTTTCATTGGTAATCGTAGTTAGTTTTATTTTTCATAAGCAATACAAAAATATTATTGCAGCCCCCATTGAGAAAGCACCTTTTAGTTTTAAGAATTTTAAACCTTTGATTTTACTCGGCTTGGTTTCTTTTGTGGTGATGGGAAGTGAAGGAGCTATCGTTGATTGGAGTGGATTGTTTTTAAAGGAAATAAGTTTGGCGCCTGAAGCTATTTGGGGAGCCGGATTTTTAGGGTTTCAAATCATGATGACACTTGGGCGTTTTCTGGGCGACGCCATAAGTTCACGGATTGGATCGGTTAAAATTGTGGCTTTTGGGGCATCTATTGCCCTTATAGGATATTTGCTTGTATTAACGAGTAATATGTATTTGGCAATTGCGGGCTTTGCACTTACCGGCTTGGGTTTTTCGGTTATTATTCCTGAATTATTTAGAATAGGCGGAAATGTAAAAGGCGTAGAATCTTCACAAGGCGTTGCCTTTATTGCCGGTACAGGGTATTCCGGGTTTTTGTTGGGTCCTGTTATTCTTGGATTTTTAGCAGAGGAATTTAGCCTAATTACTAGTTTTATGGTACTCTTAGTGAGCGTAATGGTGGTTCTTGCTACTACCCTTGTCCTTAAAAAAAGGAGAAAGACCGCTTCCTAATCTTTTAGCGTAATCGCTTCTACCCCAGTAAAGTACAACTTAAAATTGCGTTCTTTATTGGTATGTGTCAAGGACAAGTTAAGTCCGCCTGTTGTTTGGTAGTCTTCCCAGGTAGCTGTGGAAGTAGGCTCTTCGGAATTCCCTTTTCGAAATACCCATTCTTTTATCAGATAGTCATCTGCAAGATAAAAGTCATAGGCATCTCCTGGAGTATACCCCCCTTCATTTCCATAGACCACGGTTAGTTTTTTCAAGGTGTCGTTACTTATAGGGGCAATGGCCATATCTTCCTGGGAATAGGTTAAATTATTTTCATCCCAAAGGATATTGATAGGAGCAAGCAACCAGAATTTGTCATTGATAAAGGCACCATCGGCCCGCATCGCGGTGCTATCAACAGACTTTCTATTGTAGTTAATAGTATCACCTCTTGAAATTCCCAGGACATCCTGGGTCTTCGTATTCCAAACCCAATGACGTTCGAAGTGTGTGGTATCACGGTCTACGTTAAATGTAAACCTTAATTCTTCTATAGAATCCCAATTACTGATTCCATGGGCATGGGCTACTTTTTCAAGAATGGTTTGTTCTTCTGCCGTGGGTTCTTCTGTTTTTTTATCGGATTTGCAACTGGAGATCAGCAGTATTAATGCAAGGAATAGCGTGGAATGTTTTGTCATGGCAATTTTTTTCAAATATAATTGCTTTTATCAAAACAGCATCGAATATTAGGTTGGTAAACAGTATTGACTAAAATTAAACAGTCCTGAGGATAATGAATCTTCAGGACCGCAACATATTTTAAACTGTCTATTATTTATTCTTAACGATCAAATCTCTCGGTTTTTTAATCTGAACAATTGGGAACTCTGTTCTTCGGTTAAGCTCTAATTCCTCATCCGAACAATTTTCCCGTCCTGTACAATGATTAATCAACTTCCTTTTCCCAAATCCTTTGAAAGACAGGATATGGTCTTTTGTCACACCGTGCTCAATGAGGTATTCGTAAGTAGACTTTGCTCTGCGTTCCGAAAGGTTATCGTTATACGCATGGCTCCCAATGGGGTCCGTATGGGCCTCCAGATGAATGATCATATCCGGGTAGGTTACAGTCATTAATTTTACAACTTTATCCAATTCTTTGGCCGCATCAGGACGGATGTTACTCTTGTCGAAGTCGAAATAGATCTTGTTGAGTCCGGCTAATAATTTTACATCCATGACAGGTTCCATCACAATGTTCTGACTTATGACCCTGGTAGTAAGAGGCGTGGTATATGTATTAAAATACACATTTTTAGTTGGGTGTGTTTTTCTGGATGCCTCTATCACATAATTCCTTTCCCGGTTAATGTACATTCTGTAATACCCATTTTCATCGGTATATGCTTCTCCTTCCTGGATACCATCTTTCTGATTGAACAGGGCTATCTTCACACTATCTAAAGGCATTGAATTAACACCATCAATTACATAACCTTCCAAAGAAAGCTCTGGTGTAAATTTAAATTTGTAAATATCGTCACTACCCATACCGCCCTCACGGTTAGAACTTAAATATCCTGTAATTCCGTCCTTATGGGCGTAAAATGCAAAATCATCATTTGGAGAATTAACCGGGGTTCCCAAATTAATTACATCTACAATTTCATTATTTTCATTGGCGATGGTCGAAAAAATATCTAATTGCCCAAAACCAACATGCCCATCTGAAGAGAAGAATAAGATCCCTTCTTCATTAATGTATGGGAACATTTCATTTCCTTCTGTATTAACCACTGGTCCCGCATTTATCGGCTTTCCTACACCTCCACGCGGGTGAATTTCCGCATAATAGATATCGGTACCCCCATAACCCCCAGGTCTGTCCGATGTAAAATACAGGTGGGTACGACCCGGACTTACGTACGGGTGTCCGGTAGAGAAGTAATCACTGTTTATTCGTAAACTCTTATTTTCTTTCCATTCACCTTTAACTTTTATGGCGCTATAGATTTTGAGGTTGAGCTCATCTTCTGCTCCATATGCTTTTTTATTTTTAAAGTAGTTATTACGGGTAAAGTAAACAATGGTATCGTTTTTATAATCGGTAGAAAATACTAAGGAGCTTTCATGAAATTTTGTATTTACATCCCCTTTTATTTTTACAGGAACAGACTCCAGGTTATCTTCTTTTACGACAAAAAGATCGAGCCAGGGTTCTTCATTCCATCCATATTCGTCTCCTATTACCAAATCTTTTCTTGATGATGAGAAGTACAGGAATTCACCTTGACTAAAAACCCCAAAATCACTTTCGGTAGAATTAAAAGCTACTGGTGAAACTTCATAACGTTCCCGACTATTAAAGACTACCGACGCCAAGTTTCCATCCTTTAGGAATCTTTTTACACGCGAATCGTTCTTGTTGTATTTCTTATATTTTTTTAACCAGGTTTCAGCTTCCTTTAGCTGGCCATCACTATATAAGGCCATGGCATATTTAAAGTAGTAATCTGTTGGAATACTGGTGTTGTTGATGACTTTCTTAAAATGGGGCAATGCTTTTTTAAAATCACGGATCAATAGGTAGCATTCTGCCAATCGCTGATGGGCATAATCCTGGTTAAAGCGACCCTTTACCATATTTTCGTATTCTTCAATTGCCTTCACATATTGAAACTGTCCGAAATAATAGTCGCCTCGTTTTTGAGAACCATATTGGGCATTACTCGATTGAACAAGAAAACAGCCTATGATTATTAATAATACTTTACCAATGTTTTTCATAATATGTGTCTTTTAGAAGTATCGTGGCGATTTAGCAGGACCCTTTTGTTTAAAAAGGGTTTCATAGATCAATATGATCTCATGAGTCCCGGTCGAATAAGGCCTGATCTCGCCTGTGGGCATGTCATAGGCATACCCTAACCTAAAGTCTTTTGAAATTTGAAAGTCGAGCAGGGCCCCAAAACCATCAGCGTTGTTAAACCGGTAGGATGCTCCCAGCCATAGTTTATCATAGAACAAAAAGTGTGCGGAAACATCATAACTTGACGGAGCACCATTGGTAATCTTAGCCAATACAGAGGGTCTAAACTTAACCGTACTGGAAAGGTCTAAAACCAACCCTGCAATTGAATAATAACTGGGTCGTTCCAGCGCTTCAAATTCTCCCTGGTTCAGATCCGTATTCAAAATACGCGGAGACGAAGCCCCTATATACCATCTGTTAGTACTTAGGTATACTCCAGCGCCAAAATTAGGAGACCATTGGTTAAAATTGGCAGCAAAGAACTGATCATTGCTATCCGGGGTTTCCAATTGGTAGTTGGTAAAACCAGCCTTTAAACCAAAGGATAACTTAGCCTTTAAAGTTACCGGCACGGTGTATGAAAAATCTCCATATACATAGTTGGTACTCTCAAAACCAAGGCGGTCACTGATATAGGACAAACCTAAACCTACCCGGTCATTTCGTAACGGGGCGTGCAATGAAAAAGTGCTGGTCCTCGGGTTTCCATCGATGCCGACCCATTGATTTCTATGCAGGGCTGTTAAATTGAGTGTTTCCCTACTTCCTGCGTAGGCAGGATTCACAGAAATTGTATTGAACATGTATTGGGTGAACTGTGGCAACTGTTGGGCTGTTGTTACCATGCTCACGGCAAATACGAGTAGAAATAAAATTTTCTTCACTGTTTTCATTGTCGTAGGTTTTAATTAGATCCGAGGTAGATATATCCACTTACGGGTTCAAAATCTTTATTGGTGACCTTAATAATATAATAGTAGGTCCCTGCAGGAAGCATACCTGAATTACCGAAGGAGTTGCTAGGTGATGAACCACCCCAATCGTTTTGGTAATTCTGTGCTTCGTACACTTTAGCACCCCATCTGTTGAACAGCATCACATCAAAATTAAAGTTGCAGAACTCTACGCCCCTAATTTCAAATAAATCGTTCACGCCGTCTCCATTCGGAGTAACCGTTTTAGATGGTATAATATCATCTATTCCACATGGCACACAATCGGCATTCACCGTGATGGTGAAATCGACATAATATTTACAAGTACCTTCTGTTGAACTGTAGGCAATTTGATATTCACCCACCGGCACCATGATAGGATCCAGTACACTACCATTTAATACCATACCACTGGTCATAATTTCAAACGTACCATTCGTATCAAAAGATGCAGGTAAATAGTTTACCAGATCAATAGAAGGATCCTCCACACAGATGTCAATAGCAACAGTTTCCAATTGCGGTTGCATCACAAAAATGATCTGCTCAAAAGTCTCCATATTGTTACAGGCATCGGTTACTTCCCAGGTTCTTATGATCATATAATCATCTGTTTCACCAGAAAATTGCGTTTCTTCGGTAAATACGACAGTATAATCGCCACAACCGCCCATAAAGGTAATATTCGGCACTTCCGGAATGTCTTCACCACAGGTGATCATGACTTCTTCATCGTAGTCACTGGCCGTAATCGGTCCCGTTGCAGGGATTGTAATTACCTGCGTATGTGCTGTTGCATTTCCGGCACAATCATTCGCCATCCAGGTCCTGGTAATGGTATAACCCATGGCGCAATTTGCATCGTTCGTAATTGTTTCTTCAAATGTCACAACGATATTAGGATCACAATTATCGATTGCTGTCATTGTTGCTGCCACCGGAACTTCACTACAAACAACAGTTATATCGGAAGGTAATGCCTCTACAAATGTTGGAGCAATTACATCTTCAACAATAATAGTCTGGGTGTGACTTGTTGAATTTCCAGCACAATCCTGAGCAACCCAAGTCCTCGTTATTGTGTATTCCGAGGCACATTCGTCGTCCTGACCGGTAATAATTTCTGTAAAGGTTACAGAAGCATCAGCATCACAATTATCCATGGCCGTCATCCCTGCGGGAGTTGGAACGGCATCACAAGAAACGGTCATGTCTGCTGGCAAACTCTCTACAAAGATCGGAGCTGTAGTATCCAGTACCGTAATAATTTGTGTATGAGTACGTACATTATTTACACAGTCTGTTATGGTCCACGTTCTTGTTATTGTATATTCTGTGGCACATTCATCATCCTGTCCTGTTATTACTTCTGAGTAATCCTGAATATATTCACAACCACTGGCATTAAGGTTTATCTCACCTTCTCCAATGTAAATGATATCATCAAGTACAGGTATTTCTTCACATTGCATGGTAGTATCCGATGGGAAATCATCTTCGCTGTCATTGTCAATGATGGTTCCCGTAGCGCTTGGAGTATTAATATTAATGGCGCTATGCGATACATTTGAAAGTCCTATAGAGAATACTTCAGCAGCTTCAATGATAACATCGTCAATAATAGGAACATCGATATCAAAAGACTCTCCGTTGGTACCGACAAAGGTCAGGGTACCAAAAGTAGAGGTATAGTCACCAGGCTCTCCGGCACTACCATCGGCAGTGGCGTAGTCCACGGTGAATCCACCT
>CALZFZ010000037.1 GCA_945786965.1 uncultured Muriicola sp. | reverse complement strand
TATTGCTGCTTTCGAACTAACCTGAAATTTCCTGCATTTAAATAAAACTAATCTTGGCTTCAGAGCTAAACAGCCAGGACTCGCTTTTGCCAGCGTTAATCTCTAAAACTATTCGTGTTAGACCAGTTTTGGTTCTTATGAATATCCCTAAATGCAATATTTGTCACTTCAACAAATGCCTATAATTGAGCTTAATATCCTTTATAACGTATACATCTCGGTTAGCAGCGTATCAGTGTCCAGAACTAAAAAAGTGGCCGGGATGTCCTTTAACTGTCCGCCATGATAGCCCATGATAGGGCCGGGATTGATCAGCAAAGTGCGGTCTAACCACATATCAGAAACAAGGGTATGATCGTGCCCGTAACAAACCACTTCATGGCCTCCTTGTTCAGCCAGTATTTTTGCCCTATCGGGATAATGGTTCATGGCAATACGCCTTCCGCCAAATACCCCATGGAACGTTTCTCCGTGGATTTGGATATTCGAAAAATGCTCTGCAGTCGCCATGATGGCATTCACATCCCCATCGTTGTTCCCAAAAACCAGGTGGATGGGTTTGGCATACCCCTGCCCTAAAAGTTTAATGATGAAAGGGGCACAGAGATCGCCACAACAAAGCATGGCCTCTGTTGCCTGCAGTTCCGGCACATCAAGCGCCTTTTTCAGGTTCCAGACATGGTCGTGGATATCCGAGAGAATGGCAATTTTCATAGTTTGTATGTTGAATGAAAGGGTGCCTAAAAATAAGGATTCTACCCCGCATGTATATACCCTGTTTCTAATTTTTGCCTCTGAAAAGTGACCTATTCAAATTTATGGTGTCTTAAGTATGTGAATCATTATCAATACTAATTTTAAAAACATTATAATCGTGAACCTGCCTTTTTTATTTTGGGCACCATATCTGCAAAAACCTGTATCCCCTTACTAGGACTCTCCAGATATGCGTAAAACCTGCTACATGCTTAAACCGAATGCGATTAAAGAATCTGGTGTTTGTTTCACCAGTGGTTGGTTGATAAGGGTTTCTGAAGGATCGTAACCCGCTCCGTAGGAGGCCCTTTTATCTCAATCTTTTATTGTTTCATTATCTTGATGGCTGTTAGCTGTTTAGTAACGGCCTTCTAACCAAAGTGAAAGGTGACCATACTCAAAAAACTGTTTCTCGTAATTATCGGCGAACGCTATAGGTCCGATGTGGATATGGACAGCCCGTACCGCGACCTTACGGACGAAGAATTGGTTAAAACGATTGTTGAGACCAAAAACACGCTTTTGTTTGGTATCCTATATGACCGGTATGCGGATAGGGTCTATACAAAATGTGCCGGTTTTTCAAGGTCCGATGATGAGGCGGAAGATCTTACGCAGGACGTTTTTCTTATGATATACGTTAAAATGGGAGGTTTTAAGGAAACATCTAAATTTTCGAGCTGGGTATATGCGTTGACCTATAATTTTTGTGTCAACTACGTTAACCGGAACAAAGAGCGTAAAATGAGTGAGAAATCGGAAAATTTGGACGCTGACGATCAAAGTTTATCCATTAAAGTTGAGGACAGAAGCTTATTCCATATGAGGTCTGATAAACTAAAAAAGGTATTGGAACTTATTACCCCGGAAGATAAAACCATCTTACTTCTAAAATATCAGGACGATGTGCCTGTCAAAGAACTTTGTGCCATTCTGGAGATTGGTGAAAGTGCGGTAAAAATGCGCCTTAAAAGGGCCAAGGCAAGACTAATAGAAACCTATAATGCAATCCCATAATGGCAGACAACATACAAAATCCATTTAAAGACCTGGGCAAACTCATCAAAGAAGCCCCCCCGAACCTCAAAAAAAAGGTAATGAACGATGTTGCCTCGGCAAAACTGATCATGGACCTGGCCTCGCTGTTTACCTTCAATTACAAAGAGGTACTCTCAGGAATGTTTAAGACCCGTCGTAAAAATTAAAAGAATAACTATCTAATCTCACTAAAATTATGGAAACAATTGGAAGCTTAGCATCAGAATCCCTTACATCGATCATTCAGGATATCGTCTCTGCACTCCCCGGAATCATTGGCGCAATTATAGTCTTGCTCCTGGCGTGGCTCATCATCAAGATCACCTCATTTATTTTGAGAAAGATCTTACGAATAGCCAGGATAGATTCGGTGTCTGAAAAAATAAACAATGCCAAATTATTTGGAGAAACGAGTACTGTAAAAGTAGATGTAGCCAAGATCCTCTTAGGCTTTGTAAAAGGGATCTTATGGATCACCTTTATCATAGTGGCAGCCGAAATAATGGGATTGACCGTTATTTCAGCAGAGATCTCTAACCTATTGCATTATTTGCCAATATTGCTCAGTGCCGTGGTGATTTTTATGATCGGGATGTTTGCTGCCAAATTGATCAAGAAAGCACTACTTGGCATATTCGATTCCATGGGTATGGGAGGCTCAAAGATAGTGAGTGGTATAGTCTACTATATGATCATCATTTTTGTGCTGATCACTGCCTTGAACCAGGCCGGGATCGATACCGCGATCATCACCAGCAACATTACGCTTATCATAGGAGCCTTCCTCCTGGCATTTGCCATTGGCTTGGGCCTGGGGTCCAGGGAGGTAGTGGCAGACCTGCTCACTTCATTCTACGCCCGTAAAACATATGCCATCGGAGATGCAATCAAAACCAAGAAAATTGAAGGTACTATAGAAGCTATAGACGGGATATCTGTAACTGTGAAAACCAAAACCACCAGGTTGGTGATCCCCATTAAGGAGCTCGTCCAAAACAAGGTGGAAATTAAATAAGATAGGACATAATAGCGAGCAGATGGTCCTGATCATCAAGGGCGCTATGAACCACTATAATCAACAATTTGTGTAACTAAAAAATATCATTTAAAAATGGGAAAATTTGAAATCAGAAAAACAAAATCCGGGCAATTTAAGTTCGATCTAAAAGCTTCGAACGGCCAGGTAATCTTAAGCAGCGAGACCTATAAATCGAAGTCGGGTTGCAAAAATGGAGTTAACTCGGTCATGCGTAATTCCAAAGAAGATAAAAGATACGACCGGAAAACCGCCAAAAATGGCAGCCCCTACTTCAATTTGAAGGCTAACAACGGCCAGATCATCGGCACCAGTGAAATGTATAGCAACACTTCCGGAATGGAAAATGGGATCGCTTCCGTAAAGAAGAATGCCGCAGGGGCCGCGGTCGATGACCAGTCATAACTTTAAACAACAAATCATATAATAATTAAAACACTAACACAATGAAAAAAGTAATACTGTTAGCGCTTTTTGTTTCGGGAAGTATTTTTACATACGCCCAAACCGCAGCTGAATTAAAAGCCACTCAGGCACTTAAAAAGGACTCTATCAGCGCCATTCAGGGGCGGGTAGACGCCCTTCAAGGTCAAATTGATGCCCTCCCGGGATGGAAAAAGGGTGCCTTCGGGACTATCGGGGTAAACCTTTCAAACTTTAATAACTGGTACTCTCAGGGTTTCCCTAATAACTCGGCCGGGAATATTGGCGTTTCAGTTAATGCTTATGCCAATTTAAAGGAAGCCAAGTTCTTCTGGCGAAATGCTGCCACGGTAAATTTAAACTGGGTAAAGATTGATGATAAGGACGATCCTAATGACGATGATGGTTTCAGGGAAGCCACAGATGTCTTTAATATTACCTCTTTATACGGTAGAAAAGTAAGCGAGAAGTTTGCCATTTCTACCCTGGGGGAATACCGGACTACTATCCTGAATAATTTTAACGATCCCGGATATCTCGATCTAGGGGTTGGGGGCACCTGGACACCCACCGATAACCTGGTAGTGGTGATTCATCCGTTGAACTACAACTTTGTGTTTAGCAAGGAAGACGACATTTTCAATTCTTCCCTTGGGGCTAAGATCCTGGCAGATTATACCAGGAGCATTGGGGCCGTTAATTTTAAGAGCAACCTGTCCTTATTCCAAAGTTATGAAAGCGGGGATCTCAGCAACTGGACCTGGACTAATTCCTTTTCCTATACGTTGTGGAAGATGATCGGGGTTGGCTTCGATTTCGGATTGCGGAACAACAAACAGGAAGCGTTGAACTATTCCATCAATACGTTGGGAAATACCACAGACACTTTTGATACCGTAAATAATGACCTTCAAACCTATTGGACTTTAGGATTGAGTTATGCGTTCTAACAAAACCGGAACAAGCAGGAATTTCATTTATTAACTATATATATTTTATTAATCATTTAAAACTTTAGAACTAATGCTAAAAGAATTTAAGAATTTTATCATGTCGGGCAATGTAATTGAATTTGCCGTGGCAGTAATTTTGGCCGGAGCTGTTGGGCTTATGGTCAACGGATTTGTAAATTACATTGTTATGCCCGTGGTAGGGGAATTTACCGGCGGTGTAGATTTTGCAAATTTAAAGTACGTGTTAACCGAAGCTTCAGGCGTTGCCGGGGAAGCCGGAGCAATTGCTGAAAATGCCATTCGTTACGGGGCATGGATCAATACCATCGTGAACCTCATTATCGTTGGTTTTGTATTGTTTATGATCGTAAAGGCATACAACAAATCAAAAACTCCGCCACCACCTCCAGCACCATCCGGCCCTTCACAAGAAGACCTGTTGGGCGAAATCAGGGACCTGTTGAAAAAATAAGTCAACAGCTGTAATAGTAGTTAATGGAAGCCCCTTACATTTTTAAGTGTAAGGGGTTTTTAGGATGTAAGATGTGTCTTATGTAGTTTGGAATTTGAGAATTAGACGCTTCCCTGAGAAGCTCCTTTCTCGGGCATTGTTTCCTTACAGGAGGTGTCCTTTTGTTAAATCATCGACGAACGACACAAAATATACGACTAAACCACAAGTTTTGGCACTTTCACAACAATTAGGGGAACGGTCACTACATAAATTCGTAAATTAAAGGTAGTAATATTTAAATCTACAGCTATGGAAGCAAGTACAAAAAAACACCCCGTATTAAATACAATACTTTCGGTTTTAAATGTATCCTTAGAGATAGTTCTAGGGCTTATCGCACTTGGATTTATAATTGGTCTTTATGGCGTATTAAGCTAAGTCTTTTATACATTGAAAAATGCTACATGGGAACTGCCAAATTCCAGAGTGTAACAGAGATATTGGGGAATTCTTTGTGTTGAGTTTGGAATTTGAGATGTAACTCATGAATTACAAAAAGCCTTTGGTTTCCCAAAGGCTTTTTTTGTAGACCCACCCGGACGTTCTCTGGGGAGGTTAAATTACTACCAGCTTTCTGTGAACTTCTCAGATTTATACCTGTCCTGAGCGAATCGCTTTTTGTTTTTTCTTTCCACATATTTCTTAATGTTACAAAAAATGGCTACTATTAAGTCTTAAAACCAAACTGTTATGGATTATAAAAAATCGATCATCCATCTTCTAATTAGCTTGCTTTTATCCCCTGTGGTGGTATACATTGTATTACTGGCCGCAAAAGCAGCCGGATCAACCTATGAAATGACCCATGGGGAAACTTTTATTATCTGGCTCCTGATGGCCATTGTGATCAATCTGTCTATTACGAAAAAAGCTTAGGTAAAAACATCACAAAAGG
>CALZFZ010000036.1 GCA_945786965.1 uncultured Muriicola sp. | reverse complement strand
TTAATGCTAATTTTTCCATTAAGAAAATGGCATCATTTCATAATACGAGAACTGCAGTGGGCAGGTCTTTTAGGTACCTATATCCTGAAAATTTATAGCGAATTGTAATAGGCAAGTAATTGAATTACTTCCGCTTCGGTCTTTAATTTAAGCTTGTTCTGTTTAACGAAATCCTGAAGTTCCTTTTGATGAACTGCAAAAGCAGCCAGCACATCGTTGCTTTTAAGTTTGGTTGCAATTGCCGCATTCCCTTCCGTTATAATATAATAGGTATTATCATCCTCAAATTTAGGGGGCTGATCCTTACTGTAAGAAGATCTGGCCGGCTTGGCCTCTACAAACTTTTTCTTTTGTTTTAACAAAAGACGGGCCTTTCCTTTGTTCAATTCCGCAAAATAGGTTTTTCGAATAGTGCCATTTTCGGTCTTGTAATTTTCGATCTGATATAATTTGCCATCGATCTGAGCTTTTAAATAATCCCTTTTCAAAAGGGTAATAATTCCCTTTTCGGTCTTCATTTCAATCCCGTCATTATAGGCATTGTATCTCAGGAGACCTGTATATGGCTTGTCTTCATTTATAAATACCTTTCCTATAACGAATTCTTCATTTACATAAGGTGACCCCTGAACGTTGGCCGGGAGATTGTTATTTACGCCACCCAGCGTTGAATTACTGATATATTCCGTAGGAAGTTGTATGTTTTGGGCATAGGTAATTGCAAAGAATAATATAAAAACGATCGTTAAATATCTTTTTGTCATGTGTACAAGTTTAGTTCGGAAGGTACAAATCAAATACCATTCCAGCATTGGTAAATTAGAGGGGAACTGTCATTATTGCACCCTGAATTCAAATATTTCGGATTGTGAGGTATTTCCCTGGCTATCCCTGGAAACGATACGCCAGTAATAGACTGTGTTAGCCGCAATAGTAGCTTCTATTGAGGATTCATTGGTGGTTCCCAATAATGTGGCCGGGATATCAGCAGTGTCGAAATATACGTCAAAGTCTACTAGGTCATTATCAACGTCGCTACCGGTCCACTCCAATACAATAGTTCCTGTTGCTCCTACTGCCGAACCACGAGCTGGTCTAACTACTTCTGCGGGAAAAGGGGCATAATTTTCAATCCCGGGTCCCTGATTATAAAATTTCCACGAAGCACTTGTCGCGGTTTCATTGGTTCCGTTGGCCATAGAAACTATGAACCATTCATAAGGTGTGCCCTGCAATAGGGTTACCGATATGGAAGGATTACTCGCATTGGATTTAGCAACATTATTTGTCGATAGATTTCGAAGGTTGAGCTCATACATATCTGTATTTTCAGAGGCATTCCATTCAAAAAGTACGGTGCTTTGTGTTTCACTAATTATGGTCCCTTCATTACATTCCGTATTGTTATCTGGAAATATCAGGGTAGCCGCTAATGGTGCCGGCACTGGTAGGGGTGCTGGTGGTTCGGTGTTGGGTTCCTCTCCGCCTCCACAGGAAACCAATAATGACAAAGCTCCTAAAAGTACGCTAAAGCTATTTTTCATTTTCTGATAATTTTATAATTCGTCAATGACGTATTAGTTCTAACATTCAAGAGATAGATTCCCTTAGATAAGACGTCTACGTTAAATTGAACTTCATTGTTTATGGGTTCGTATTTCTTTTTAAAGACCGTGCGGCCGTTGAGATCGAAGAGTGAAACTTCAACCTGTTCTGAATTTGAATTTCCCAGGTAAATATTCAGATCTCCGGATGCTATTGGATTTGGATAAATAAAGAGTTCCGATGTAAGGATAATTTTTTCCTCGTATACTCCCTGGCAGGCCTTATCGGTGCTTACCGAAAGTGTATTTTCTACCATAGATAGCGGTAGTGTAATCTCACTTTGCCTGGTTTGGTACACCGTTTTGTTAAGATTGATGGTGTATATCGTCCCCCCGGAAAGGTTTAAGGTTACTTTATTATCTAGGGAGTTTAATTTCGATGAAACGGAAAGGTCTTCTGGTTCCACGATGATAATATTAAAGCAAACCTCATAGTCCGCTTGCCCTTCTACGGTGATACATGCAGAATAGTCTCCTGAAGAAAGACTGCTGAAAGATGCAGTATCTGTAAAATTCAGGGTTTCATTTACGCCATTACCCGCTAAGATCACGCTGTAATTTAATGTTTCCGTAGCCTCGATGGTAATGCTGCCATTGTTACTGGAAATACAGGATTCCCCAATTGTCAACAACTGGAAATTAGAGGTGGGAAGCGTAAACACCTCACACCCGGTGACATCTACAACGGAACCCGGAGGTGTATCGGCACAGAGATCGTCTGCATTTTGCACCCCATCATTATCTGCATCCTGATCGCACAAATCTCCAATTCCGTCATTGTCGACATCGGCCTGGTCCGAATTGGCGGTCAAAGGACAATTGTCATCTGCATCTAAGACGCCATCATTATCATCGTCATTATCACAGGCATCTCCCTGTCCATCTCCGTCAGTATCTAGTTGATTTGCATTTCCAATTAATGGGCAATTATCATCCACATCTAATACGCCGTCGTTATCATCGTCATCATCGTCCTGAAAGCCTTCCACCACAAGATCATCAATAACAGCTCCCTCCTGGTTTACAGATGGATCGGAATGAAGAACAATCCTAAAGACCACATTCGATTCCGTTGTAAGGTCTGTTTCTCCCAGCGCAGCATTGGCAATAAAATCATAGGAATATTCCGTCATTGTAGCATTGGTGCCTGTCCATTGGGCTCCCGGACAATTCTGACAGTCATCGTCATCCCCTGAACTGGAATTAGTTCGATCACTGGTGTACCAATTTGGCTGACTGTTTGTTGAACCTAAAACATTCCATGTTTTGCCCTCATCAATAGAATATTCAACATAAACGATATCAAAATTTATTTCAAGATCATAGGCCATCTTAAATTTGAGAACGGGGGCAAGGATATTATCCATTTCATAACAGTTACTCAACAGATAAGCGATCGTTCCATCGGGGTGATTCCCTGCTAAATTGGTCGCATAAGCCTGTGTGCCCGAACCTGCCTCATTTAACAATATACCACCTGGAACTCCTTTTTCCCAGACAGGAGTACCCCCTCCGTCATTGTAGGTCAACAACGTTTCGTTGTCTGTTTCAAAAGAATTTATGGTATCTCCAACCCCAAAATCATTCACATAAAAGATATGGGAGATGTCATTATTGTCGGGAAAAGCATCATTTGCAATCGTAACTGATACATCAAGGGTGTATTCGCCAAGAGTCGTAAGGGAAAAAGATGGCAAAGGAATCACTGCGGTTTCGTCGGTAGCCAAGTTCACTGTTGCGTTGAACGGCGTAGCCCCGACTCCGTTTAATGCGTATGAGACATCAACTGAAGCAATAGGGTTAATCCCATTGTTTTCCACCACAATTTCCGGGAAGATCTCTCCACAGCGGATCTCGCCATTAAGTGGTGTTAAGGAAACCAGGCGTATGTCATCGTCAGGGACCTGAATGGGAATAGGAGATTGCCAAACGCCTCTTCCATAGGTGGAGGCCGTAATTAATTCATCATCAAGACTAATATCCAGGTCACTGATTGCAACACTGGGTAATTCTGTAAAATAGTCTTCCCATTCCGTTAAGGAATCATCTAACCGGTACACTCCCAGACTGGTTCCAACATAAATAGGATTTTCTGTATGCCGTCCCTGGTGTACGATTGAAAAAAAGGCTTGTTCGGAAGGCAAGTTATAGGTTATATCTACATCCGGACCGGCATCCCCACTGGGGTTCACCGGCACTTTGTATATTTTTCTCGGTTTGCTCTGCTGTGCAGACTGAGGTATTCCTACCCTCAGAGAAGTAACCACATAAATAGAAGAACCGTCATTAGTGTTAATGGCTATGTCTGAAATTTCAGAATCAGCGTCAGCATTGAAGAAGACCCCAAAAGTTTGTCCGCCATCATCACTTCGGTGTACAGATCTTCCTTCGGCGGCATATAACACAGAAGGATTTGTAGGGTCTACTTCAAGATCATCAATGCCATCTTCGGTGCTTGGGATCATATAAAGCTTCTGCCAGCTGTTTCCTTCCAGTTTGTAAACCGCATCAAAACCGGCATACACCTCGCCGGTACTACTGATAGCTAATGGCGTGATCCAGTTTCCCTGGATTTGGTCGTTCTGGTCATCCCTGGGGGGTCCCACAAAACCGATAGATTGCCCTGAATTGGATGATATATTTAACGAACCTCCAAATTGTGTAAAGCCGTAAACAAGGTTATCGTTGTTAGGGTCAATTACATTATCCATGCCATCACCTCCATGGTAGTTATTCCAAACCCCGTTCTCCAGGATCTGTCCGCCATTATCCTGTAACCCGCCTATCATTTTTGAAGCATTGGAAGGGGATACCGAAAGACGGTAAAATTGACCTATAGCAATATTTTCCGTATAGTCAGTGAATGTAGCTCCTTTGTTCTGAGACATATAAATGCCACCATCAGTACCTGTAAATACTTTATTGTTGAAGATTTTAATGGTATGGATATCTGCATGCGTATAGGCCGCATTATTCTGAAACCATTGGTTAAGCCTGGTGAATGAATTTCCCCCGTTCAAACTCTTCCACATATTCAAACATCCCACATAGAGCTCATTGGCATTGGTAGGTGATACTTCCAGTGCCAGATCGAACCAGGCCTGGCTACTTTCCATAATATTGGTGGTATTGGGGCTTTCGGTAAATGTCTCTCCACTATCTGTAGATTTATACAGTCCCTGATAACTGAAATTACTACTTCCGGTATTCACACTTAAAATATAGACTATTTCGGGATCAGCTGCTGAAACTCCCAGCACCATCCTGCCGGATGATGTTGGCAAGATATCCGTTATTTCGCTAAAAGTTTCACCATCCACAGACTTATAATAACGGGAACTAGACACAGTGTAAACTGTATTGCTATCTCCTGGTTTTAATTTAAAATCTGAAACACCAAAATTTGATTTATTTTCCCATGTAGTTCCCCCATCAATAGATTTGTAGAGACCACCGTTGGTCCCAACCCATACTATATCAGAATTGACAGGGTCTATAACGATCTCATTCATTAAGGTATTTACGGTGGTGTTGGATGGATTAAGGCCAGTTTCCTGCCATGTGGTTCCGCCGTCTATGGATTTAAACACGCCAACACTGTACGAGTCGGCCGCGTCATCATCGCCGGTTGCGATGTAGATGATATTAGAATTGTTTGGATCAATTGCAATTCCAGATACGCCTATTTGGGGGAAATCGTCAAAAAGATTGACCCAGTTACTTCCGGCATCTGTAGATTTCCAGATACCTCCTGCCGGTGCCCCTACATACCAGGTGTTTTCATTATTGGGATCTACGGCTATGGCATTTACCCTGCCCTGCCCGGGGAGTCTACCCGAATAAACTCCGGTTGCCAAGGGTCCTACTGAAGTCCAGGTACTGGTGGGGTTAACATCCATTCCAATACGTTTCTGCTTGTTTTGCCAACTTTCCCATAATTGTTTGGAAGTTGGGAGGTAACCCTTGTCATTAATAAAATGCTTCCAGTAGTTTTCCCATCGCATAAAAGGCTTATATCCACTACCTTTTGCCGTAAAATCTCTGCCTTCCCAATAGGTGTGAAATGCCTCGGAAATTTCATAAAAAGTACGTGGCTTGTTTATGACGCGTGCGTCTTCCTGTTCGCCCTCCGGACCAGCAATCCAGGGCGCATTTTCATTAAATTGACCATATGAAACACCGCTTAGCAGAACGCAAGCGAACAGTAATTTTCTAATCATGTAA
The DNA here is from genome assembly GCA_945786965.1 of uncultured Muriicola sp. Classification (GTDB taxonomy): domain Bacteria; phylum Bacteroidota; class Bacteroidia; order Flavobacteriales; family Flavobacteriaceae; genus Muriicola. The sequence goes on along the minus strand of CALZFZ010000036.1, from coordinate 2,373 downwards.
TTTTTTTGGCTAATATCCTATAAAAATTACGAATATTCAATTTTATTGGACCATCTGTTCACTTTAATGCAATATTCGTCTTTTACAGCGCTTTAAAGTATTCAAACATTTTGTATTCTTACCTAACTTTCACATTTCTTTAGGAACAAAAAAAGTAACTTTGCCCGACTAAGAATACATAATGAGGTACCCTTTATTTCTTCTTTTTTGTTTGATAGTATTCCCTTTCTATGCCCAGGAAAAAACAGTACCGGCACCAAAAGAAAAGGATTCCACTTTCTTTAAAAAAAGAAATTTGGTTAGTGATCCTTCCAAAAAGCCTCTAATCGAGGAAATCAGCATACGAGACTATAAGATTATCTCTTTTGAAAGAGACACCACGTTTCTTGATACAACCCTCAGTATTCAAAAGGAATACAGATATAATTATTTGCGAAAGGACGATTTTGAACTAATGCCTTTTGCTAATGTAGGGCAACCTTATAATGCCCTGGGGGTTGAATTGGTGCGACCAAGACTATATCCAAACTTAGGTGCCAAAGCCAAGCATTTTAATTACCTGGAGACCGAAGACATAGCCTATTATAATGTACCTACCCCATTAACGGATCTTTTTTTTAAAACTACTTTTGAACAGGGCCAGTTGTTAGATGCCACGCTAACCTTCAATACTTCCAGGAGGCTTAATTTTTCGATCGCCTACAAAGGCTTCCGGTCTTTGGGGAAGTATCAGCTGAACCAGGTACAGTCCGGTAATTTCAGGACCACGGCGAATTACCAATCAAAAAATGAAAAGTATTCCTTGCGGGCCCATATTGCAGCCCAGGATATTGAAAGTGAAGAAAATGGAGGGTTGTTGCTCAAGGAATTACAATTTGAATCGGAAGACCCGGAATTCAAGGACAGGTCACGAATCGATGTAATTTTTTCTGATGCCAGGAATAAACTATTGGGGAAGCGTTATTTTTTGGATCATCGGTATGCGCTGGCACATATAAAGGATTCTACACGCTTTTCTTCCCTTGGATTAGGGCATCAGTTTAGTTACGAGACCAAGTATTACCAGTTTATGCAAACAGCACAAAACGATTATTTTGGGTCCACTATTATAACGCCTATTGATGATAAGGCTACCTTAAAAACGCTATTCAATCAGTTTAGCCTGGATTATTCCAATAAACTACTTGGAACCTTAAAAGGGTTTGCCAATCTGTATCAGTACGATTATTATTTCAATTCCATTTTTATTAGTGCTACAGAAGAGATCCCTAACAAATTACGCGGTGATGAAATTGCATTGGGAGGCACTTATCATAAGCAAGTTGGGAACTTTAGATTAGATGGAGGTCTAACGTATGGGATCTCCGGAGCACTCACCGGAAATATATTTGATGCCGGTGCCAGTTATCAAATAAACGACAGGAATTCGATAGAGGCCAGTGTGCATTCTTCATCCAGAATGCCCGACTTTAATTATTTACTTTATCAATCGGAATACGAGAACTACAATTGGAACAACATAGACAATTTTGAAAAGCAAAGTGTTAACAGCCTTAAGTTTAATTTAATGTCGCAGGTTTGGGGAGATCTGATGCTGCAGTATGCAACTACGGACAACTATACCTATTTTTCCTCAAATGCCTCGGAACAGGAAATTTTAAATGGTCAGGAAAACGCCTTTGTGACACCTAAGCAGGAGGGTAATTCCGTAAACCTGTTAAAAATAAAATACAATAAGGAATTCAAGGTCGGGAACTGGGCTTTGAACAATACCATTATGTATCAAAATGTTTCGCAGACCAACCAGGTGCTTAATGTACCTCAATTGGTAACAAGGAATACCTTGTATTATTCGAAGGAAGTATTTAGGAAGGCGATGTTTTTACAGACGGGTGTTACTTTTAAATACTTTACCAGTTATACCATGGACGCCTACAATCCTTTACTGGGGGAATTTTATATCCAGAACAGGGAAGAACTTGGCGAGTTTCCGATGCTCGATTTTTTTATCAATGCTAAAATTCGGCAAACAAGGGTCTATATAAAGGCCGAACACTTCAATTCTTCCTTTACGGGAAACACATTTTATGCAGCACCAAACTATCCGTATAGAGACTTTGTGATACGATTTGGTCTGGTCTGGAATTTCTTTTCCTAATAAAAAGAGAAGGATCTGCTGCTTATTATTATCCGATAATGCCTCATATACAGGGGATTACGCAAATAAAAAAATTATTAAGAAAAATTCCTCATTAGTAGTTGTTCAAGCAAAAAAATGGTTTTATATTTGCACCCGCTTTGCGTGATAGCTTAGTGGTTTTTTTTGGAATTGAATAAGTTCATTGAAATATTGGTAGACAGCGAGTTTTCTTT
>CALZFZ010000035.1 GCA_945786965.1 uncultured Muriicola sp. | reverse complement strand
GAACCAGCATGTTCTTCCTGTCGAAGGAAGTAAATAACTGTGAAATTTTCTCACCGAAATCTTCTGCTTTCATTTTTACAACATCGTAGCTGTGTATTTTGTAATTAGGTTTGTTGGGAATACTTTCTGCAATGAACACGGTGTGCTCGGGACCTTTTATAAGTGCCGCATAATTTCTTTCATCGAGCTTCAAAGGAATGATCCTGGAATATACCCCCTGGGGATCGATACTGACTTTCACAGTTTTCTTTTCGGGGGTGTCGTCCTCTTTTTTCTCTTTCCCTTTTTTCTTCTTCCCATTTTCAGCTTCTTCAGGCTCCGCTTCACCGCCCTCTTCATCAGATTTTGGAAGGTTGGGTGCTTTATCGGTACTGGAAAGAACAATGGCATACAGATTCCTGGTTACCTGCGGATCATAGGAACTCATATCTAACCATCCAGATTGCAATCCATAATTTGTGCTGGCAAGAAAATACAGGTATTTTCCATTTTCATCCCATACCGGGCTGATTGCATCTGCCATCCCGTCTGTTAATTGCACCGTTTGTTTTGATGCAATATTATAGGCAAAAAGCGCCTTAAAATGACTGTCGAGTTGTTTAGGAAACGCCAGCCATTGACTATCGGGAGACCAAACCGGATTCATTGTCCTGTTTGGGTGGGCATAACGATCTGTTGCGATCTTTTGATTGGTGCCTAATGAAAGATTTACGACCCATATATTATAATCTGTATCGGAAAATGCAATATGAGATCCATCTGGTGACCAATCTGGTTGGAAATAAAAAGTTGGGTTGGGGATGGCATAGGTTCTTTTTTCCATACCATTTTGATCGGATACCACTAACTGGTACTCTCCACTGGCATCCGTAAACCAAGCAATTTGGTCTCCTTTAGGCGACCATACGGGATACCGGTCTGCTACACCCGGGGAATTGGTCAGGTTTCTATAGGTTCCATTTTCTTTAGGCACACTAAATACTTCACCTCTATGTTCAAATAGCGCTCGTTTTCCTGTAGGAGAAATGTTGGCGTTCGTAAGATCTTTACCGGTGATAGACTCCCACCTTGGTCTTGAAAAATTCATATCTCCTTGTACCGTAATGACTAATTGCTTTATGGTACCATCTGCAGGATTCAATAAATGAAGGTAGCCACCCTGTTCATAAACTATAGTATTAGGTCCCGAATCAAGACTTTTAACATCAAATTTTTTGTGGAAGGTATGTTGTTTCTCTTCCTTGGTTGTAAGGTTATACGACCATATATTGCTTGCCAGGTCGCGTTCTGAGAGGTAATATACTGTATTATTAAACCATACAGGATCCAAATGACGTTCCCTGGTGGGTTGCGGTGTTCGGGTAAGTTCATAAGTATTCATGTCTACGATCCATATAGGCATCGCCTGTCCGCCTCGATAATTTCGCCATTCAGGATCCCAGAATGTTATGGGAACATAAGCAATGCTTTTTCCATCCGGCGAAATCTCACCATAGGCCGCTCTGGGGATATTTATGGCTTCCGGAAGCCCTCCATTAGTAGCAACCTTGTATAATTTGTTGGTTTGTGTAGGTTTAGATTCCCGGCCCGATCTGAAAAGCACCTCGCCATCTGGTGTCCATCCCTGTACATAATCCCCGCTTGGATGCCAGGTAAGGCGCATAGGCTCTCCCCCTTCAGAAGGCATGACGTACACATCAGTATTCCCATCATATTCCGCTGTAAAAGCGATCCATGAGCCATCAGAGGAGAAATGGGGTGAAGATTCGTATCCTTCATTGCTGGTAAGGCGCTCTGCGTTGCCTCCGGAAATGGGTACTTTCCAAAGATCATTCGCATAAACAAATACAATCTCTGAAGCTGAAACAGTTGGTTGTCTTAACAATTGTGTACCCTGTCCAAAAAGTTCAGATCCTACTAAAAAGACAAAAAGAAGGAGAATTTTTTTCATGATATAGAAATATTATCCGTTGAAAGTATGTAAAAAGGGCGAGGTTGTCAATAGCATTTTATTTCTAAATGACATTGAAAAAATGGGTTACAGTTAGCTAAACTATGCTATTGTGTACGCAAGAAGGAACAGCACGGGCTAATTCGTAGTAATTAAGATAACTCCATTAGCGCCTCTTGAGCCATAGACGGAAGCATCGGACCCTGTAAGGGTTTCGATCTTTTTTACATTCACATTATCGACCAGCTGGTTAATATCCCAAAAAGAATTCCCTACGGGATACCCATTCAAAACGTACAAAGGTTCTGCAGAGATCCCTGGATTCATGGAATTGCTCGTCTTATTAAAGACAGGTACCCCATTACTAATGATCACTCCGCGTAATTGCCTAATCCGGTTTAAAAGCGAAATGGCCACCCTGTTTTTCTCCTGCAGCGATTCGCTTGCCGGGACCTCATCCGAGGAGGTAGTACTTTTTGAGGAACCACAGGAAACTATAATAAAAAGGAAACTTAAGATAAAAAGTGAATATAATTTCATTTTATAAAATGGTTTAGTTCTTTAAAGATAGAACAAATAAATAGCCTTAAAAAAATGAGTACAACTAATTAGCGGGTATACTAAACCAATTCGTTTCCTGTCTGTGGTAATGATTATATTTAGCAAAAATTAGAATATGATCTTATTGGTACAGGTGATAGGCGCATTGTACGGATTACTGGCGGTTCTTTTTGGCGCATTTGGCGCCCATGCCTTAAAGAAGTCCTTTTCGGAAGAGCAATTAAAGAGTTTTGAAACCGGCATAAAATACCAGATGTATCATGGTATTCTTTTAATAGTTCTCGGCTTTAACCTGGGGTTTACCACATCACTGGAAACCTACATAGGGTATAGTTTTATTCTGGGGGTGTTTCTTTTTTCATTCAGTATCTATGCCTTGTGTATTAGTGCAGCCAGGGGTAAGAAATTGAAATGGCTGGGTCCTGTTACCCCTTTAGGAGGATTGCTATTACTCGGCGGTTGGGGATTGTTGTTCTATTCTTTTATTGCGAATATCGTTTAGACCTAATTACATCCACAGTCGTCTTGCCCACAGCCATATGAATGAGGCTTTTTTGTAGTAAAGAGCCTTTTGGGCAATACAAACTTCTTCGCTAAATAGCCAATAGCTAATACCAACGTGATATAGACAAAGATCATCTGAAGGCTCATTTTCTTATTTTAAGAGTTGATAAGCGATTAAAGCTACAAGATACGCAAAAGCGCTCATAAATACCAATTGTGCCAGTGGCCATTTCCAACTATTGGTCTCTCTTTTAACCACTGCCAGGGTACTCATGCATTGCATGGCAAACGCATAAAACAACAGTAATGAGATCCCTGAAGCTAAATTAAAAAGAGGCTCTTTTGTTGCAGGATTTACTTCGGCAGCCATCCGATTTTTTATGGTTTCCTCCTCATCGTTCCCAACACTATAGATGGTAGCCAGCGTACCTACAAAAACTTCCCTTGCCGCAAACGAAGTGAGTACAGCGATCCCTATTTTCCAATCATACCCTAAAGGTTGCACTACAGGTTCAATGGCCTTCCCCATAAGCCCTATGTAAGAATTCTCTAATTTAAAACCGGCTATTTCCTGCTTAATTGCCCGGGCAGCAAGGAATTGTTCTTTTACTTGTAAAGAGTCTTTTATGGATTCATAACTTGCAGAAGAAATGGATCTAAGTTCATGTTCATAGTCCAGGAGTTCCAGATCAATAGCATCTTGATTATACGCTGTAAAGCCTTGTTGTTCTATCCTGGTTTCAACAAGTTCTTCGGCATTATTAAAATTATCTGAATATCCGTTAGATCCAAGGAACCACAGCACGATTGAAATCGCCAAAATGATCTTACCCGCACCATATACAAAGCTTTTGGTTTTCTCAATTACCGTATAAACAACATTCTTGATTAAAGGCAATTTGTAGTTGGGCATTTCCACTACAAAAAAGGACCTGCTTTTGATTTTAAGTATTTTATGTAGTACCATGGCCGACACAATTGCAGCGAGAAACCCGATAATATAAAGAAGCATTAAGGTTAATGCCTGGTAACTAAGCCCAATAAACCTACCCTCCGGTATAACCAACGCAATTATAATAAGATATACCGGTAGCCTGGCAGAACAGGTTATGAAAGGGGTAACCAAAATGGTGATGAGCCGTTCTTTCCAGTTTTCTATATTCCGTGTAGCCATAACAGCCGGAATAGCACAGGCGGTCCCCGATATTAATGGGACAACGCTTTTTCCACTTAGGCCAAACGGTCGCATCAGTTTATCCATGAGAAACACAACCCTGCTCATGTACCCCGATTCTTCCAACAAGGCAATAAATAAAAATAAAAAAGCAATTTGGGGAATAAAAATGACGATGCCCCCGATGCCTGCTAATATCCCTTCTGCAATTAAATTAGTAAAAACCCCGGGAGGAAGCGTGTTCTTGACCCATTCACTGGCCGCCGCGAATTGCTCATCAATAAAGTCCATCGGATAGCTGCTCCAATCATAAATTGCCTGAAAAATGGTCAACAGTATTAAAAAAAATATCAAATAACCAAAGACCTTATGGGTAAGAATTTTGTCAAGGGTAGCCCTAAAACCTCTGGCTGCCTTAAGATCTACTTTATAGGTTTCCTTTAAAATACCATTAATAAATTTGTACCTGAGAATCGTTTCTTTTTGTTGCAGCCTTTTTAGCTCGGATTTGGATTTGGTGCTAAAAGAACTGGTATCCTGGATCCGCTTTTTTTCGATGGGCATAAAATTCACATCCTGGGTTATGACAAGCCATAGCTTATATAGATCCTCATTAGGGAAGGTGCGTTTAAGGCGATCAAAATATTCAGGAGCAATTGTAGTAGTATCTAAATTGGGATGTATAGACAGGCTTTTATAATCGGCTATTAATTCCTTGATACGATCTATCCCTGTATTTTTACGGGTACTGACCAGAGCAATTTTCGTATCGAGTTTTTTTTCAAGCAGGTCAACATCCAAAGAGATCCCTTTTCGGGACATCCTGTCTGCCATGTTTATAACTAATATAGCAGGGATCTTAAGGTCTTTTATCTGGGTGAATAAAAACAGATTCCGCTTTAAATTCTCTACATCACTAATGACCACAGCGACATCGGGAAAGTCTTTATCGTTCCTGTTTAACAGCAATTCTACAACTACACTCTCATCCAGGGATGTGGTATTTAAGCTATACGTGCCCGGAAGGTCCAGGATATGAGCTTTTACCCCCCTGGGTAGTTTACAAATCCCTTCTTTCTTTTCAACCGTTATACCCGGGTAATTGCCTACTTTTTGATACAGCCCTGTAAGTTGATTGAACACTGAGGTTTTACCGGTATTGGGGTTTCCAATGAGTGCTACATTGATGCTTTTACTCATACCGCTGTTGTATCTTCCAGAACATCTAATTCTATAAGCATGGCCATGGATCTTCTGATGGCAATATGTGAGCCATTGACGTTGATGTAGAGAGGATCTTTAAATGGAGCTACCTGTACCATTTCTACCTCGTTCCCGGGCAAGCAACCCAATTCGAGTAGTTTAATGGGAAGTACATCATATGCAAATTCTTTGATGATTCCCCGCTGTCCGAGCTTTAGATCTGCAACTGTTATGGCCAATTTTTATTTAGATTCATTTTAAGTAAGGACAAAAATAGGAGAAAAAACTCAGAAAAATGGGCTAATTTGAATTTATATAACCCCGGAACAGAAGGCAGTATTACTAAGCTCATTTGATGTGATTATTGGGAATCCAGATAGGACGCTTTTAAAATAGCCAGGTCTTGAAGAAGCTCCTCAATTTCATCGGGATTTGTACCG
>CALZFZ010000034.1 GCA_945786965.1 uncultured Muriicola sp. | reverse complement strand
ATGGATTATGCTCGGGTAAATACCCAATACTCGTTTGCACCTCACGGGCCTCACTTACAACATCATGACCATTTACCAAAGCCTTCACTGTATCGGCCCTGTGGTAGGTGGTCAGGATCTTCATTAAGGTCGATTTTCCTGCACCATTTGGACCTAAAAAGCCCACTACCTCCCCCTTTTGAATATCAAAAGAGACGTCGTTCAATGCTTTTTGATTTCCAAAGGATTTAGTAATATTATGAACCGTAATAGACATTTATTTCGATAAATATTCGGTAAAAATAAACAATGCCAAAAGAAATCAGGACGAATTTTTACACAATTCTTATGGTCATATTAGCTTGGGATTAGCATATCTACATTAGAAAATTAAAGGACTGGAATTATTAAATTCTCAGCATATGGGAATTTTTAAAAGATTATCCGCAACAAAAAAATAAAATTTAAGGACATTCAAAAAAAGAATGGCATTCCATTTGATTTTTCAATTTAATAATTACCTTAGCCACAGATTATTAAGAAAATGACACGCAATTATTTCTGGAACGGGTTCTATTTTTACTTCTTTTACCAAAGAGGTGCGGGACGGTTGTAGGTAATTGTGAAACGATAACTATAGAAGTCCCGTATAAAACGGGGCTTTTTTTTTGAATCATATTTTAAAGTGATAAAGCGAATTGCCATTCAGGGTATTAAAGGATCTAACCACCATCAGGTGGCAAGGGAATATTTTAATGACACCATCGATTTAGTAGAATGCCTTTCGTTCCACGGGCTGGTAGATCAATTATTGGATGGTAGTGCAGATAAAGGGGTGATGGCGATCGAAAACTCCATTGCAGGTTCTATTATTCCAAACTACGCCCTGGTCTACCAAAATAATTTGCACATTATTGGGGAGCATTATCTGAATATCCATCACAACCTGATGGTTTTAAAAGGCCGGAAATTGAACGACATAAAAGAAGTTCGTTCACATCCCATGGCCTTGTTGCAATGTCGTGAGTATTTAAAAACGCAGCCGCATATAAAAATGGTCGAGGATGTGGATACAGCCGAAACGGCTAAACGTATTCAGGATCAGCAATTAAAAGATGTGGCCGCTATTGCTCCTAAGGTAGCTGCCGATCTATACGGATTGGAGATCATTGCATCGGAAATACAAACTATCAAGAACAATGCAACCCGTTTTATCATTGTTAAAACTATAAATAAGGAAATCCCCAAGGAGGAAATCAACAAGGCATCTATCCGGTTTATTACAGATCACAAAAGAGGAAGTTTGGCTGCGGTTTTAAACGTAATGAGTGATTGTAATTTGAACCTTACAAAGATCCAATCACTCCCTATAATTGAAACCCCCTGGAAATATGCCTTTTTTGTAGATATAACCTTTGAAACCTATGATCATTTCGATAAGGCCAAATCGCTACTGAACATTATGTCTGAAGAATTTAAAGTATTGGGTGAGTATAAAAATGCAAGACTATGATACAGACAGCGAATCGCTTGCATACCATTGAAGAATACTACTTCTCCAAAAAACTGCGTGAAGTAAGGGGTCTTATAGCAGAAGGTCGCCCTATAATCAATATGGGGATCGGCAGTCCGGACCTGAAACCTTCAGAGGCTGTGATGACTACCCTGAAAGAAGCTATAGAAGATGCTGGGGCACACCAGTACCAAAGTTATCAGGGCTTACCGGATTTAAGACAAGCCATTGCCAATTTTTACAGTGAAAAGTTTGGAGTAATAGCCGATCCTGCCAGCGAAATACTACCACTAATGGGGTCCAAGGAAGGGATTATGCACATTAGTATGGCCTTTTTAAACCCTGGAGATGAGGTATTGATCCCGAATCCGGGATACCCTACGTATAGTGCGGTTAGTAAATTAGTTGGGGCCGTACCTAGGAGTTACGATTTATCCGCAGAGGAACGTTGGTTTCCAAATCTGGAATCGCTTTCAAATCAGGATCTGAGCAGGGTAAAACTCATGTGGGTTAGTTACCCTCATATGCCCACAGGGGCAACGGCAAATTTAGAGCAACTGAAAGCATTGGTGGCCTTCGCAAAACAGCATCATATTTTATTGGTAAACGACAATCCGTATAGTTTTGTACTTGGTACCAACCCCACCAGCATTTTGCAGGTCAAAGGGGCCAAAGAAGTATCCCTGGAGCTAAATTCGCTAAGTCAATCATTTAATATGGCGGGATGGCGAGTGGGAATGGTCCTGGGAAACAGGACTCATATCGATGCTATATTAAAGGTGAAAAGTAACATGGATTCAGGGATGTTCTACGGAATTCAAAAAGGGGCTATTGAGGCCCTCAGGAGCGGTTTGGACTGGTTCGAACATCTCGATTCGGTATATACCTCCAGAAGAGTCCTCATGTTTCAACTGGCAGACCTTTTGGATTGCACATATGATCCAAAGGCCGTGGGGATGTTTGTCTGGGCGAAATTACCCGCCGGTACTCCGTCATCAGAAGAATTTATAGATCAGGTTTTGTATGAAAAGAACATATTTATAGCCCCAGGAACCATTTTTGGGAGCAGTGGTGAGGGTTATATTCGTTTTTCCCTCTGTGTTACTACTGAAAAGATCAATGAAGCCATTAAGCGATTTAATAAAAAGTAGGATATGAAGGTAGTTGTTATTGGTATCGGATTAATAGGAGGTTCAATGGCATGGGATATTAAAAAAGCCTATGCACTTACCGAAATAGCTGGTATTGATACCAATTCGGAGCATGTAAAGAAAGCTATAGAGCTTGGGTTGATCAGTTCAGTTGGAGATGAAAAGGCCTTAAAAAGGGCCGATGTGGTTATCCTGAGTATCCCTGTAGATACTGCCGTTGAGGTTTTGCCAAACCTTTTGGATACCGTGAGCGACCAGGCGGTTGTGATCGATGTCGGTTCTACCAAAGCCCTTATTTGCAAAAAAGTACAAGAACATCCAAAGAGACGAAATTTCCTGGCATGCCATCCCATCGCAGGTACTGAATTTTCAGGGCCAACCGCTGCCATGGAAGGACTTTTTAATAAAAAGACCAATATTATTTGTGAAGTAGAAAAAACCGCCTTTAAGTTACAGGAAAAAGCACATGATATCTTCACAAAACTGGGAATGCGTATCCGATATATGAATCCGGAGGCGCATGATAAACACATTGCCTATATGTCCCATTTATCGCACATTAGCTCGTTTATGCTCGGTAAAACGGTCATAGAGAAAGAAAAGAATGAAAGGGACATCTTCGATATGGCCGGAAGTGGATTTGAAAGTACGGTACGGCTTGCCAAAAGTTCTCCTGCAATGTGGACACCCATATTTGAACAAAATAAAGAGAATGTAGTAGAAACGCTTAATGAGTACATACAGAATTTGGAAGAATTTAAACAAAAATTAATAAAGAACGATTTTGACGGCATCTTTAAAGAGATGGATGATACCAATAAAATAAAGGAGATATTAAAAGACATACCACAGAATATAATTTAAAGAAACTATGGAGAATTCAAAGGAATTAAGGAACTGGTTAGATGAAATGGCCTTATCGCACCCGCTCGTAATCGCAGGTCCGTGCAGTGCGGAAACCGAGGGACAGGTATTAAAAATAGCGCATGAGCTAAAGGATACGGATGTAAATTATTTCCGAGCCGGAATATGGAAACCACGAACCCGACCTGGAAATTTTGAAGGGGTAGGTGCTATTGGCCTAAAATGGCTGCAAAATGTAAAGAAAGAAACAGGCCTAAAAACTGCAACCGAAGTGGCCAACAAAGCCCATGTAGATCTGGCCTTGGAACACGATATTGATCTGCTGTGGATAGGAGCCCGTTCTACGGTAAGCCCTTTTATTGTGCAGGAAATTGCAGAGGCCCTTGAAGGCACCGATAAGGTCGTATTGGTAAAGAACCCGGTAAACCCTGATCTGTCGTTGTGGTTAGGGGCTGTAGAACGCCTGTACAAATCCAACATCAAAAACCTGGGGGTAATTCACAGGGGCTTTTCTTCCTATGAAAAATCCAAATACAGAAACATTCCGGAATGGCAGCTGGCCATTGAATTGCAGACTAAATTCCCTGATCTGCCATTGATAAATGACCCGTCTCATATTACCGGAAAAAGGGATATGATTTTTGATGTTTCCCAGACCGCATTAGATCTAAACTTCGATGGGCTTATGATAGAGACGCATTGCGATCCTGAAAAGGCCTGGAGCGATGCCGCACAACAGGTAACACCTAAAAAACTGGTTCAGATTATGGAAGATTTAAAGATAAGAAAGGAAACTGATGAGGAAGCCGGATATAAGAAAGACTTAAGTAATCTGCGTGCTCAGATCGATATCATCGATAACCAGTTGATCGATATCCTTGGGAAACGGATGAAAGTATCCGACGGGATCGGGGAACTAAAAAAACAAAAGAATGTGGCCGTTTTACAAACTACGCGGTGGAATTCTATTCTAGGAAAAATGATCCTCGAAGGAGAGGCGAAAGGACTAAGCGAGGAGTTTGTTCTTAAAATGTTTAAGGCCATTCACCAGGAATCTATCAATCATCAGGAAAAGATCTTAAATTCATAGTGAAAGGAAGATTTAAAGAATCAGTCTTGGTAACTGTAACAATTTGTTTTTTGTTGCATCTTTAGGGTAACTCTAAAAATAAGAACAATGAAAAGCTTTCTTACCTTGGCTATGATAGTGATGGTTTCCGGTGCATTCGGACAACGGATTCTTGATAAAGAAGTTGGCGATTTCCGTGAGATCAAAGTGTATGATTTAATCGAGGTAAACCTTATTAAATCACATGAGAATCGAATCCTGATCAAAGGAAGCAATGTGGACGATATCGTATTTGTCAATAAGGACGAAACCTTGAAGTTGCGAATGCAACTAGAGAAGAAATTTCAGGGGGAAGATACGTTGATCGAAGTATACTATACGGACCTGGATATTATTGATGGAAATGAAGGCGCTAAGATCGTTTGCAATGAAACCATTGTTAAGGAAAACCTGATCTTAAAGGCCCAGGAGGGAGCACAGATCAAAGTGGGGATGGAAGTCGAAAATGTCGACGTACGCGCTGTTACAGGCGGTATTGTTGAGGCAGCAGGCCTTGCCAAAAATCAAGTGATAGTATTGAATACAGGCGGTATTTTTGAAGGTAGGGAACTAAAAACGTCTTACAGCAGTATAAAAATATTGGCAGGTGGAGAGGCTACTTTAAGCGCTTCCGAGCAAGTAGATATTAACGTAAGAGCCGGTGGAGATGTGTATGTATATGGCAATCCCAAGCAAGTAAATAAGAATACCCTGGCCGGTGGCCGCGTTTATATCAAGGATTAAGTTTTGTATTACACTATACACTATAAATGAAAATAACCCTGATCTTTCGATCAGGGTTATTATTTTATACGCTTGTAGGCCTATTTTTTAAAGATGTACCGGGTAATAAAAATACCCTGACCATCATCTTTGCCGCTTTCACTTTCAACGGCACTTGTTACAAATACGAGGTCCCATCCTTCAGCTACCATGGTATTGATCATGGATGTAATTACAGCGTCGTTGGCTGCTATATTCTGAAACCGGATGCCACCCAGATTGTAAAAGTTTAACAATTTGGTTTCTTCGAAATTTTTAACCCGGATCTCGCCACGATCCGATTTGTTCCGGGTATTGTCCTCTTCGGTTTGTACACTGGTAAATTCCTTATAATCCTTATCTTCCAGCGCGTTTATTATCCGTGACCTTCCCAGGCCATTCGGGACAATAGATTCTACACTGGTAATTACCTTGAATTGTTGTGCTTGAGCATCCAGCATCGTCGTACAGGCAATGACTATGAACAAAAAAATGTTTTTCATTGACGTTGTTT
>CALZFZ010000033.1 GCA_945786965.1 uncultured Muriicola sp. | reverse complement strand
GGACCTATCTTTTTAAACACAGCTTAATTTATTTAAGAAGATGGAAAGTACACTAAAAATAAATCTTTACCGAAAAATGAAAGAGCCACTTGCTTAAATTTTACCTGTTAAATGTTAAAAAAGGTGCAGTTCGTCTAAAAAAATGCAGTTCGTCTAAAAACAGGGGTCCGTTCATCGATAACATAAAATAATCCAAAATTCTGTCTGTTATAATAGACCCAAATCTTATTTGACCTACCTGCATGACCTGTTTAGAATGTAAGAAAGAACTTAGTTATTTAGATCACAAAGCCTCCATGGAAACCTATGGCGTGGAATTGTGTTCTAAACATACGAGGCGACTCGATAAGCTTATCAAAGTTAACAACACCCCGCTGGGAGCCATACGATTGTATTATGCCCTGAAAGAAATAGGGGTCTATCCAATGCTTGAGTGGTGGGATGGAAAGAAATCAGTCGATATTGCTATTTCACGGGTAAAATTGAATATTGAAATAGAGACCGAATATCAGATGCTTACGCATGAACAAGCCATGAACAATTTGGAAGAAACTATGCATTCTTTCAAAAATGGTTTTACCACTATACGAATACCTCATGTGGTCATTAAGCATTATCTGCATGAAACAGTCCAAAGCATCATTGGGATTATAGAAGGATTAAAAGTGAATATTAAGGTTATCTGAACCTTATAATATAAATACTAGGTATATGGCTACAGAAAGCAAGTACACTACGCAATCTTATAATCTAAGCAAACTCATATTATGTTTGCTTACACTGGCTGCATTGGCTGTGATCATTAATACGAGCCCATCACTGTCTAGATATCTGTTTGGGTTGCCTGTGGTCCTCTCCGGTCTGCTGGGTATCGTTGGTACCATAATCTTATACAAGGGCAGGAATGAACCTGTTGATGAAAAGAAGGTGATTGCCTTTATCATAAACTTTGCCATGGTGTTGTTAATTATCGCCATATTCATTTCAAACACGCTTTACTAAGATCCCTTATCTTTTTCTAAAATTTAGCTGCTGAGAAGTCCATATAACTTGCTTCATTAAGTCCAGGATGCTTTATTCCTGAAATTTTCAGTTATATAAATTCTAAAGCAGGATTTGGTCCATTTTACAATACACTTTCAATAATATTTGTATCTTCTTCTATCAAAACGCATCTTATGAAAAACGTTGATAGAAGACAATGGCTTAAAACCGTAGGATTAACCAGTGGATTTACTTTGTTAGGTGGTTTAAACGGGATGGCGTTAGAATATTCTGCAAGGCCATATTCCATAGACGGTCCTATAAAACTCAGCTCCAATGAGAATCCCTACGGCCCCTCGAAAAGGGTCCGTTCCGTTATCACAAATTCTTTTGATGTGGCATGCAGGTATCCTTTTAGTAATCTTACCGGCCTTGTGCACGATATAGCCGCCAAGGAAGGCGTATCTAAAGACTGCATAGTTGTAACCGGAGGTTCTACGGAAGGTCTCAAAGCCACTGGGCTGGTTTATGGCCTCGGAGGAGGTGAGGTTATTGCTGCCGACCCTACTTTTCAGGCCATGTTACGCTATGCCGAAACCTTTGGCGCCTATATACATCGGGTGCCTCTGAATGATAATATGGAGCACGACTTAGAAGCCATGAGTAAAAGAGTTACCAGTAAAACACGGTTGATATTTATTTGTAATCCAAACAATCCTACAGGTACCCTGCTTGATAAAGATATGCTAAGAGATTTTTGTACTTCCCATGATGACGAGGCAGTTATATTTAGCGATGAAGCCTATTACGACTTTATTACGGAAGCGGATTATCCTTCTATGGTAGAATTGGTTAAGCAGGACCGGAACGTTATTGTATCAAAAACTTTTTCAAAGGTATATGGAATGGCAGGGCTCAGGATAGGATATCTTATCGCCAGGCCCGATATCGCATCGCGATTAAAAGCTGCTGTGATGGCAAATACCAATATATTAGCCATTGAAGCTGCCAAGGAAGCATTGAAGGACGATGATTTTTACAAGTTCAGTTTGATGAAAAACACGGAAGCCAAACAACATATATACAAAACACTCGATGGACTGGGAATGCCTTATATTCCTTCACATACAAACTTCGTTTTCTTTAAAACGGGTAGGCCAATACAGGAAATGATATCCCAAATGCAAAAAGAAAATGTGCTCATAGGCAGGCCGTTTCCTCCTATGAACACCTGGGCAAGGGTTAGTACGGGCACCATGGAAGAAATGAAGGCATTTGGGCAGGCACTTCAAAAAGTAATGGCGTAAGCATTACCTGATTACCGGGCCTCTTTGCGTAAAACTTCCAAAGGAGGACTGTTCAGAACCGTTCGGCTATTAAATAGTCCGATACAAATTACAAGAATTGTGATCCCCGGAAGCAAGATCGTAAAGGGCTCTGACGAAGGTATAAACGGGTCTTCAAATACCAGGGTACCCAGAAGAAAGCTGCTAATTAAAGATAAGAGGATGCCTGTTAAACTTCCCAAAGCCCCTAAAAAGGCATATTCCAAAAATGAAATTTTCAAAAGTTGCCTGCTCTGCGCCCCAATGGTCCTTAATAAAACACTTTCCCTGATTCGCTGATACTTACTGGTACTTACAGCACCAATCAGGACAATAACACCGGTCAGGATACTCAAAAGCGCCATAAAATTGATCACCAGTCCAATCTTATCCAATATTCCTTCAAATAAGGCCAGAATCTGGCGAAGGTC
>CALZFZ010000032.1 GCA_945786965.1 uncultured Muriicola sp. | reverse complement strand
GCATGCCATAACTCAGGGGGCCACAAAAATCTTTCTGGGTTTGGGGGGTAGTGCTACCACTGACGGGGGTACGGGAATAGCCGAAGCTTTGGGGTATACCTTTATCGATGCAATGGGCAAACGCGTGAAGACCACCGGGGAGGGTTTACATAAAATTCATACAATAGCTTCCGAGAAAGTATTAAAACAAGTTAAGAATGTTTCCTTCTACGCTGTAAACGACGTGAATAATCCCTTACATGGGCCCAATGGGGCTGCTTTTGTATATGCACAGCAAAAAGGGGCATCGGACAAAGAAATTGGCCTTCTTGATGAGGGCTTAAAACACTTAGATACCCTTACACAATCGCAACTCCAGAAAAAAAATGCCCTTGTACCGGGCTCCGGTGCGGCCGGGGGAGCAGCCTATGGCCTCATGTCCTTTTTGGGAGCCAAATTCCTCAGTGGGATCGATTTTATGCTTAACCTTACAGATATCCATACGTTATTCCAAAGTCAGCATATAGATTTAATAGTTACGGGAGAAGGTAAAATTGATAGGCAAACCCTTAGTGGAAAATTAATCCACGGCGTAATTGAACTGGGTAAAAAATATCAAATTCCGGTCGTGGCAGTTTGCGGCGCTTTGGAGTTAGACAAACAGCTATATCTTGATAATGGTTTAGAAGAAGTATTCGAAATACGGGATCATTCAAAACCCATCGCCTACAGCATGGAAAATGCAGGCAAATTGGTTGAAGACACCATGTATAAATTCATGACATCCCGAAAAGGGCAATACTGAAATTACCTTCCTTTAATTAATCGTAATACTGCTTTTATATTCCTGAACAATGGCAAAATATCCCAGAGGAAATACATCGGGTTGATCTACATTGTCAAAAACGTTTATATTGTCCAGGTCGGTTATGTCAAAAATATTCCCTCGTACCGTGGTAACAGGTGTTTGAAAAGGCCCTTGGAAGTCACCGCTTTGTTCAATAAGCAGGTCCATATAATTGTAGAAAGTTTGATCTGCACCAAGGATACTGATGTCTATGGTTGTCTCCGGATCAAATCGCTGATCATAAAAGAAGGAAAATTCAAATACCTGTCCCTGAAAAAACTCATCTTCAGTTACCAGGTATTCACCAAAATCAAAATCGAATAGGTAATAGTTATTTTGTTCAGGATCGTCCGTAAAATTTACAACGATCTCGGTTTCATCACCATTAAAAAGGCTTCCATCGTCCTGCCTCAAACTATTTATGGGAACGGCGGAAGCATACGGCGTCCTGGCCAGGTACAGCCGGTTTTGATGACGTACAAATAAAGAAAAAATAAGATTACGATCCAGAACGCTCGTTGGGATCCTTTGGTCTGATGAAAAATTAGGATCGGGGACATAAATACCGGAACCGGGTGCTGTTTCAGCAAGGGTTGAAGAGCCCATAAATATTACAACATTGTTTTCAATTTCCTCATAGCGGATAATTACACTTTCGGCCGAAGTGGGGATATTTTCATCGAAAAAATTGCTGGATAATGATAATTTAACTTCTACCGGAATAAAAAATTCATCAATATCTACGCGTATCAGACCGTCCACGACCAGCCTGGTTTCCTGATCAGATAAATCAACCTCAATGACATCCTCACAGGCGGTGTGCAGCATTAAAACAAGCAATAGGTATACACATTTTTTCATAGGTGCATTAAAATTTAAAATTATAGGTTACTGCAGGAACAATTCCAAAAATGGAGGTTCGTATGGCCTCATTGGCACCTGTATCCTGGTTGCGTCTAAAATTAACAGATGCTGCATTTCTGCGACTGTATAGGTTGTAGATACTAAAAACCCATTCTGCCTGCCAGGACCTGCCGGTATTCTTTTTGGGTGTTAGGGTGGCAGCAATGTCAATTCTATGATAATCTGGTAATCGTTCTTTATTCCGGAGCCCGTAAAAAGGGACCGTTAGCCCCTGGAACTCGAATTTTCCGACCGGATAATTCGTAGGCTGCCCTGTCTGATAAATAAAATTTGTATTAAAACTCCATTTTTTATTGAGATCGTAGCTTCCGTATAAAGAGATATCATGGGTTTTATCATACGGAGTGCTATACCACTCGCCAAAATTTATTCCAGTTTCCCTGTCAGACCTGCCGGTGTCTTCAAAAGGTTCCCTGCCCGGGGTTCGCTGTTCGGAACGCGAAAGGGTATAGGCCAACCAACCCTTAAACCGGCCTTCATTTTTACGCAACAGTATTTCCAGGCCATATGCCCTGGCATTGCCATTTAAAATTACCTGTTCAATAGCATTGTTGGCAATTAAATTCGCACCATCTATGTAATCGATCCTGTTCTGTATGTCTTTGTAAAAAACTTCAGTTTCAAATGAATAGTTGCCTTCATTAATATTCCGAAAGTAACCCAGGGCGTATTGATCTCATAGCTGCGGTTTTACAAAGGGTCCGCTGGGGGTCCAGACATCTAACGGAGTGGGGGAACTTGTGTTCGACAATAGATGCAGGTATTGAGAGATCCGGGTATAACTCATTTTTATGGAGTTATCAGGATCTATAGTATACGCAAGGGCTATTCTGGGCTCCAGGTTGGTATAGGTGGCCAATCGATCCTTGCGCTTGGGATTTATGGTTCCTGTAGGGGATGCTTCCTGATAGACCAGTAGAAATGGATCAAAAATAACCGGATTGTCATTTTCGTAAACATTAATTTCATCCTGACCACGACGAATAAAATGACTCAACCGAAGGCCGTATTGTACACTTAATTTTTCAGAGAGTGACTGTTCAAAATCCACATAAATCGCAAATTCGTTGGCATATTTTTTAATCAATTGCTCCTCTAGTATCCCGGAATCAGGACCATTCGGGACTATTTTGCCGGGGTTGAAGGTATAGTAGATACCATTGAACCCATAGTTGATCTGAAATGTATCGCTCAGATAGTGCTTCAGGTCGTATTTTATGTTGAAATTCTGGATCCCTGAATTCCATTTAAACCCGACAAAGTTGAGTTCCAGGCCATAGTAAAAATCAGAATAGATGAGCGAGAGGTTACTGAATAACTTATCGGAAAAAAGGTGATTCCATCGCAAGTTCAGGACGCTGTTGCCATAGATATTTTCAAAATTATTTGAAATTGCAAATACATCGCGTCCAAAATAGCCGGAAAGATACAGATTGTTATTGTCGTTTACCTTATAATTCAGTTTGGTGTTTAAGTCATAGAAATAAGCGGTATTATCAACATTGAAAAGCGGAAGAAATAAATGTGCATATGAGGCCCTTCCCCCTATAAGAAAACCGGCTTTATCCTTTACAATGGGACCTTCTGCCAAAAGGCGACTTGCAACGACACCAATGCCCCCATTCATTTTGAATTCCCTGGTATTACCCTCTTTTTGAAATATCTCCAGGACCGATGATACACGACCCCCGTATCGGGAAGGGATGGCTCCTTTGAAAAGCTTAACGTCCTTGATGGCATCCGGGTTAAATACCGAGAAAAATCCGAAGAGGTGGGAGGAATTGAAAATGGTTGCCTCGTCTAACAGGATCAGGTTTTGATCAGCTGCTCCGCCACGAACATTGAAGCCCGATGCACCCTCCCCGGCATTGCTGACTCCGGGGAGCAACAAGAGCGATTTTATGATATCTGCTTCTCCTAATACAACAGGAATATTCTTGATTGTTTTTACGGAGAGCGAATTAACACTCATCTGCGGCTTGCTGATATTGAGCTTTTCAGCATTCTCTATAACTACCACTTCTTCCAATTCCTCTGCTTGTTCGGCCAATTGAAAGTTAATTTTCTGGTCGCTTGTGAAAGAAACGGTACTAATTAGGTCCTGATAGCCCAAATAACTTATTTGCAGCTCATATACCCCTTCCGGTAACGTCAGGGAATAGAATCCATATTCATTGGTGGTTACTCCTGTTCTTAATGCGGGAATGGCAATGGTGACTCCAATAAGTGTTTCATTACTTGATGCTTCACTGATAATGCCGCTAATTGTGTATTTCGTTTGAGAGTATAAGAGTAGGGGTAAAGAGACACAGATGATTGGCAATAACTGCCGCAACCGTTGCAACATGCGATTTTTTTTAAAAATAGTAAGAATACCCCAATGGGACCTAATTCTTAATAGAAACAATGAGTAAAATCCCAAAAGCAGGACGAAGGCAGCGAAAATTTACTGGACGTCTCTATAATTCATTGGCTAAAACGCTATTAAAAACAGCACTTGGGCGCATCGCTTTTGCTATAAGTTCGGGGTTGGGTTTATAATAACCCCCTATATCCTGTGAAGCCCCTTGGGCGTTTTTCAATTCTTCCAAAATTTGATCCGTACTTTTTTCCAACGCTCCAGCTACTTTTTTAAACGTCTTTTGAAGTTCGGGATCGTTCTCCTGATTCGCTAAAGCCTGAGCCCAATATAGTGCCAAATAAAAATGACTACCACGAGTATCCAGTTCGCCTACTTTTCTTGAGGGCGACCTGTCATTATTTAAGAATTTTTCCGTTGCATCATCCAGAGCCTCTGCCAGTACATTGGCCTTATTGTTTTTATTTTTTGTTCCATAAAAATCCAGTGAAACAGCCAGGGCTAAAAATTCACCTAGGTAATCCCATCGCAGGTGACATTCTTCCATGAACTGTTCAACGTGTGTTGGAGCAGAGCCACCGGCCCCGGTCTCGAACTAACCACCGCCATACATCAATGGAACAATG
>CALZFZ010000031.1 GCA_945786965.1 uncultured Muriicola sp. | reverse complement strand
CTCGTATGCCACCGGACGCTTTGATCTTTAATTTGCCGCCAATAGCTTTTTGCATAGTTTCCACGTCTTTAAAGGTGGCTCCACCAGTCCCAAAACCGGTTGAGGTTTTAACAAAGTCGGCTCCCCCCTCAAGAGTTAACTCACAAGCTTTGATGATCTCCTGCTGTGTTAAATAACAGGTTTCAATAATTACTTTCAGGACACTGGTGCCGATAGCGGATTTTATTTTTTTGATTTCTTCCACAATCAACCTATGCCTACCAGATTTAAACCATCCTAGATTTAGCACCATATCAATTTCATCGGCACCCATCTGTACACAATAAACTGCTTCGGCCACCTTTACTTCAGTTGCCACGGACCCTAAGGGAAACCCAATAACGGCTGCCAGCTTAACCTTGCTATTGCTAACTTTTTTCTTAACCAAAGGTACATAACAACTATTCACACAAACCGCATAAAACTCAAATTGGACGGCCTCGGCACATAAAGTCTCTATATCCGCTTCGGTTGCTAAGGATTTTAGTAGCGTATGGTCTATATAATTATTTAGCCGCATTCAATTGAATTAGATTAATCCCGTTCAAATCGTTCATAAGCTGCTCTGGCCAGTGCCTCTCTATGGTTGGGATGCGCTATGGAAATCAGCGCTTTCGCACGTTGGTGCAGATTTTTCCCAAAAAGATTCACTACACCATACTCAGTGGCAACATAATGCACGTGTGCCCTGGTTGTTGTTACACCTGCACCTTCTTTCAATAAGGGAGTTATTTTAGAGGCCCCATTTTTAGTTTGAGAGGTAAAGGCGAAAATAGGTTTCCCCCCTTTGGATAGGGAAGCTGCCCGGATAAAATCCATTTGTCCTCCTACCCCTGAAATCTGTTTGATTCCAACACTGTCTGCGCATATTTGCCCTGTCAAATCAATCTCAATGGCACTGTTAATGGCCGTCACTTTCGGGTTTTGCAGGATCACGTTGGTATCATTGGTATAGGCAGCTTCTTTGAAATTCACAATGGGATTATCATCTACGAAGTCGTATAAGGCCTGCGATCCAGCGGCAAAACTAGTTACGATTCTCCCGGATTTTAAGGTCTTTTCTTCTCCCGTAATAACGCCCTTTTCCACCAAAGGAAGGAGTCCGTCTGAAAACATTTCGGTATGTACCCCAAGTCTTTTGTGGTTGTATAAATTCGTTAACACTGCGTTCGGTATGTTCCCTATTCCAAGCTGTAAGGTAGCACCATCCTCAATAAGATCGGCTACATGTTTTCCAATTTTATGTTCAATCTCAGATATTTCCCCCATGCGATGTATGTGCAAGGATTCATCGATCTCTATAGCTGCATCGATCTCTGAAAAGTGGATAATGCCGTCACCGTGGGTTCTGGGAACCTGGGGGTTGATCTGGGCGATGACCAGCTTTGCAGTTTGTATGGCGGGGAGGGTTACATCTACAGATACACCCAGGGAACAGTAGCCATGCAGGTCTGGTGGGGAGACCTGAATTAGTGCTACATCTAAGGGAAGGATGTTCCTCCTGAAGAGGAGGTGAATTTCACTTAAGAAAATAGGAATATAATCGCCCTTATTGGTATTAACGGCACTGCGCACATTGCCACCCACAAAACAACTATTTATTTTAAAGGCTTTGTTATAAGGCGGTGTTGCGTAATTAACTTGCCCTTCCGTATGGATCGAAATAATTTCGACATCACTGAGTTCCTGATAACGATCACAAATAGCGTTCATCAATGTATTTGGGGTCATGGCTGCTCCTTGTAAAAAAATGCGGTTTCCTGACTTAACGAGGGCGGCAGCTTCTGCCTTTGAGACAATCTTCATTCTATAATGGTTATTAATATTATAATTTATCTTTGTTGTTGTCCAAAAATTAAGGTTCATGGCATTCAATTTCTGCGGTTACCACTTCCCCTACAGGGGCAGGAGAAACATACGGGATACCCAAACCTAATCCACGAAGTATAAAAAGGATACCAACCAACACCACAAATATGGGAATAAGTTGGCGGATGCGTTTTCTTACAGGGGTTTTTAATACGCCTCCAAGGAAAGCAGCGCTTGTCATTAAAGGAATAGTTCCCACTCCGAACAGCGCCATATAAAGAGAACCTTCAAGAGGCGAAGCCATGGCAATAGCAGCAAAAAGTGCCATATATACCAGGCCACATGGCAGAAATCCATTTAAAAAACCAATGGTCAAAAATGTATCCGCGGTCTTCTTTTGAAGCGCTTTGCCCAAACCACCTTTAATCTTTGATATTACTTTATAAATGGGCTGCGTTAGACGATATTTATTAAATATCTTCTGCGGAATTATAATGGTAAGGATCATAAGAATCCCTATAAAAATGGACAGATTTTGCTGCACTCCAAATACGTAGAGTCCTTTCCCAAAAAAGCCAAAAGCAAGACCCATTAATGCATACGCGGCTATCCTTCCAAAATGATACACAAAAACCTGGGAGAACATTTTTAATCGGTTACCCCTGTCTAATGGCAACATAAAGGCAATAGGCCCGCACATGCCAACGCAATGCAAACTACCCATAAGTCCTAATAATAGTGCCGTGTATAACATGATCTCTTCTTAATACGTAATGCTCTTTTTTACCATATATTCTTTTTCGTTATAGGTCCACATCACTTTAATGTCCCACCGACCATCCAACAAACGTTTGTCAGGTATGAGCAAATGTGTATTGGATAAACTTATTGGTAAGTTAAAATCCAAGTGTTTATTAGATGGCCTGTATAGGGACACGTTTCCTTTAATTTCAGCAGGAGCCAGATCTTTTGGAAAAACAATCAAAACTCCCTTATCTGTTTTCTGTATTTGCAGTTTTACAGGCATGGCATTGGCCTCTTTTTCTGCATCGATTTCTTGTTGAAATTGCAGTTCTTTTTTATAATAGTCTTTGGTAACCAAATCGTGGTTAGCCTTATCATCCATACTCATTCGGATAACAAAGAATAGGATAAATCCAATAAATCCTATGAATGCTAAGACGATTCCTGTACCCCAATTTATTTTCATGCCATTTTATTTAAGATGTTCTTGTCTACTAGCTAATGATTTAATGATAACTTCTTGGAGCCAAAAACCTTGTGGTTGTAGTTTCAATGAGTTCGTCACCACTGTACACTCCTATTTTTAATTTATCCTTATCGCCGGTTAAGGCAGCATTGTTGATTTCAATAAACAAAGTCCCTTCGGTAAGTTGTTCCGCCGGCACCTCAAAATTCTTATGGGTAACCACCGCAATTCGTCCTTTATGAGACAATAATTTAAAACTTACATCTGGAACATTTTTGGTGGTCTTGTTGATCAATTTATAGGTGTAAACATTGCTGATAATATTGCCTTCCTTACGTTCATAGAGCTGTCCTGG
>CALZFZ010000030.1 GCA_945786965.1 uncultured Muriicola sp. | reverse complement strand
TAAAAGCAGTTTGTAATCTTGTGGCACCCATCCCAAAAGATGCTTCCCTTAAAGAACCGGGGACTGCATGCAAGGCATCTTCACTTAATGAAGAAATGTAGGGGATAATCATAATTCCCATCACTATGCCTGCAGAAAGTGAATTAAATCCCGATAAATTGGGTATGATCTCTTGTAAAAAAGGGGTAACGACAACCAACGCAAAAAATCCATAGACTACTGTAGGTACAGCGGCCAGAAGTTCCAAAAGCGGCTTTATGGTTTTGCGAAAACTTTTAGGGGCATATTCACTTAAATAAATACTGATCGATAAACCAATAGGTAATGCAAATGCTATTGCTATAAACGAGGTAAGCAAGGTACCTGACAGCAAAGGGAGTATTCCAAAGTGTTTTTCAGTAAATAATGGAGTCCATTGCGTATCTGTAAAAAAATCAAATATTGAGACCTCGCTAAAAAAACGTACGGTTTCAATAGAGAGTACGGCAATGATTCCAATGGTTACGGCAATGGTAATTAATGCACTGGATAAAAGGGATTTTTCAATTACCAGTTCTTTTATTTTTCGCATCAAATAACTATTAAAAAGGGTAATCAGGGGCTATTTAGCCCCTGATTACCTCAAAACATTTAAGTCTATTGGTTCCTTTCAACAAATGATTTGAAATTTGCTTTTTGTTGATCATAATTCTCAGAAGGGAGAGGAATATACCCAACATCTTCAGACAATTCACCCGCCATATCTATGTAGAAATTAACAAATTCTACTACTTCCGGGGACCCCAATGAAGTACTATTTACATATATAAACAATGGCCGCGATAAAGGAGAATAGTTACCATTGCTCACCGTTTCCAGGGTAGGTTTTACAACTTCGGACCCATTATGAACGCCTATTAATTTAAGTTTGTCCTTATTTTCCGTATAATAGGCCAACCCGAAAAAGCCCAGGGAATATTTATCCCCTGCAATGCCTTGAACCAATACATGATCGTCCTCACTAGCGGTAAAATCACCACGGCTAGAACCACTTTTACCTACTACAGCCTCTGTGAAATAATCATAGGTCCCCGAAGCTACCCCAGGTCCAAACAAATGCATTTCCTCATTAGGCCATTCGGGGCGAATTTGATTCCATTTCATTATCTTACCTTGTGCTGCAGGTTCCCATATTTTTTTTAGTTCTTCGGTTGTAAAACTGTCTACCCAAGTGTTTTCAGGATTTACTAAAACAGCCAAACCATCATAGGCTACCTCCAATTCCAAATAGGTAATATTGTTCTCTTCGCATGCTGCTTTTTCCTTGTCCTTTATGGGACGGGATGCATTGGAGATATTGGTTTCTCCCCTTGAGAATTTCTTGAAACCCCCGCCCGTACCCGAAACACCTATGGTAACTTTAACCTTGGGTTGAACGGCTCTGAACTCTTCAGCAACTGCTTCAGTTACAGGGAAGACAGTACTAGAACCATCTACCTTTATGGTTCCTTCCAGTTGTGCAATATCTCCCCCCTGGGTTTCTTTTACCTTCTTTTCGCCGCATGCCAATGTTAATAGGGCACAGCAAATAATAATTGAAATATTTTTCATTTGTTTTTGTTTTTTTATTACTAGAAATGAATATCGAATTGTAAGCGATACATCAACTCATCTGTACCCCCGTCCACTGAAAGATAACTTAGATCTGTTTGCACTTTTAATTTATGGCCCACGATATATTTTGAAAGGCCCAAGGTATATTGTGCTTCAGGGGTGCTACCAGTGATATCCTCATCGAGTTTTATATTCGTGTATCTCCCGGAAACCTCCCAATTGCTCGGGAATAAATAACCTGACTGAAGGTTCAGACCATTACCCACTTGGACGATATCGCCGGTTGGGCTTCCATCAGAATTCTTTGCTATAGGGTCGTCAGCATCGCGGTTGGCATATTCCCACATAAATGAGAATCCGTTGTATTTGAACATGCCATCAAAGAAAAAAGTATTGATGGTAGTCTCGTATAATCCGGTATCATTGAACATATAGGAACCCAGGTTACTTCTGGTTTTAACGGCGTCTTTATTGATATCGTAATTGACGGCAAACATTAGTTTTGGCTTCTTCTCACGCTTGAGATCACTACCGCTGTAGTCGCCCTTGCTTTCAAATTCACCAAATGGCAAGAATTCCAGTCGCCCTGTGTATTGATGCCCTCCTTCATTTCCTTGCGTAACGTTGCGTCCCTCACCTTGGGAAAGCGCAATTTTTTCACGGATCATGAAGTTTTCAGAAATATTAAAGTGGTGCCTCAGCTGGAAACCCACATCACGATCTATGTTGAATCTGCTGTTGACCAGGGAGCGATCTACCTGCTGCAGGTTCCCTGATGAGATTACCCGTTCAATATTCCCCGGGAGTTTGGTTTGTCCTGCCCATAGTTCGAAATTTCCTGCAAAGTTCCACATAACCACCGCGTCCAGAATATATCTTGGAGTATTTCGTGTGAAAGCACTGGCCCCGGATATATCCCTGTTGGAGAGACCTAATTCCAGCTTATACTTTAGTTTTGGGGTGAATGCGAATCCGTCGAACTTTAGTCGTGCCCTTCGCACCAGCATATTAGATTCAGGGTCTACGAGACCCCCATCAGCACCTTCCTGCCATTCTGCTATGGCTAAAAACTGCATACGGGTAGCAACTTTCATGGTCCAGCTGCTATCCTTTCCTACCAAATTAAAAAGTCCCTTTCCAAAGGCAGGGGCGTTGGTTTCCTGAGAATTCGAAGAAAAAATAATGAGTGAGAAAAATATTAATGTAAATATTTTAGTTTTCATATAAGTTTGATTTTTTATCACTGCAAATAACCAACCTCAATGTTAAGTGAATGTTTTCTAAACATTATTAAAAAAAAACATGACAGTCATGCGTCATGTAGTTTCTAAAACATTCTTTAACAGGCACTTAATAATTAAAATTGAAAATAGCGAATATTTAGAATTAAAAGCTGATCATGATTGAAAACAGTCTGTCAACATCCAATCGCAATTTTTAAGTTGCAACCATTTTTGGCCCTTTTAAAAATAGGTATCTTGCAGGAATTTTTAAACAATGAACTGGGAACAATTACTTTCATTAAAGCGTTATAGGGATACACACAAAAGACTACGTACAGAACAGGACGAGACACGTTTGGGATTTGAAGTAGATTACGATCGAGTCATTTTTTCATCGGCTTTTCGTAGTCTTCAGGATAAGACCCAGGTAATACCACTTTCCAAAACAGATTTTGTGCATACCAGGCTAACCCATAGTCTGGAAGTTTCCGTGGTAGGGCGCAGCCTGGGCGCTGCTGTAGCGTCTCAGGTGGCACTGCTTGAAGGACTTCACTCACTGACACTGATCAGCCCTTGGACCAGCTTCAAAGATGTGGCTGAAGACAGGAATCTTCACCGCCTTGTGTCAAGAAAGTTCCACATGGAACATGAATG
>CALZFZ010000029.1 GCA_945786965.1 uncultured Muriicola sp. | reverse complement strand
TTACGCGCTCGACTAGCAATCTGATGCTGGATGGTCTGCCAGGCTCGGTCGGCGAATCTTCATGCAATCTGGGAATATGTTCATTACGTTACGCGCTCGACTTGCAATCTAACGCTGGATGGTCTGCCGGCAGGTACGTGCGCCGCAGTGGCACGGGGTCTTGTCCCTGCCGGGCACGGCGTCCCACTGGTAGTCGAAGGTGAGCTCTTCCCCTTCGCGGATAACTCTTTTTGCAAAGATGCCTGCGCGAGTAACGCCCGCCACGCGCCAACGTTCCACGACGCAGTTGGGCTCACAAGAGTGGTTGATGTAGCGGGCCAAGCTTCCGCGATGGCTGGCGTCGATGTGCACATTGCCGTCCAACCTCAAAAGGTATTGCATTGGCTCCGAGGTCTGCCTCGGTACTTCCACCCCCAGGTACTCGATGACGAGCTCACCTCTCTTGCAGCGCTCTAGCACCATCAACCCCCGTCCCTTCAGTCCGGCGTCGAACACCCCCACCTTTTTCCACTGTTTGTTTTGGATCCGTTTGTTGCGGCACATGGCCCCCACCGGGCACTCGGGCGGACACTCCACCTGTTGCGCTACTAGCTCGCACTTCTCAGCCACGCAACAGCCATTGCGGTCGGGACGGCACTTGCACGGATCTGGCCACTCGATGAGGCGTCTCTCTGCCCATTCTACGTCGGAGATGCGAATGAACTCGTCGTCGAAGTTATCGTCATCCTGTTCGGTATGCAACGAGGCTGTCTGGGAAGGGGCGACGAAGTAGCTAGATTTCGTGAGACTCACAGTTGGAATACGCACTAATAATAATTTCCCTTTTGACTCCATATCGTCGCCGAACCCTGCCCCCCTCGGTGGACGAACGCCTTGTTCACAATCATCCATCGACGACCTCCGTGGGTTCGACGACGGCCATGGGTGCGGTTACAGCCTGATTATCGCGAACCTTTGCGCCGGCATCATCAACATCCCCATCAAGTCCAACAGCGAGAATTTCACTCACGTTCTCCTCGGCGTCTTTGCCTGATGCGCTACTGCTCCCCGAGACGTTCGCGTAGAACAGAACATCCCAGCTATTGCCGTCCGGACGAACCGGTCCAATCTGAATATTCCAACGCTCGGCCATGTGCTCGTGAAAATATGCGGCAGCTTGCTCCATAGGACTGGTAGGTCCGTCCCGCACGGACCAATCCTCCAATGCCAAGTCCCTGAAGGTCGTGGCCGGCACTTTTAGCAAGAGGCGGAAGTACTTGCAGCGCCCTGCGACGATTTCGGTGTGCACTTTATCAACCAGGGCGTCCTCGCCGGTCCACCTATCAAAATTTTGTGGTAGGGCGACTGCCCCCCAGCTCTTCTCCAAGCACGTGATCAAATGAGTCATGTGCTCCTCTACCGTGTCGTTGATTGGCTCTGGAATGATGTATGTCTTCGTCTTGCGTTTACGTCTTTTCTTGGGAGGGAGCACCTCCTCGAACCGTTCGTGGATGCCAAGTACGTGGAGGATCTTCTCGAGGTCGTTGAATTCATCCACTTTCACATCCCTCAGTTTTTCTTCGAACACCTTGGCAACGCAAAAGGCGAGCAGGTACTTGCAATTGCCAATGGCGACCTCCAACCTTTGATTGTCATCCTTCGACTTCCTCGATTTTAGCGCGAGGGCACGCATGGTCTGAATTGCTCCATAAGATTGGCCAAAAACAGTCGCTGGCTGTTCCCCAAGCAGCTGATCGAGCTTAACCGATTCCAGCTTCGGAGGCGACGCGGCCGGTTTCCCCGGCTTTCTCTTCAGCGTGGGCTTCTTCGGGCTGAATCCCTTGACGCTCGGTACTGCATCCTTTATGATCGTTGGCTTCGTCTCCTTTTTTTCAGTGAAGTCGTCTTCGTCAGCATCTTCGCCATCCTCATCCATGTTCGCCACATCCTCGTCCGCGGCCGCGGCCACATCCACGCCCCCACCGCCTTTGCCGTCTTCCTCGCCCTTCCCAGCCTTCGTCTTGTCCTTGGAGCGAGTTCTCTCTGATATCGCAGTTTTGGCTGCTTCCCCCCCTGCATCGGGGGTCGGGCCCACCTTGCCTTCGCCCGCTCCCTCCTTGCCTTCGCCCGCTCCCTCCTCGACTCCGTCCGCTCCCTCCTCGCCTCCGTCCGCTTCCTCCTCGCCTCCGTCCGCTTCCTCCTCGCCTCCGCCCGCTTCCTCAACCCCAACAAAAAAGGTGCAGGCATTTGAAGCGTGGCGATGGTTGCCGCCGTCGTTGCTTGCCGGTTCGAAGAACCGTATGAATTCGGCGTTGTCCTCCGCGTTCAGCTTCCGAGACTCGTATAACAGGGAGGTATCAACTAGCTCAAACAGCCCCAACGCGACCTTGTCCACGGCTTGAGGCGCATCGTCGAGCGACCAGTCCGGAATCCTGAAACTCGCCTCGTCGCCTATCTTCACGGCGTTCTTCACCCGCCACTCCCTTTCGTCGGTTTTGGGTGCAGACTTGATCAGATCTTCGGTCGCAGGAATGCAGCTGATGGTATCCCAAGTTGCAGTTTTATCCTCCGTGCCGTCCTGTTTAAAGTCGGCCTGTCTCCCGCCAACGTATCTACCCGCCGCGAGAATCGACCACATAACCCTGGGGTGGTGAAAGGTTTCATGCTTGAGCATTGCGATGTAACAGGTCATAAACACCGCCAGAGGTCGATCCGCGCTGTTGAGGCGTCCGCTGCCTAGCAATCGAGTCTGCCGAAACCTCTTATGCATGTTGGACTTCCATATCAACAACATGCACTTGAGCATCTCCTTGTCGCCTCGACGGATGCGGCTCCCCGACCTGTTGGATGGGTTCCGTACGGCGCTGTACAGCCGCGGGAAAAACAGATCCTTCGTAGGATCCTGCAGCAGGTCCGAGCGTAGCTTCGGCGTCAGGCCGTGGTTCAGAATCATTTGAACGAGTCGGGCCGATACGTCCAATGCCTGCATCTGCTTGAGGAAAGACGTGTTCGATTTGTTCATAGTGGCATCGAAGTAGCTGTGCGACTTCATGATAGCTCGATTGTGAACCATATCCGTAACCTGATCCGTGAAGCACAGTAGGGTGGCTGTTGAAGATATGTTCAGATGTGAGATTTATTCGGGCGAACCGCCAGAGTCGTCCCAAATTGTGACTTACCAAGACACCTGATGATGTCGGTCGCAGTCAGCGACCGGTCGTTCGCCTCGATCGACCTGAGAGCCCGAATGATGGTGAATCCGTCCTTCTCTTTGGTGTAGAACAGCATAGCATTGACCATCTGCACAACCGTCAGGGTCGCACCGAGTATGTCGAGACCATCGCCAAAGCAGTTGGATCCATCGACATTGTACAGGCTCCCTGCGAACACGTGCAATTTAGGGTTCAATGGTACCTGCCCTGCGTGATAATTGACGAGGTACCTCACATGCCGGTCGACGTCTTTGTTGTCCCATACCAACTGACTGCTGCGGTGGACGTTCTTCGCTGCGGCGTACAGAACGTGGTATATGCTTGGAATGAGAACCAGATCATTGAACGCCAGGGCATTTAGACGCTTGGCACTGTCCGTCCCGGCACTGGTCACAAGAGATTTGTGGTCCAGGAGGAACGGCCCTCCCAATGTCTCTTTGGTCTTTGATCCAAAAACCGGCGCTTGATGTTCGATGATAAACTTGTCAAGGTTGCTGGTGCCATCGGTGACTCCAAAGGGACACTTTCGGTATGCCGTGTAAGATTCCGAGAGGACGATGGCTGGCAGGTTCGCTGTTACTGCCTCCTTGAAGCTAGACTTATTAACCATCTCCTCGGATTTCGCGGCTGTTAACCCCGACAACATGTTCCGTTTGCTGGAGAATGCAAATGTTTCCCCGCCCTGGCTGAAGTCGGGATACTTCTTCGGTGCGTTGTCGGGGTTGGCCAGCTGAACCAATTCGTGAAAGTCTTGCAGATAACCTCCCAGGCTGGCGCAGATTGATGGGACTGCGGCATTTTTCTTCTGGTTCATCTCGCTCTCGCTTTTGACTCTCAATTTTGCTAGGTCGGCGTTGGGGTCGGGGTCGTCTGGCGCTTTGAAGGGGAAGTACACGCGCATGGGCACCTCTTTGTTCAGCATGCCCAAGGGGTTGGACGAGTCCTTGAGGACCTCTTCGATCTTATCGATCATATTGTTGGCGTCGTTGGGCCCGTCCTTGTCTTCGTTGTTGTGCCTCAGTTGAGCTGCCGACTTCAACGATCCCACTACGATGACAGAGCTTTTGACCTGGATATCGCTGGCAAACATTGCAAATATGACTGCGGCAAATCGATGAAGCCCCTCCCATGGCCCGCCTTCCCCACACGGACTCGTCCCCCTCTCCTTGCACAGGCGAACGAGCGAGTACATTTGCTGGTGAAGAGGGATTGCTGCCCAACCAGTGCCAGCCTTATCGGTGATCTTCTTCCAGCCGTCCTCTACTTGCCAAGCCTTCGCAATTAGTACCTGATCTTCTTCGTCCCTTGGATCGAGAGTGCAGTACTTCTTATTTTCTTCCTTCTGGTACCATTCGAAAAAGTGGAATGATTCCTTGGAGGGATAGAAGCGACACCGCCGGATGCTTTCGGCCTTGTCTCCTGGAATCTCGCACACGTTCCTGAGGCCAGTGTAGGCGGTTTCGTCGTCCGCCTGGGGGAAGATTTGTCCAGATTTGGTAAGTATTCAGGCAGACTTAGTTAGCCGACACGCAGGCGACAAATGGTGCAGTGGAATGGACAACGCTCGGACTCACCCCCTCCGCATTATCTTCCTGGTGCGTGGGCAGGATTACCACGCCCAAGTCAGTGCCCAATGTTTTTTCGGACGTGACCGCCTCCCCGAGAAGATTATTGTATAAATTATTGATTATCTCTTTTGTCGTTTTGGGGGAGAAATCATTGTGGTTTGCATCGGGCAGGGTCAAGTAGAGCCTGTTCCTTCCCACCCTCAAGCTCGCGAAGAACGGCAGCATTAGCGGGCTCACCGTGAGAACTACGGACGCAAAGTGGGATTGCAAACCAGCGCAGTCGGCTTGGAGCAGACCGCGGGGCCATCCGGGGGGAAATATCTGCTCCTGCCTCGGTGAG
>CALZFZ010000028.1 GCA_945786965.1 uncultured Muriicola sp. | reverse complement strand
TCAGCAGGTGTTGTTCTGTGGAATTGAATATGATTCGGTTTTAAAGGGAATAAATGAAAGCATTGACCTTGTTACATTAGGAAATCAGAAAGTAACCGTGGCTACGGGGATTGCCAATGCCGATCTGCTCATTTCATATCTGGAGACATACGGGCTTGAGGTGGAACATATGGAATTTCCGGACCACCATTTTTTTACAGATCAGGAAATTCGTATCCTTTCTTCCAAACCAATGATCATTACCACAGAAAAAGATTTTACGCGGATGGGTGCCAAAGTCCAGAATGCATTTTACCTGGAAGTTAGGCATCTATTTTTAGGGGATGGTAAAAATGCGTTCTTAAGAATGATGGAAGCTTTATGAAATTGATTTCTTCTGTTTCGGTTCCAGGAAGTTTTCACCGATCTTCTGGTAAAATATCTCAGGCTTAAAGGGTTTTGTAACCACATCGTTACATCCCGCTGCGTAAAAGCTTTCCAGGCTATCATCCAAAGATATGGCCGTTAAGGCAATTATCGGTGTCTCCCGGTCAAATGTACGGATCTCTATAGTAGCCTCTACGCCGCTAATACCCGGCATATGAATGTCCATCAAGATCCCGTCATAAGTATTTTTATTGGCATGATCTATGGCTTCCGTTCCGTTCTCAGCAATTTCGCAACTAATACCCCTTTTATTCAGCATTTTTTTGGTGATCACCTGGTTTATCTTGTTGTCTTCCACAACCAGTACATGCAGTCCATTGAGATCGTATTCTTTTTGTTCAATTTCGAAAGGGATATCATCTATAATGCTGTCTTTGGATTTAAATATTATTTCAAAGAAGAAAGAACTCCCTTTTCCTTCTACACTGCGCAATTTTATGTTACTGTCAAATAACCCGAGAAGGCTTTTAACAATGGTAAGTCCTAATCCTGTACCCCCGTACTCCCGGTTGATCTGTATTGAACCCTGTTCAAAACTGTCAAATATATGCTGTTGCTGTTCTTCAGAGATACCAATGCCGTCATCTTTCACTTCAAAGTATACAGTTACGTATTCATCTTCCTTTTTCTTTAATTTGGCGATCACTGTAACCTCTCCACCTTTCGTAAACTTGATGGAATTACCGATCAGGTTAATAAATATTTGCGACAATTTAAGGGGATCGCTCATTAAATGCTGAGGAATTTCATCATCATATTGTAAGCTAATCTTTGTATTGTTCTCTTTGGCGCTTTGTTGTAAGGAGTCTATTACTTCACTGATGATCTTTTTAAGGTAGAAATCAATGCTCAAAGGTTCTAATTTGTCTGCATCAATTTTGTTTATCTGAAGGATATCATTAATAAAATTCAATAAATAATCTCCGGAAAATTTGAGTGACTTAAGGTGTTCTTTTTGATTTTCACTGGGATTTTCTTCCAGCAGGAGATGCGTTAGCCCCGTAACCGCATAAAGTGGCGTTCGCAATTCATGACTCACGGTAGATAAGAAATTCGTTTTGGCTTCCATGGCCTGCACGGCGGCATCCCTGGCAGCCTGTAATTCGCTGTTCTTCGTCTGAAGCAAGTCGTTGGTCTTTAATTTGATCTGGTTATTGCGATATAGAGAAACTGCTAAAAGAGAAATGATCGTCAAAAATGCAGAAGTCAGAATGGCTGTAATCTCAGACCGGTTGGCCGATGCGCTTAAATCCTCTATTCTTTCATCCTGGCGCTCTATTTCCGTCCTATATGTTTCCTTGGCA
This sequence comes from uncultured Muriicola sp., assembly GCA_945786965.1. Lineage (GTDB taxonomy): Bacteria > Bacteroidota > Bacteroidia > Flavobacteriales > Flavobacteriaceae > Muriicola. The sequence goes on along the minus strand of CALZFZ010000028.1, from coordinate 6,856 downwards.
ATTTCATCTGCCTTGTTGGTTTCAATCTTTACTTTCTCAAGCGTAAAAATGGAATCTTTTATACGAATAATATTTTCCCTATATTCTAGAGCCAGTTTATAATTTTCGGATTTTTCGTAAGCGGTACCCAGAAACTCATTGGCTCTGTAAAAATCTTCCCTAAAATTATTGTTCTTGGCCAATTCAGCCGCGAACAGGCCGTACTTGATACTTTCACTATAGTTCTCTGTCCTGTTATATAGGTCTGCCAGTCCCAGATATGCCTTGGTGGCCAGATATTCCTTTTCTAAGTCATCATTATTGACGATCAGGGCATTAAAGCTAGTGGTTGCCTTTTCAAAATTGTTAATATTCATGTATATGTAACCTTCTAAAAGTAACATGTTGCTTAGAAGATTTCTATCATTTGTAAGGACTTTTACACTGTCTATCCTCTGTAGTGCCTGAAATTTAAAATCAGCATCAAATTTCAGTTGAGCATCCACATATTTATAATATGCATCCCCTAACGGATATGCTTTATAATTTTCAAGCATTCTCGCGGCTCGACCCAAATAGAATTCAGCATTTTTCTTATCTCCTTTTTCCAAATACAATAACGCAAAGCGATGAAATGAATCTATCAGTCCTTTTTCATTCAAAGTACTGTCTGCCAAACTACGGGCTTTATCCAATGCGTTGAAGGCAAGATCTAATTTGTTTTGATTCTTGTAGGTGGTGTACTCTGCGAAGTATTCACTCAGCTGTTTTTCGATGGCTGAGTTATCCTGAGACCACACCTTCGCTGCGTTCATTGAGAGGATCAATAGAACAAGCAACTTAAACAGATTTGTATGTAGTCTTTTGTATATCAAATGTAATTTTTATGTTGCAACAGTTGAATTACATCAATGATCCTGCTGCTATACCCGGTTTCATTATCGTACCAACCTATAACTTTTACCATTTTACCGAGTACAGAAGTCATCTGAGAATCAAACGTACAGGAATAACAACTATTGTTTATATCTATAGAAACAATAGGATCTTTCGTATAAAAAAGTACGTTTTTTAGCTCATTCTCCGAGACTTTCTCAAAAATATCATTTATTTCCTGAATAGAGGTCTCTTTTTTCAGGTTCAGAGTAATATCCGTCAATGAGCAGTTGGGAACCGGCACTCGTATACCGCAACCACCTATCACATTGGCCAATTCTGGAAATATTTTGGTTATAGCTTTGGCAGCTCCGGTAGTCGTAGGAATGATAGATTGTCCTGCCGCCCTGGCCCTCCTTAAATCGTGATGGGGACGGTCATGTAAGCTTTGATCTGATGTAAAGGAATGTACCGTGGTGATATACGCTTGTTCCACACACCAATGATCGTTCAAAACCTTGATCATGGGTGCCGCATTGTTGGTAGTACAGGAAGCATTGGAAATTATATGATCCTTTTTAGTAAGCTGATCTTCATTAACCCCGTAAACAATCATTTTAATACTCTCTTCAGCCGGCGGAACGGTGAGTATTACCTTCTGAGCCCCATTTTGAAGGTGATATTCCAGCGATTTACGCGTTTTGAACTTTCCCGTAGCTTCTACCACAAGATCTACTCCGTGAGACTGCCAATCGATATGTTCAGGATGTTCTTGATGGGTCAGTGCTGTGCTATTGCCTTCCACTACAATACTGGTTTCGGTATTAACAATTTCCCCCGGAAAAGTGCCGTGAATACTATCGTATTTAAGAAGGTACGCGAGGGTACGGGAATCCGCCAGGTCGTTGATGGCCGTTACACGTATAGTAGGATGCCCCTGGAGCAACCGAAATAGCGTTCTTCCTATTCTACCAAATCCGTTAATTCCAATATTAAGTGTTTGCATATGATAAAAATTCCCGTTTATTCTTTTAAGTCCAAGACATGACGGGAATAAAAGGGACTCTTGGCTACTTATTGAATGTGCTTATGCGCCTTGTAAGAGGAACGTACCAATGCACCACTTTCTACATGCCTAAAGCCCATTTCCAACCCGAGCGTTTCGTATTTCTTAAATTGGTCGGGTACTATAAATTCTTTTACGGGTAAATGTTTTTTCGAAGGCTGAAGGTATTGCCCAATGGTAATCACATCAACATGGGCTTCTCTTAGGTCTTTCATGGTCTCTATAACCTCTTCTTCGAGTTCTCCGAGACCAAGCATGATGCCAGATTTGGTTCGGTTAACACCGGCTTTTTTAAGATAACGAAGTACATCAAGACTTCGTTCGTATTTTGCCTGTATGCGTACTTCCCTGGTTAGTCTTTTTACAGTCTCCACGTTATGGGAAACTACCTCAGGGGCCACCTCAACGATACGATCCAGATGCCGGTGTATTCCCTGAAAATCAGGGATCAAGGTTTCCAGTGTGGTTTCAGGATTCATCCTGCGTATGGCTTTAACGGTCTCGGCCCAAATGATAGAACCCATATCCTTTAAATCGTCCCTGTCTACAGAAGTAACCACGGCGTGTTTAATTCCCATGATCTTAATAGAGCGCGCTACCTTTTCCGGTTCTTCCCAATCTACTTGTTCTGGCCTACCGGTTTTTACACCGCAAAACCCACAGGAACGCGTACATATATTACCAAGGATCATAAAAGTAGCTGTTCCTTCGCCCCAGCATTCGCCCATATTAGGACAACTCCCCGATGTGCAAATGGTGTGAAGATTGTATTTGTCTACAAGACCTCTTAACTGGGTATATTTTTTACCCGTGGGAAGTTTTACACGCAACCACTTCGGTTTTCCTTTGGGAGCTTGCACGCTTGCAACGGTTTCTACACTCATGGAAAATTTTTAAGCAAATATACAAACAAAATAAGGGAATCTGCCAGATGTTCAGCAGGTCCAAAACGAAGTTCTGAATCCGTCAATTTTATCAAATAGTATGGTGCTAAACCAAAGAACACAAGCTGCAGCTGTAAATTGGGATGAACAAACGGGAATTCCTCAAAACTCCATAGGATGTAGGTTCTAAAGGTATTTTATTAATGAGATTTGATGATCTCGGAAAGAAGTTTTTTAGCCCGGAGTATTTTAACTTTGATGTTATTTACCGGCTCACCTAATTCTGCTGCGATTTCCGCATAGGATAATTCACGGAAGTATCTCAAATTTATAACTTCCTGATAATGAGGCTTTAACTTTTTAATATGTGATAAAAGGGTAGCGAGATTCTGTTCTGTGATTAAACGGTCTTCTGCGGAAGGAGCATCGTCCAGTACTTTTTTGATCACCTCCTGATTGCCGTTGGAAGTGCTCGCCAATACGTTTCTCTTCCTTTTCCTCAGCATGTCTACATGAAGGTTTTTAGAAATGGTCAGCAGCCATGTTTTAAATTCATAGGCATCGTCGTAGGTATGGATTTTATCAAATGCTTTCGAAAATGTCTGTATGGTTATATCCTCCGCATCATTTTCGTTCTTGGTGCGGCTCAATTGAAATCCGTAGACGTTGTTCCAAAATGTATCGAGGAGATTACTAAAAGCGATTTGACTGCCGGTTTTGGCTTTTTCGATGGTCTCTTTGAGTGTATGGGGTGAGGTATCCAAAGTGTATAGTTAGAAACAGCAAATGTATTTCAAAGTAAGGGTAATAGATCAGATAACAGATTCGTTCTTACAATCCTGTTCTTCAGGGAGTTTGCCACACATCCCGCAGGGTTCTCCACTTTTGTTTAAAAATGGACTTTGACTTGCACAGGTTCCGGCAAATTTACCATCTTTTTGAGTCCATATTTTGATGGCTATTCCTGCAAAAGCTAGTGCTAAAAGACCTATGGTTAATAAAATCAACTTCATATGACAACTTTGTACAAAGATAGAAAAATAAAAGCCCCAAACAGGGGCTATATTCAATATTATTGGCGCCTAAATTAATAGGATATGTTGGCCACGATATTTTGAACGGTTGGGCTGCTATTTCCCCCTTTAGGTTCTATGGTAATGTAACTTACCGCGTTTTTTCCATAAGGAAGAGCCAGTAATTTGTCTTTGTCCTCAATTTTCTTGATGATCCCCAGGTTTACCATTTCACCGTTTACTTCTGCCCACATTTGGTAACATTGGTTTTTCGGTAAATTCGGAAGATTTCGAACATTAATATAAGACAGTTTTTTCACAGGATTTATGTACGCCACGGCTTTTAAATCCTTGGCTTTATTATTCCCATTGACGTAAAACTTTTTGGTCAGTGGATTGTTAAGAACAATGAACTGGTTTCTAACGTCTTCCAATTGTTGTTTCATATCGGCTTCCAAGTTCATGATACGGTTGTTAACAATCGTATTTTCTTGCTGTAAGCTTTTATTCTGATCCCAGAAGAAATAAGAAGAACCTGCAAAAATAAGGGCAGCGATCGTTGCAGCAATACCGAATCTTCGCGATTTTCTTCTCCCAATGTTTTGAGCCCTAATAGTACTTAGGATCTTCATTTTAAGTCCCTCTGGCGCTTTTACGGCATGGATTTTTGCAAATGCCTCTAAATTTTCCTGAAGCTCCTGATAGGTTTTTCTAACCTTCGGATACATGGCTATATAGCGCTCTACCTGTAACGTCTCCTCTTTTTTAGTTGTACCTAGAAGATACTTTTCAAGCAGGTCTGAATCTAAAAATATTCTAATTTTGTCTTTCATTATAGTAGGTTTAACAGGGGCAACAGCATTACAGAGGTACCATAGATCTTCTTTAATTCCCTCAATCCGATTTTTAATCTGGATTTAATTGTGCCTAAGGGAATATTCAATTCTTCACTTGCCTCTTGTTGAGTCATACCCTGGAAAAATAAAGCATCTAACACTATTTGATATTTGCTTTCAATCTTCCCGAGATTATCCTGAACGTCTATAAACTCTGGCTTAATGCTATCAATTCCTAAATTATATACGTTAGAAACGTCCATTTGGATTTCTTTATCGCTTTTGGTGTTAACACTCCTCAATTTATCTATAGCCGTATTCCTGGTTATCCGGAATAACCAGGTAAAGAGTTTAGCCTTTGAGGAATCGTACGAATCGGACTTTTTCCAAATTTTCACAAAGCTTTCCTGCAGCACATCCTGTGCCAGTTCTGCATCCTTTACCACTTTGTAGGCAACCCCATACAGCGTATCCCCATAGTGCTCATACAGTAGAGAAATGGCCTTATCGTTACGTTCCTGCAACAATTCAACAATATGTTTTTCGAGAAGTATACTCATTCTATGGTTGAGATATTAAAAATACCTTCGAAGTATTTAAAAATATCGTGCGTTGCGTATATAGTGGAAACGCTAATTTATAAAATTGATTCTTAAATTAACGCGATCTTGAGTTTAATTAGATAAATGTACAACTGGTTAATGTACATTTAGTTTTTGGTTAGTTTGGTTTGAAATAACCCTTGGGAATCACCTCTCTGGGGGTTGTTTTTTTCAAGGATAGCAGCCATTACCTCGCTCCTGTTCCCTTTTTATTTCTAATTAAAATACTGCAATTTATAAGTTCCCTTTGTAAGCATCCTTTTACCTCAGATAATATTTACTTCAGCTTCTATTTGTATTCCGAACGCTTTTAATACACTTTCCTGTATTTGAGTTGCCAAGGCCAATAGTTCCTTTCCGGTGGCAGATCCATAATTAACAAGGACCAGGGCTTGATTTTTATGGACGCCTGCATTTCCAAATCGTTTTCCCTTATAACCACACGATTCAATTAACCAACCCGCCGGGATCTTAATGGCATTTTCAGAGACCTTATAGGAGGGAATAGATGGGTGTTTCTTTTGCAGATCGTTATACGTAACTTCATCTACAACAGGATTTTTAAAGAAACTGCCACTGTTGCCTAAAATATTAGGGTCGGGAAGTTTACTTTGCCGTATTCCGATAACGGCATTTGAGATATCTTTAATGGTTGGGTGCTTTATGCCTTTCCTCATTAATTCATCTTTAATGGTTCCATAGGAGGTATGTAAATCATGGTTTTTTGATGAAAGTCGCAATTGTACAGAGGTAATGACAAATTTTCCTTTCGCTTCATTTTTAAAGATCGAATCTCTGTAACCAAATTTACAGGCTCTTCTGGTAAAGGTTGTTGTGTGCAGTGTTGCTATTTCCATAACTTCACAGCTAATAAAATAGTCTTTTAATTCAACCCCATAAGCACCAATATTCTGGATAGGTGCGCTCCCCACACTTCCGGGAATAAGCGATAAGTTTTCAAGCCCTCCCAAATTATGGTCCAGTGTCCAAAGCACCAATTCATGCCAGTTTTCGCCGGCCATAACATTGATAACTACATGCGAGTCCTCTTCTCTTACAATTTCGATCCCCTTAAGGCCAATTAGGATCACAAGGGCATCTAGATCCTTGGTGAGAAGCATATTGCTCCCACCTCCTAAAATAAATTTATCCGGATAGGCTTTAAGATCCAATACTTCCCTGAGTTCTTCAATACTTGTAATTACAACGAAATTTTTCGCTTTGGCATCCACGCCAAACGTATTGTATTGTTTCAGGGAGATATTCTTTTGAATGGTCACGTTGTCTTGTAGGTTTTAAGAGCCTCTTTTAAGATTTGTACCGCTCTAATTAGTAATTCTTTCTCCAGAACATACGCAATTCTAATTTGATTTTTACCAAGGCCTTCAGTAGCATAAAAACCGGCTGCTGGTGCTACCATCACTGTTTCCCCTTTTACTTCGAACTTTTCCAGGAGCCATTGTGCAAAGTGGTCTGCATCTTCAATTGGGAGTTCTACCATACAATAAAATGCCCCCTTTGGTATTGCGATCTTTAAGCCCGAAATTTTACCTAGTTCCTGAAGCAGGATATTTCTCCGTTCCACATACTCTTCTATAAC
>CALZFZ010000027.1 GCA_945786965.1 uncultured Muriicola sp. | reverse complement strand
CTGACTTTCGGCATTTAATTCCAGCGGACATTTGGTAACAATTATAGTATCGGCCCTTTTTGCTTCTTTTTTACTGTCCCTAAGGTTCCCGGTGGGCAGGTACCAATCATCAATATATAAATTGGAAAATGAGGTAAGCAAAACATACGAAGTAGCTTGTACTTTTCTATGCTGATATGCATCATCCAGAAGAATGAGTCCGGGCCCAAATTGTTGTTCTAAACGGTCGATACCCCTGCGCCGATTGGCATCGACAACCACCGCAGTTTCAGGAAATTTTTTAAATATCTGCAAAGGTTCGTCCCCTACGTCCTCTGCGGTATGCTTCGGTGCAACTTGCACAAAACCACGCGTCTTTCTTTTATAGCCCCTGCTCAATACTGCAATGTTTTCTTTACTGTGAAAATTGGCTAGTATCCATTCTATCATAGGCGTTTTACCAGTGCCCCCTGTACTGAGGTTGCCCACACAAAGAGTAGGTGTAGCGAAACTCATGGAAGCAAAGATCCCAGTATCGAATAAAAAATTCCGAAGGTATACCACCAATGCGTATATCAGTGATATAGGAAATACTATTTTTCTTAGTAGTTGCATCGGAACGAAAATATAATATTTTATCTTTGGTCATTGTAAATTTTAAGAATGATTATACGAGAGGTTACGGATATTCTGGAAGAATTAGCCCCACTACCCTATGCGGAAGATTTCGATAATGTTGGCCTTCTTCTCGGAGAACCTACAACTGAAATTACAGGGATATTGGTAACCCTGGATGCACTTGAAGCAGTTGTGGATGAAGCCATAGCTAAAAATTGTAATTTGATCGTCACGTTTCATCCCATTATTTTTAAAGGCCTTACAAAAATTACCGGAGCTACTTATGTGGAGCGGGTTGTACTAAAAGCCATTAAAAATGGGATCTGTATCTACAGCATGCATACGGCCCTGGACAATGTTTATCAGGGTGTTAATGGCAAGATCTGTGAAGTGCTGGGTATTCTTAAACCTAAAATTTTGATCCCCCGAAGTGGCGGTATCAAAAAGCTTATCACCTATGTGCCCACGGAAGATGCAGCGAAGTTAAAAGAGGCCCTGTTTGAAGCTGGTGGAGGCACTATAGGCAACTATAGTCACTGTAGCTTTGTTAATGAAGGTACGGGGAGCTTCAGACCCGGGGAAAATGCTAAGCCCATGATGGGTGAAAAGGGTGAAACGCATTTTGAAAAAGAATCACAGATCCATATCACCTTTCCTGCATTGGCCCAAAAAAGGATCCTAAAAGCATTATTTGACCATCATCCTTATGAGGAAGTTGCCTATGAAGTGTATACCCTGGACAATGCCAATCAGCTTATTGGAATGGGAATGATCGGCGAACTCAAAGAGCCAATGGGAGAACATAAATTTCTGGATCTTATTAAAGATCGTATGCATGTCTCCTGTTTACGGCATTCAGCTTTAAGAGGTAAAATGATCCAAAAGATCGCTGTTCTTGGAGGAAGCGGAGCTTTTGCCATAGGAGCTGCCAAAGCACAGGGAGCCGACCTGTTTATTACTTCCGATATAAAATATCATCAGTTTTTTGAGGCAGAAAATGCCATGGTAATTGCCGATATAGGACATTATGAATCAGAACAATACACAAAAAACCTCTTGGTAGATTATCTTACGAAAAAAATCCCTAATTTTGCAATCGCTTTATCAGAAAGCATAACCAATCCCATTAAGTATTATTAAATATGGCAGCAAAGAAAGAAGCTACAGTCGAAGATAAATTAAGAGCCTTATACGATCTTCAATTAATAGATTCGCGGGTTGATGAAATTCGCAATGTACGCGGGGAATTGCCTTTAGAAGTAGAGGATCTGGAAGACGAAGTATTGGGTCTTAAAACAAGGATGGATAAGTTAAAGACTGATCTGGAAACCATCAATTACGAGATCACTGCTAAAAAGAATCTTATAGACGAGGCTAAAGCGCTTATTAAAAAGTATGCAGAGCAGCAAAAAAATGTAAGGAATAGCAGGGAGTTTAACTCATTGGCCAAAGAAGTAGAATTTCAGGAATTGGAAATTCAACTTGCTGAGAAAAATATAAAGGAATTTAAGGTTCAAATTGATCAAAAAAAGGAAGTGATCGCTGAGACCAAAGAACGTCTTGGAGAAAGGGAATCTCATTTGAAACATAAAAAGAGTGAGTTAGACGCCATATTAGCGGAAACAGAAAAAGAAGAAAAAGCCCTGTTGGCCCAATCAGACAAGTATGAAAAACTCATCGAAGAACGATTGATCAAGGCTTATAAACGAATCCGAACCAATGTTAAGAATGGTTTGGCGGTTGTCCCAATTGAAAGGGGTGCCTCCGGTGGTTCTTTCTTTACCATCCCACCACAGGTACAGGTGGAGATCGCGTCCAGAAAAAAGATCATAACCGATGAACATAGTGGACGTATCCTTGTAGATCCGGCTCTGGCAGATGAAGAGCAACAGAAAATGCACAAGATGTTCGATAAGATTTAATAAGTATATCTGAAAAAAATAAAAAAGCCACCTGAAATCAGGTGGCTTTTTTGATGACTCGGCAGTTGAATTTCAGATCTTTACGGTTTCCAAAAGTTGTAGAATTTTCTTTTCCACCTCCTCACTATCCCAGATCTCTTCAATATCCCGTAACTTCATTATTTCCTTCATGATCTTTTCCTGAATATCCCCAATGGCTAAAGCCTCTTTATAGTTACGGTCTGAAAAGGTAACCCTGGAATATACCGGGATCCACAATTCGGGATATTTTTCAGCAAACTTCTTTTCTATTTTCTTTTGCAGCAAAAATGCCGGGTTTGCGGTCTTACTGCTCATTTCCATAAAGTTGCGATAACTCAACTCTGCAATGGCATCTGCATTGGGTTTTCGCACTTTTTGATATTCCTGGAAAATGGATTCCCAATCATCCCCGTATTTTTTCATGATCTGGGACAATACATAGATATCTTCAAATCCCGCATTCAAACCTTGACCGTAGAAGGGAACAATGGCATGGGCAGAATCACCTACCAAAGCTACTTTATCCCAGTAGGTCCATGGGTAGCACTTCATAGTGACCATGGCACTTGTTGGATTCTTAAAGAAATCTTCCGTCAGGTTTTCAATGTCCTGCATTACATTGGGAAAATACCGGGTAAAAAATGCGGTGGCTTCTCCTTTGTTTTTAATTTTTTCAAAGGAAACCTCTCCCTCAAAAGGAAGGAAAAGGGTACAGGTGAAACTTCCGTCCAGATTGGGCATGGCTATAAACATAAACTTGCCTCTGGGCCATATGTGGAATGAGTTCTTATCCAGCTTATGAGATCCATCCGCATTTGGCGGAATAGTCAATTCTTTATATCCAACATCCAAAAAATCCTGCGAATAATCGAAACGGCTCCTGCGCTGCATTTTGTGCCTGATACGGGAAAAAGCTCCATCGCATCCAAAGACTATGTCGTACTTGTATTCTGCCCATTCACCCTTCTCAGTCTCGCCAGTATAAAGGGTAGCCGTCGGCAGGTCCACATCCCAGACTTTTTCATTGAATTTAAAGACAACCCCTGCTTCTTCAGCCAGGCTGATCATTTTACGGTTGAGTACTCCTCTTGAGATAGACCAGATGGCCTCCCCTTCTTTCCCATACTTCTGAAAATACTCGGGCTGATCGAGCACATGCATGGCGCGTTTGTCCAATGGAATAGCGATCTTTTTGATCTGATCCTCTACCCCTACTTCCCGTAATGCCTTCCATCCACGGTCGCTCATTGCCAGATTGATAGACCTGCCTGAAAATTCTATGGTACGAATATCCGGACGCCTGTCAAAAACAGTAATATGATGTCCAAAACGTTGAAGGTAGATAGCCAGTAAAGAGCCAACAAGTCCCGATCCTACAATGGCAATGTTCTTTGGGCTTTGCGTCATGGTTCTCGCTACAGGATTTATAACAATACGTAAAAGTAAGAAATTATCATCAGAGCCGTGATGATCAATTTATCAAACCATTAACGTAATTTTGTTTAACTTTTATTTATTTTCGTTAAACATAAATAATTATATGAGCTATCTATCTTCAGAAGGTATAGCCCAGCTCCCCTCACGTTTCAGGGCTAACCTAATCAATAGTGTAACCGGCTATAAGTCGTGCCATCTAATCGGTACCAGGTCTGTCGAGGGTCATACCAATCTCGCAATCTTTAGTTCAGTGATTCATATTGGAAGCTCTCCGGCCCTACTGGGTTTTATCTTGCGACCATTAACGGTGCGGCGGGATACCTTTGCGAACATCAATGAAACCGGGTATTTTACTGTAAGCCAGGTAACAACCGAAATGCATCATATGGCGCACCAAACTTCGGCTAAATACGAAGAGGGGGTCTCAGAATTTACCGCGACCGGATTAAATGAAGAATATCTCGATGGGTTTGAGGCCCCATATGTGGCAGAAAGCACCATTAAAATTGGGTGTCGGTTTATAAATCACTATACCTTGGCAGAGAATGATTGCCTGTTAGTAATTGGGGCTATTGAACGACTTTATTTCCCGGATGAGATACAGGATTCCGATGGCTTTATCAGAATAGACAAGGCTGCCAGCATTTCAGCCATGGGGATCGATGGCTATGCCCTCCCGGTATTCATAGACAGGATGTCTTATGCAAGACCCGGCAGTGAACCTAGTGTACTTTCAAATGACACATAAAAAGCAACAGCTGCCTTCCAAAATGTGTGCGGTATGTGGCAGACCATTTCTATGGCGGAAAAAATGGAAGCAAAATTGGGAGCATGTGGTCTATTGCAGCGAACGATGTCGACGAAACAAGGATCAAAGTTTCCCTGCTGAAGACAACCTTAATTACTAAGAATTTATGAATACACTTGTTTGGTTTCGCAATGACCTCCGTATTACGGACAACCAATCCCTATCTCTTGGCTGTAGGGAGGACAATGTATTCGGTGTTTTCTGTCTGGATCCTAATCTGCTGGAAGTAGGGAAGTATGGGTTTCGGAGAATAGAAAAGTACAGGGTAAAATTCTTGTTAGAATCCCTGCAGTCGCTCCAAGAAAATCTGAAGTCCCTGAATATCTCACTTTTAATTTACCTCCAAAAACCAGAAGACGTCCTACCTTCCCTTATAGAAGAATACAACATTAAAAAAGTTTTTTTACAAAAGGAGTGGACCCGGAACGAAGTAAACGAATTAAGAGCAGTAAAACAACAGTGCACCAAAGAGGTGATCTTTATTGAAAATTACGATCAGTTCCTTTTCCATCCATCCGATATTCCATATGCTGAAGCTTACGATATTCCTGATATTTTCACCACCTTCCGCAAGAAATGTGAGAAATATGGCAAGATTAGAACGCCCATACCGATTCCGGAATCAAAATCACCCAATAACCTCCTATTAAACTCCACACCTGTCCTTACCTTGTCCGGGTTGGGCTTTACCTCTTTTGATCCCCATCCACATACTGCATTTCCCTTTAAAGGCGGGGAAACAGCAGCCTTAGAGCGGATTCAGGAGTATTTTTGGGAGACCAGAAAACTAAGCTTCTATAAAAGAACCCGAAATGGGTTGCTGGGAATTGATTACAGCTCTAAACTCTCGGCCTGGTTAGCCAACGGCAGTATTTCACCTCGCACTATCTACCGTGCCATAAAGGAGTATGAAAAGAAGATCATAAAAAACCAGGATACGTATTGGTTGGTATTTGAACTGCTTTGGCGCGACTATTTTAAGTATATTTCTCTTAAATATGGCCACAAGATATTTTCTTTGGGTGGTATCCTTAACAGAAATTACCAATGGGAGAACTCTGAGGCAATTAAGCTCGCCTGGATTCACGGAACTACCAAGGAACCTTTTGTAAATGCGAATATGATAGAAATGGCAAAAACCGGATGGATGAGTAATAGAGGCAGGCAAAATGTTGCCAGTTACTGGGCAAAAGAACTGAGGCAAGACTGGCGGATAGGGGCAACCTACTTTGAATCGTTGCTTATTGATTACGATGTACATAGTAATTGGGGAAACTGGATGTATAACAGTGGGGTTGGGAATGATCCCAGAGATAGGAAATTTAATATCAAAAGACAAGCCGAAGTCTATGATCCTGCAGGGAAGTACCAAAACCTCTGGCTTCAGGATACCTTGTTTTAAAATACGAAGTTTTACATGAAAAAACTCCGACTCTTGCTGGGTGACCAGCTAAATTCAGAACATAGCTGGTTTAACAGCACAGATTCCCATTGTTCCTATCTCATGGCCGAGTTAAAACAGGAAACCAACTATGTAACCCACCATATTCAAAAAGTAGTGGCCTTCTTCTCGTCCATGCGATCATTCGCCACTTTTTTAAAGGAACAGGGACACAAGGTGCAGTACATCAAAATCAATGATCCCGACAATCCGCAAGAACTAAAAAAACTTATTGAACAGCAGGTTGATCAAACTGGGGCTGAGAAATTTGAATACCTGCTCCCGGATGAATACCGGTTAGATAAGCAATTAAAAGAAATTGCCTTAGCGCTTTCCATTCCCTCAGAAAGCTTTGACACCGAGCATTTCTTAACCGGCAGGGATACCTTAAAAAGTTTTTATGAAGGGAAGAAGCAATTGGTCATGGAGTCCTTTTACAGAATGATGCGAAAAAAGCACAACATTCTGATGAATGATGGCGAACCCGAAGGTGGAAGATGGAATTATGATCAAAGTAATCGCAAGAAATGGACAGGAAGTCCTGCCATACCAGCAGCTTTGGAGTTCTCTAAAGATGTGAGTAGTATATACAAGGAAATTCAGGATGCGGATATTGAAACCATTGGCAATATAAAGCCACATTCTTTTCATTGGCCCGTAAACAAGGAAGAATGCCTGAAGCTATTGCAGTATTTCATAGAAAACCTATTGCCCCACTTCGGGGATTTTCAGGATGCTCTTCATACAGACCAAAAATTCCTGTTCCATTCCCGCCTTTCGTTTGCAATGAATACCAAGATGCTTTCCCCGCGCGAGGTTATTCATCAGGTAGTGAATTACTACAAAGACAATAAAGATGCATTAGATATCTCACAAGTGGAAGGTTTTATACGCCAGATCCTTGGATGGCGAGAGTATATGCGAGGAGTATACTGGAAAGAAATGCCCGACTATGCACAAACAAATAAGCTGGAAAATAACAATCCCCTGCCCGGGTTTTACTGGACAGGTAATACAAAAATGAATTGTTTAAGCCATGCAATTAATCAGAGTTTGGAGGAAGCCTATGCGCATCATATTCAACGCTTGATGATTACCGGAAACTACGCATTACTCACACAAACAAATCCGGACGAGGTAGATAACTGGTACTTGGGAATTTACATTGATGCCATAGAATGGGTGGAGATTACCAATACCCGTGGTATGAGTCAGTTCGCAGATGGGGGTATTGTGGCCACCAAACCCTATGTTAGCAGTGCCAATTACATCAACAAAATGGGTAATTACTGTAAAGAATGTCATTATGATCCCAATGAGAAATATGGCGAAAAAGCCTGTCCTTTTAATGCCCTATACTGGAACTTTCTGGATACAAAAAAAGAACACTTAAAAAGCAATCCTAGAATGGGTATGATGCTTAGTTTATTAGAGAAAAAAGGCGATGAAGAAATGCTTAAAATAAAGCAACGAGCAAAGCATATAATTGAAAACCCTGAGGAATACTAGGAGATTTTACTGATATTTTCTGTTCCAAAATACCCTTTCTATACGTAAATATATCAGCATCCGCCTTTGGCGCCTATATAAACTAAAAGTCCGGCAACATAAAATACCGGACTTTTTCTCTATAACGTGTAGTTATTATTTTAGTATTCCGTCTACGATACCGTACTTAATAGACTCCTCTGCTCCCATCCAATAATCCCGGTTAAAATCCTTCATGATCTTATCGTAGGTCTGCCCACAATTATCGGCAAGTATTTTGGCTCCCAACTCTTTGGTTTTAATTATTTCTTTTGCCTGGATCTCAATATTAGAAGCCTGTCCTCTAGCACCTCCACTGGGTTGGTGTATCATTACCCTCGCATGTGGCTGAATAAATCGTCTTCCTTTTTTTCCAACAGATAGCAAAATAGAGCCCATGGAAGCAGCCAATCCCGTGCAAATTGTGGAGACCGGACTCTTCAACGATTTGATAGTGTCGTAAATGGCAAATCCGGAAGTAACATAGCCACCCGGACTGTTAATATATAACTGAATTTCTTTATTGTTTTGCATGTCTAAATACAACAATCTATCGATCACATGTTTGGCAGAATCATCATCTACCATGCCCCAAAGAAATACTTTTCTTTCCTCCAATAATTTCTCGTCAATAGCTTCTTGTACTTTTCCTTTTTTTGAACCCATAGTGTCATTTATTTGCCTTCAAATGTACGCATTTAACAAGCATTTTGCCAAGTATCATTTCAGTAAAATTTTGAAAATCAATCCTCTTAAAATCAATGATTTATAACTTTTCTCATTTTTCAGTTGTTTCATTTATGGATGAATTCTAACCTTTAGTCGAACCACTCGTCGAAACTAATCGAATGGTATATCTAAGAAAAATATCCATTCATCGAAACTTCGGTTTTACATCGAATAAACACTTGGGTTAATCGCACAACTTTTAGAAACCCCCAATGTTAGCTTTATTTTGATATAGCTTAACCTTATAAAATTTAGTGGTCGTCCCAAGATCGAAAAACGCATGAACCATACAATCTTCATTTATTTATTCGCCGGGTAAACTTTCAAAATTTAATAAGGCAGTTTCAAAAAAGTTGACCTTATGCACAATTCTACTTTTCGCATTTC
The DNA here is from genome assembly GCA_945786965.1 of uncultured Muriicola sp. Lineage (GTDB taxonomy): Bacteria > Bacteroidota > Bacteroidia > Flavobacteriales > Flavobacteriaceae > Muriicola. Next base: position 3,515 of record CALZFZ010000027.1, on the reverse strand, counting down.
TATTGCCACCTGCTTTTTTGTGGCGGCATTCTTTCTGGTTTCGCTGGGTTCTTATGGACAGGTGAAGAAAGTTTTTGCGCCACGGTATGATGAGACCATTAAAGGTGATGTAACTATCATTGCCAACAATATGCTGTCTGCCCATCCTACCAATAATTTCAATGCCACGGGAGATAATCAAGATAATAACAACAGGGTCTATGTTGATATTGACAGTGACCCATCGACATTTAATTCGAGTAGTGCTACCTTGAATGATCCGAACCCCGGACTAAATTGTAAAGAATTTGTAAAAGCTTATTTATATTGGGCCGCTTCTGATAAGGAAGCTGGCGGTGTTTCTCAGAATGCCGATTCCTGGAACCATAATCAGGTAAAGTTAATGCTCCCGGGTTCATCTAACTATACTACAGTAACTGCAGATGAAGTTTTATACCGGGGCCGTGATGAACATTTCCACAATGATCCTTATATATGTGTAAAAGATATTACAAGCGATGTCGTTGGACTTTCCGATCCTTTTGGCAAATACCAGGTAGGGAATGTGCAAGCTACCTATGGCGGACTTGAGCCACACGGAGGTGGTAATTATGGGGTAGCCGGGGGGTGGCAAATTGTATTTGTGTATCAGTCTACCGAACTTCTAACAAGAAATATCACCCTCTTTGATGGGTATGCTCACGTTGATAATGGAGCTACTACCGATTTTAATGTGGATGGGTTTTTATCAATTCCAACAGGTCCGGTAAAAGCAGATATTATTCTGGGATCTATTGAAGGTGACCGGGTATTAAGCGGAGATAGTTTTCAGATCCTAAAACCAGATGGAAACTGGCAAAAAATAAGTACCCCTTTACGAGGTCAGGACAATTTCTTCTCCAGTACGATCTCTTTAGATGGCGCCCATTTTACAAGCAGGGTTCCTGCCAGTACAAACACCCTGGGGTATGATGCCTCTATTTTTGAATTATCGAATCCCGGAAATACACTGATTGCCAATAATCAAACCAGTACCACTTTACGAGCTACTTCCGGGCAGGAATCGTATGGTTTGTATTTAGTCGGATTTTCCATTGAAGTTTATGAACCCAGTCTTGGGGCTTTGGAGTTTACAACCTCGCCAGCAAATTCAACATATGACCCTGGCGAAACTGCTACCTTATCTATGAGTATTGAAAACTCCGGAAATGACAATATCCGAAATCTCGAAATTTCTACTGTATTACCGATAGAAGTCAACTTTAATTCCACAGAACCATTACCAGATGGTGTAACCTATACTTTCGATGGCCCAACAAGAGAACTTAAGTTCTTTGTGGAAGATGGATACATCGATACAGGAGATTCATTTGATATAGATTTCAATGTGGATGTATTGGAACAGTGTTACTTTTTGGAAACGGCATGTTCTGCCAGTTTTTCCATTCAAGCAACAGCTACATTTAATGGTGAGATAAATACTACAACGCAAACAACCAGTAGTTCGGGTACTCTTGATGAATGCGGCTTTGGAAACCACGATCCGAGTATTGTTGAAATTGAACAACCTGACGAAGTAGATTGGGAAACCGGCAATAATGATCTGAATGTAACTGTTGCCTGTGACGATACAACGGCTTTAAATGATGCTCAGGCTTTAGAGCCCACTACCGAATTCTGTGATTTCACCTTAAATAAAGTTTCCGGCGCCTTTGTACCGGATCCTGACTGTGAGTCAGAAGGAACCTATACCAACACCTGGACATTTACAGATGCCTGTGGAAGGGTTAGCGATACCTTTACCCAGGTTATTACATTAGTTGATACAACAGCTCCAAATTTCAATGAAGCACTGCCTGTAGATACAATTGCAGCATATGACAATATTCCAACTCCTGAAATTTTAACAGCCAGTGATAGTTGTGATTCGAATCCTCAGGTAACCTTTGAGGAGGATTATGATGGGGATGAGACCAGCACAACCTATACAATTATCAGAACCTGGACTGCGGAAGACTGTGCGGGAAATACCACAGAACATACTCAAAAGATATTTGTAACCGAAAATGGTGATCCCATTGGACTGGCCATAAATGATATATCGGTTGATGAAGATGAAGGAACGGCCACTTTTACAGTTACCCATACGGGAGAAGTACCTGCCGGTTTTACGGTGAACTTTGCATCGGCAGATGGAACTGCTATAGCCCTTAATGATTACACTGCGTATAGTGATGCTTTATCATTTAGTGGAGACCACGGTGAAACCAAAACCATTGATGTTTCAATTATTGATGATATTATAGTTGAGGAGCAGGAAGAATATACAATGACGTTAACAACCGGCACCAATACGCCTGCAATTAACAGAGCCATTGGAACGGGTACTATAGTAGATAATGATGCTGCTACCATAAGTATTGCCGACATTGATGTGAACGAAGCAGTAGGCAATGCAACGATAGTAGTGACATTGACTGGTTCTGTGGAGGAAGCTTTTGATATAGATTTTACTACTGCGGATGGATCTGCAGAAGCCGGAACAGATTATACAACTATTACCTCACAAATCAACTGGCCTGCCAATGCTACAAGTGGGTCTACACAAAACATACTTGTACCGATCAACAATGATGATCTTATAGAGTTTACAGAGAATTTCCTGGTAGATCTTACAAATATCCTGGCTAGTAGTAACATTACTTTCGACGACAATCAGGCCAACGTAAATATATTGGATAACGATGCCATTGCAGGGACAGGACTTAGCTTTGATGCTACTTCCGTAACCGTGGATGAAGCTGCAGGGGTAGCTACCTTTACCGTAACCCTTACCGGGGACGTACAAGGTGGATTCACCGTGGACTACGCCACTGCCGATGGTAGTGCCGGAGAGCCTGGTGACTATACCTCTACTTTTGGTACCCTGACCTTTGTCGGTACCAACGGAGAGTCTTTCGATATTGACGTTCCTATTATTGACGATACCTTAATTGAGAACCCGGAGGATTTTGTGGTAGATCTTTCTAACCTTTCTACTACCCTTATCGGGATCAATACCCCTCAGGCAACAGGGAACATTACAGATAACGATGCCATTGCAGGGACAGGACTTAGCTTTGATGCTACTTCCGTAACCGTGGATGAAGCTGCAGGGGTGGCTACCTTTACCGTAACCCTTACCGGGGACGTACAAGGTGGATTCACCGTAGACTACGCCACTGCCGATGGTTCGGCCGGAGAGCCTGGTGACTATACCTCCACTTTTGGTACCCTGACCTTTGTAGGTACTGACGGAGAGTCTTTTGATATTGACGTTCCTATTATTGACGATACCTTAATTGAGAACCCGGAGGATTTTGTGGTGGACCTTTCTAACCTTTCTACCAGCTTGATTGGGATCAATACACCTCAGGCTACCGGGAACATTACAGACAACGATGCCATTGCAGGGACAGGACTTAGCTTTGATGCTACTTCCGTAACCGTGGATGAAGCTGCAGGGGTGGCTACCTTTACCGTAACCCTTACCGGGG
>CALZFZ010000026.1 GCA_945786965.1 uncultured Muriicola sp. | reverse complement strand
CCCTCCCAATTCGAAGTAAAAAACCCGAACATAAAAGTGATCCCTGTGGTATCGGCTGATGAGATGTATAAAGCCGCCCATCAGAATTATAAAGATAAGGACGTGGTAATTGCTGCTGCCGCAGTGGCCGATTATAGGCCTGAAAAAGCAGCTACTCAAAAGATCAAAAAGAATTCAGAAGAGCTCACCTTAAAACTTGTCAAGAATAAAGATATACTTCTATCTCTGAGTAAAATAAAAGAACAGCAGTACCTGGTAGGTTTCGCCCTGGAGACAGAAAATGAGATGGAGCATGCAAAGCAAAAATTGCAAAAGAAAAATCTGGATGCCATAATTTTGAACTCCTTAAATGATCCCGGTGCTGGATTTGGAATTTCAACTAACAAAATAGCATTCATAGATAAGAATTTAACGATTAAATCGTTTGAAGTAAAGACCAAAGCCGAAGTAGCTATGGACATTTGGAACGAAATCATTCATCAAATTAATGCGTAGTTTCTGTATTCTGTTTTTATTCTTGGGACTTGCCTTTACTTCACTGGGGCAGGAACTCAACTGCACTATTACTGTAAACTCGGATCAGGTTAGCCAGACCAACCAGCAGATTTTCAGAACCCTGGAGCGCTCTTTAAACGATTTCGTGAATAAAAATAAATGGACGAACAGGGTAAATAAAGAAAATGAACGTGTTAATGCACGTATGTTTATAACGGTCACCAAATATGAATCGAATCGTTTTGAGGCCAATATCCAAATTCAATCGTCTCGCCCTGTTTTTAATACGTCCTATGAAAGTCCGGTCTTCAATTATAAGGATAACGAATTTAATTTCGAGTACATAGAATTTCAACCGCTGATTTACAATCAAAATGTCTTCAATTCTAACCTGGTGGGGGTAATATCTTATTATGTATATATTGTTTTAGGTCTCGATGCTGATACTTTTGCCCTGGAAGGCGGCACCGATTTTTATAAAGAAGCTCAGAAGATCGTGACTCAGGCTCAGGGAAGCAACTTTCCCGGATGGAGTCAGTCGGCAACGGATAACAGGACCCGTTTTGTTTTGGTAGATAATTTATTGTCGAACACGTTTCGGGAATACAGGATCGCCATGTATAACTACCATCGGAAGGGATTGGATATCCTTGGTGATAATAATAGTACTGGAAAACAGGTCATATCAGGATCAATGCGGCTGTTCGAAACACTTATTCAAAGACGCCCCAATGCTTTTTTAATACAGACCTTCTTCGATGCCAAATCGGAAGAAATATTAAATATATTCTCAGATGGCCCTAAAGTTGATGTAGTTGCATTAAAAAGTACATTGAACAGGATAGCCCCATTCTACTCCTCTACCTGGAGTGAAATAAAATATTAGGCACCTCATTTTTTTAGAGGGCAATATCGGTTATCTTTACGGCACGATTAATTTAGAGAATCTTGCTGACCCACTTAACCATAAAGAACTACGCTTTAATCGATGATCTCTCGGTCTCTTTTGACAAGGGCTTTATAACGATCACCGGGGAAACGGGGGCAGGTAAATCGATATTTTTAGGCGGATTATCTCTGGTACTTGGCAAAAGGGCCGATCTTAGCTCCTTGCGGGATAAAGAGCGAAAATGTACTATTGAAGCAGAATTTTCCATTGAACACTACGGACTAAATTCCTTTTTTGCCCTATACGATCTGGACTATCATCCTCAAACTATAATCAGGCGCGAAATTCAGCCCAGTGGCAAATCCAGGGCCTTTGTGAATGACACACCTGTTACTTTAGATATTTTATCAAAATTAGGGCAACGATTAATTGATATCCATTCCCAACACCAAACCCTGGAGTTGGCGGAGCACGATTTTCAATTGAAGGTTATAGATGCACTTGCAGACAATTCGGGATTTATTTCTACATACAGGGAGCATTTAAAAGTGTATACTGCAGCTCAGAAAGCACTGGAGCAGTTAATTGAGCAACAGCAAAATGTAGAAAAGGAGCAAGATTACAACACTTTTTTACTTGATGAGTTAAAAACTGCGCCATTGCAGGAAGGGATCCTGGAGGAGTTGGAAACAGGGTACGAACAGCTCATCAACGTGGAGACTATCTTGGATAAGCTGTCGAAGGGGCATCAACTACTGACCAATGAAGAAATAGGGATCAATTCATTATTGAATGAATTAAAACAAATAACGGCAAGACTGACGGGATATGGGCCAAAATATGAGGCTATCAATGAGCGTATACAATCTGTTTTTGTGGAGCTCGATGATATTACCTTCGAAATAGAAGCCTTGAAAGATACCGTTGAAGCCAACCCGGCTTTATTGGATGAGATCAACCAGAAATTACAGCTCCTTCACAATCTTCAAAAAAAACATGGCGTAAGCGGTATTAAAGAACTTATTGCGGTTCGAGAGAACCTGGCAACCAAGGTTGCGAAATCGGAAAGTTTAGAAATGGATATCGATGAGCAACAGGCTATCATAAGGACCACCCATAAGGCCTTATTGGAATTGGCCGAGGCGCTGCACACGAGAAGGGATAAGGTAGTGCCAGAATTAAAAAAACAGCTCGAAGCAGCCCTTTTGAACTTAGGTATGCCAAATGCCACCTTTAACATTGAATTAAAAAGGACGGAAGAATACGCGTTGACCGGTATGGACCAGCTTTTATTTCAGTTTTCCGCAAATCGTGGCACTGAATATGGAACTTTGAAAAGAGTGGCCTCGGGCGGCGAACTGTCACGTATTATGCTGGTGATCAAATCTATTTTGGCGCATTATGAACAATTGCCCACCATGATGTTCGATGAGATAGATACGGGGGTCTCAGGCGAAATTTCAAATAGTATGGGGGATATTATGAGCCAGATGAGTGAGCATATGCAGGTTTTTTCCATTACCCATTTACCCCAGGTAGCCTCTAAAGGCGATCATCATTATAAGGTGTTTAAGGAGGATGATGGCACCATAACAAGTACTAGAATGAAAAAATTGAATCAGGAAGAACGTATTGAAGAGCTGGCCGAAATGCTTGGAGGCAAGGTTTTATCAGATTCTGCCATGGCACATGCCAAACAATTACTCAATTAGCTTAATTTAGATATATAAATACGTTACGAATCAAAGAATTATAACATGGGATACAACTTATTGAAAGGAAAAAGAGGAATTATATTTGGTGCTTTAGATGAGAACTCTATTGCCTGGAAAACAGCAGAACGCGTCCACGAAGAAGGGGGTACTTTTGTATTGACAAATGCACCCATCGCAATGCGAATGGGACAAATCAATGAGCTTGCGAAGAAAACAGGTTCCGAAATAATTCCAGCCGATGCTACAAGTGAGGAAGATCTTGCCAATTTGGTTGCGAAATCTGTGGAAATTCTGGGTGGCAAATTAGACTTTGTGCTGCACTCCATTGGGATGTCAGTTAATGTGCGAAAAGGCCGCCTTTATACTGATGAAAAGTATGATTTTACCACCAAAGGCTGGGATGTTTCAGCCTTATCTTTTCATAAGGTAATGCAGAGTCTTTACAAAGCAAATGCCATGAATGAATGGGGAAGTATTGTGGCTTTGACCTATATGGCAGCACAGCGAACTTTTCCTGATTACAATGATATGGCGGATAACAAGGCATATTTGGAGTCGGTGG
>CALZFZ010000025.1 GCA_945786965.1 uncultured Muriicola sp. | reverse complement strand
ATTATATTTCTTCTGGGGCATTAACCCACTCAGTAAGCAATAAGGACCTAAGTCTTAAAGCCGTCTAGATGACAAAAGAAATAGAGGAAAAACTAGACAAGATTCCGGTAGTTAATTGGTTCGTACGACTGCTGAAAAGAATTAGGTTGGCCGGGCTTGAAGGCCTTTCGTTATACGATCTCATTGAGATGTATATCATAGGAATTGTGGAGGGAGCCCTTTCTAGCAGGGCAAGTTCTATTGCATTCAGCTTGTTTATGGCATTATTTCCTTTGCTTATTTTTCTAATTACGCTGGTGCCATTCATTATTCCATTGGTCAGTATTGGAAATGAGAATTTTGATGCACAATTCTTTCACTTTTTAGAAACATTCCTGCCTTCTGCAACCGGGGAATATTTCCAGGAGATCTATACACAAATCAAGAATCAAAAGCAAGGCGGATTATTATCATCGGCATTTGTTCTCTCTATATTTTTAATGACGAATGGAGTAAATGCCATTTTTGGCGGATTTGAGAATTCGTATCATACTAGTTTGTCCCGTAATTTTTTAAGGCAATATGCCTATGCCATGATGGTGGGGATTATTTTATCCGTACTTTTGATATTTGGGGCAGTAGCGTATGTTTATTTCGAATATTCACTTGAATATTTAACCATCTGGGTGGCCAGATCCGGAGGTTATGAAATAAACGAGATTGAAGTAATTGGAGCCCGGGCCGGAAAAACACTGTTCTTTGCGATTCTATCGTATTTTACAACGGCCATACTGTATTATTTTGGAACGGCCGAAGGAAAACAGGCCAGGTTCTTTTCGTATGGTGCAGTAATGACAACCCTTTTATTTCTTCTTACATCGTATCTTTTTGGCGTTTATATAGAGAAATTTGCAAGGTATAATGAATTATATGGTGCTTTGGGCGGACTGCTTATATTGATGGTATATATATGGCTAAATTCGAACATACTGCTATTGGGATTTGAATTAAATGCATCACTGAACTATTTAAAAAAGAAATATACAGAATAATGAGAAGGACATTTAATATTTTATTTGGAGTCTTGATAATGTTGGGTGTTCAAAATGTAAGTTCACAGGATGTTTTTGGTAATTGGAAAACGATAGATGACCGTACAGGCTTACCTAAGGGACTAATTAAGATTTATAAGGAAGGAGGAATAATGTACGGAATCATTCTCAAGATATTGGAAGAAGGTAGTGAAGAAGCTGTTTGTGACAAATGTAAGGGAGATAATAAGGACATGCCCATCGTTGGGATGCAGGTATTGAATGGTCTTGTGAAAAGTAATGATGAAGTTTGGAAAGGGGGCATCCTTTTTGATCCAGAACAAGCCATGACCTTTAGATGCAAGGTTTGGCTAAACCCGGATAACCCCAATGAGCTTATGGTTCGCGGTTATCTTGCCTTTTTTTATCGCACGCAAACTTGGGTTAGATCGAAATAATAAAGGGGTTGAATATGGAATATTTTATCAATGCCATATTACCTATTCCAATTGAAAAATTGTTCACTTACCGTCTTTCACCCGAGGAGGCTTCTTTTATTAAACCAGGAATGCGAGTGGCCGTTCCTTTCGGAAAATCCAAGATATATACCGCACTGGTTTCTACAATTCATACAAATGCACCCAAGGTCTATGAAGCCAAGAAGATCCATCAGATCATTGACACACATGCCTTGGTAACTGGAATTCAGCTGGATCTATGGCATTGGATTGCAGACTATTATATGTGTACAGTTGGGGAAGTTTTCAGAAGTGCCGTCCCTGGTTCATTGTTATTGGAGAGCGAAACCTTGGTCTTGAGAAATAAAGGTATTGAAATAGATGAAGCCACCTTGAATGATCATGAATTTATGGTTTTAGAGGCGCTTGAACATCAGCCTTCATTAAAGATCAACGATGTTAGTGCGATTCTTGATAAAAAAAATGTCTTGCCAGTTCTCCACAGGATGCTGGAAAAGAATGTTATTCGCCTCAAGGAAGAGATCCATGATCAATACAAGCCTAAAATGGTCCGGCATGTTCAAATGGGTGAGGCATACAGGGACGAAGAAAGTCTGGAAGAGCTTTTACAGGAACTTAGCAGGGCACCCAAACAAAGTAGGGTTGTATTGACCCTTTTTCAAATACAGGCTCGTTCCAAGAAACCTGTCAAATCCACCGATCTTCAAAAAGAAAGTGGGGCATCTTCAGCAATTATAAGAACATTGATCGAAAAAAGGGTCCTTGATGAATATTTTATAAGAACGGACAGAGTGGTCTATGAAGCTACTGACCAGCCGCTTCCAAGTAAAGAATTGAGTGATTTTCAGAAGCTAAGTCTGAAAACAATAAGATCATCTTTTGAAAAACATCAGGTGACCCTCTTACATGGAGTTACTTCTTCAGGGAAGACCGAGGTATATGTTAAATTAATAGAGGAGTGTTTACGTACCCAAAAGCAAATCCTCTATTTGTTACCCGAAATTGCGCTAACTACCCAATTAATTAGGAGATTACAGGAATATTTTGGGGGAAAAGTAGCGGTGTATCATTCCAAATACAGTTTGCATGAACGGGTTGAAGTGTGGAATAATGTCCTTAAAAATGAAGAGAAAGCACAAATTGTGATGGGGGCAAGATCATCACTCTTCCTCCCATTTACCAATTTAGGGCTGGTCATTATTGACGAGGAACACGAAGGATCCTTTAAGCAATTCGATCCGGCTCCCAGATATCATGCAAGAGATACTGCAATTGTTCTTGCGAAACTGCATAACGCGGATGTTTTATTGGGATCTGCCACGCCTAGTCTTGAGAGCTACCATAATGTTCAAAAAGGTAAATATGGATATACCCTAATGGACCAGAGGTATGGCGGTGTTTTTATGCCAGAGATAACGCTTGTGGATATTAAGGAACAATCGCGTAAGAAAAGAATGAAGGGTCATTTTTCACAACAATTGCTCAATGAAATTGAAGAAACTCTTGCGTTAGGAGAACAGGTAATCCTGTTCCAAAACAGACGTGGCTACGCCCCAATTGTCGAATGTACTACCTGTGGTCATGCACCTCAATGTCCTAATTGTGATGTAAGTCTTACCTATCACCAGGCCAAAAAACAGCTGCGCTGTCATTATTGTGGTTATCACATGATTTTAGAAGAAAGTTGTATGGCCTGCGGCAGTTTTACGCTGGACACTAAGGGTTTTGGAACAGAGCAGATAGAACAAGAGTTAGCTTCCTTTTTTCCTAAAGCCAGGGTTGGGCGCATGGATCTGGATACAACACGGGGAAAATATGCGTATGAAAAAATAATTAATGCCTTTGAACAACAAGAGATCGATGTTCTTGTAGGTACACAAATGGTTACCAAGGGATTAGATTTCAGGCATGTGAACCTTGTAGGGATCATGAATGCAGATTCATTGTTAAATTTTCCTGATTTTAGGGCTCATGAACGCAGTTTTCAATTATTAACACAAGTAGCCGGCCGGGCTGGCAGGACCAAGAAGAGAGGGAAGGTGTTAATTCAGACGTATAATCCGTACCATCCTGTATTACAACAAGTTACTTCCGGAGATTATGACGGTATGTTTAAGGAGCAACTTTCACAAAGGCAGCAGTATCAATATCCACCGTTGATCCGGATCATAAAAATCACCTTTAAACACAAAGAGTACAATAAGCTCAATGAGGCTTCGGCCTGGTTTGGTAAGGCATTACGCAACGTATTTGGAAGCCATGTATTAGGTCCCGAATTCCCACCGGTAGCACGGATCCGAAATCAGTATATTAAACATATTCTTGTGAAAATACCTAAGGAACAATCCCTGTCACAAACAAAAAATAGCATTAAAAGAATTGAAAATTCCTTTAATGCCATCGGTATGTATAAAAGCGTACGGGTTATCTACGATGTAGATTACTTTTAACTAGACGTTGCTTAATGCTTCTGCCAGTTCCGTTTTCTTATTTCTGCTTAAGGGGATAGATCTTCCTCCAACTTCAACATTTTTACTGTTGAATTTTTCAATTTTCTCCAAATTCACGATATACGACTTGTGAATTCGCAAGAATTTATCCTCGGGCAATTGTTTTTCAAAAGCCTTCATGGTCGATAGGATAACGATATTAGCCTCATCTGTTACCAATTTTATATAATCGCCAAGGGCTTCAATCCACTTAATATCATTCAGGATTACCTTTCGTTTTTTCAGATTACTCTTAACAAAGATATGTTCTTCATCTTCTAAAACCTGGTTCATTTGCTCGTACTTGGCAACAGCTCTTTTTACAGAGGCATCAAAACGTGCCATGGTAATTGGTTTGTGCAAATAATCGGTAACATCATAGTCAAATGCTTTAAGCGCGTAGTCTGGTTTTCCGGTGATCAGGATTACCTGCGGAGGGTTTTCCAAGGACTCCAACAGATCAAAACCACTAATGATCGGCATTTCAACATCAAGAAAGATAAGATCGATCTCGTTGTTCTTGATGCCGTTCTTGGCTTCAATAGCGTTGCTGTACTCCGCAACAAGGGCTAAATTCGGATGATTATTCACCAATTTTGCAACTGCCATTCGCTGCATGGATGAATCGTCAACAACAATACTTCTTAATTTCATAAAGGGCTGATTTGTGGGGTTAAATCATCGACAAAGTACACAAAAAACAAGTTCAAATGCAACAAAAGTTGTGAACATTGTATTAAGATAAAGTTATTTGCTGATGAGCATAATTTAGGTTTATAGGTTAAGTTCAATTTAAATGATCTAGTACCAATAACGAAGAATTATTTAATTTCTTGTAATTAGTGCAAAGAATTATTACTTTTGCGCTCCTAAAAATTGTATAATCATATGAATCATTACGAAACTGTTTTCATTTTAAATCCCGTTCTATCTGATGTTCAGATAGAGGAAACAGTTAAGAAATTTGAAGATTTCTTAATTAAGAATGATGCCAAAATGGTATCAAAAGAAAATTGGGGCCTCAAAAAGCTGGCATATCCCATACAACACAAAAAAAGTGGTTTTTATCATTTGTTCGAATTCACTGCTCCCGGAGAAGTTATTAATCCTTACGAGCAGGAATTTAGAAGAGACGAGCGTATCATGCGTTTTTTGACAGTAAAACTGGATAAACACGCCATTGAATGGGCCGAAAAACGAAGAACAAGATTAAAAGCTAAAGCGTAACGGATATGGCAACATTACAACAACAAGCAAAAGGTAAAAAAGATGGGGAGATCAGATATCTTACCCCTCTTAACATTGAGACCAATAAACAGAAAAAATACTGCCGATTTAAAAAATCGGGCATCAAGTACATCGATTATAAAGATCCTGATTTTTTGATGAAACTGGTGAACGAGCAAGGTAAACTACTTCCAAGAAGACTTACCGGCACGTCTTTGAAATATCAAAGAAAAGTAGCCCAGGCTGTAAAAAGAGCACGGCATATTGCACTTATGCCTTACGTTGGAGATTTATTAAAGTAAAAAGAAACAGACCATGGAACTTATTTTAAAAGAAGACGTACAGAATTTGGGTTTTAAGGACGATCTGGTAACCGTTAAGAACGGCTACGGAAGAAATTACTTGATCCCTAGAGGGTTAGCTTCAATTGCGACCCCTTCAGCTAAAAAGGTGCTCGAGGAAAACTTGAGACAAAAAGCTCATAAGGATAAGAAAATTATAAATGCTGCCAACAAAACGGCCGAAGGTCTTAAACAGTTGGAGATTAAAATTCCGGCTAAAGTAGGGACAGGAGATAAATTGTTCGGATCTGTTACCATTGCGGATCTGGCTGCGGCACTGGAAAAAGAAGGTCATGAGATCGATAAAAAGTACATCATGATTAAAGGAGGTTCTATTAAAAGAGCTGGCCCGTACGATGCTCAGATAAGACTTCACAGGGATGTGATCGTGGATTTCCCCTTTGAAGTTGTGGCGGAGAAAAAGTAATTACTTATTGCTGAATAGCATATAATTTAAATATAAGCCGCCCTATAAAGGCGGTTTTTTTATGAAATACAGTCGGTTAACAAAACAACAATTAGAGGAGCTTCATCCAGAATTCATCAATTTTCTGGCCACGCAGTCCATTACAGGAGAAGAATGGAAGAATATCAAGGAGACCAGGCAAAAGGTTGCTGAGGAAGAACTCGATGTGTTTAGTGATTTAGTCTGGGAAGGTGTGCTTGCCCAAGTGACCTATTTGGAAAACATTTCCGCTCAGCAAATGCATTTATTCCATCTAACAGAGAAGGAGATGAAGCTTATTTCAGTAAAAGTGATGAATCCTGAAGTAGATTTGAGAACAGCAATTGGTTTTGGATGGTTCAAAAAAAACTGGCAATCCGATTTCGTTGAGTATTTAACGGCCTCCAAAGCCTATACAGACGATAAAAGCCTTGATAAATTTCAACTCATTCAACAAGGTGCCGTGATCACAAAAGGGGAACTCTACCAATGGTTTGATAAAATCATAGAATAAAGCGATATTTGCCGTACTACTAAAGAACATGGCACAAAAACCATCCATCCCTAAGGGTACACGCGATTTTTCTCCTTCACAAGTTGCAAAGCGCAATTATATTTTCGACATCATAAAGAATCGTTTTCAGACATTTGGTTTTCAGCCTATTGAAACTCCTTCGTTCGAAAATTTAGATACACTGCTCGGTAAATATGGAGAGGAAGGGGATCGATTGATATTCAAAATTTTAAATTCGGGCGACTTTTTAAATAAGGTAGATCAAAAGACTTATGAAGCGAAGGATTCAGCCCTACTTACCCCGAAGATCACCGAAAAAGCGCTGCGCTATGATCTTACAGTACCCTTTGCCAGGTATGTGGTGATGCATCAAAACGAGATCGACTTTCCTTTTAAACGATACCAGATACAACCTGTGTGGAGGGCCGACAGGCCCCAAAAAGGTCGCTTCAGAGAATTTTATCAATGCGATGCCGATGTAGTAGGTTCAAATTCCTTGTTGCAGGAAGTTGAGTTAATTCAACTCTACGATGCGGTATTTTCAGATCTGAAGCTGGAAGGTGTGGTAATTAAATTAAACCATCGTAAAATACTCTCTGGTATTGCAGAAGCCATTGGGGCCAAGGAACATTTGATCGCCTTTACAATAGCTTTGGACAAATTAGACAAGATTGGAAAGGAAGGGGTCATTAATGAAATGCTTCAAAATGGAATTTCAAAAGCCGCGGTAGACAAGGCTACTCCTTTATTAGCTAGCTCATCATCAGAAAAGGATTCATTGAAAATTCTTAAGGACTTTTTGAAAGGTTCCGATACGGGAAAAAAAGGAATTGAAGAACTCGAATTTATCATGCAAGCTGTTCAGGAGATAGGCCTAAAAACAACGGAACTTGCAATCGATATTACCCTGGCGCGTGGTCTAAATTACTATACCGGAGCCATCCTGGAGGTGGCTGCACCTCCTTCAGTTCCTATGGGTTCTATTGGGGGCGGTGGGCGTTACGACGATCTCACAGGTATCTTTGGGCTTAAGGATCTTAGTGGGGTAGGCATTTCGTTCGGACTGGACCGAATTTATTTGGTTTTGGAAGAATTGGGTCTTTTCCCTGAAACTATTGATCGTTCTGTTGAGGTTCTGTTTATAAATTTTGGAGAAAGGGAATCTCTAGCTGCTTTGAAATTGGTTAGCGTTTTACGCTAGAAGGGAATTAAAACCGACCTGTACCCAAATGATACCAAGATCCAAAAGCAGATGAAATATGCCAATAACAGGAATATTCCCTTTGTGGTCTTGCTGGGTGAAGAGGAAATATTACAAAAATCCTTTGTGGTCAAGGATATGGCAAGAGGTGATCAAAAATCGTTTTCCTGGGATAAGATCGATAAATTCATTGATCAGTTATAATCGTTTCTTAATGGCGTTCAATACGGACTTGTAGTAATCCGCTTCATGTGGAACATAAGTATTGGAAAGTTCTGGGTTTAAGAGTTCTTTTTCCATTTCATTGATAGTAATGAGTTTCAAGCCGGCTACCTCTGACTTTTGTTTTTTAAGCTCTTTTATATCAACTCCCAGAGAACAAATAAAGGTGTGGTGAAATTCGCAATCTATAATATCTTTTGCCGGAGTCTGGACTGACTTGAATGTTCCTAAAGGTACAAGGTCTTCTTTGGAGATGTTCAGTCCAATTTCTTCTTCCACTTCTCGTAACGCAGTCTCTATAATTTGCTCGCCGGCACCCACATGTCCGGCAACAGAGACATCCCATCGCAAGGGATAGGTATCTTTGTTTTTTGCCCTTTGTTGGAGTAAGATCAATCCGTCCTTGGTATGAAACCAAACATGCACTGTAGGATGGTATAGCCCTTTTTTATGTGCCTCAGATTTTAGGGCCCGCTGTCCGGTGTAATTGCCCTGCAGATCTAGTATATCTATCCATTCATCCATAGATCGTGTTTTCAATTGAAACGGGCAATACGTGGCTACTCCTCCAATAATATTAAATCTGGTAATTTAGGCCTAATGTCTAATCAAAATAGCTAAAGGTTTCGCCGGGCTTAATAGTCAATAGCGTTTCATAGATGAGTCTGATCACATTTTCAACATCATCCTTATGCACTGTTTCTACCGTGGTATGCATATACCTTAGCGGTAATGATATTAAAGCTGAGGCCACGCCACCATTGCTATACGCAAATGCATCAGTATCGGTTCCGGTTGCCCTGGATGCTGCCATTCGCTGGAATGGGATCTTCTTGGCTTCTGCCGTTTCTAAAATTCGTTCTCGTAATTTGTTTTGAACGGCCGGGGCATACGATATAACTGGTCCTGCACCTAGTTCGGTATGGCCCTGCGTTTTCTTCTCGATCATTGGCGTGGTAGTGTCATGACATACATCGGTAATGATCGCCGCATTGGGGCGTATGGTTTGAGTGATCATTTCGGCACCTCTCAATCCAATTTCTTCCTGGACGGAATTAGTGATATAAAGTCCGAACGGGAGTTTTTTCTTGTTCTCATGAAGTAGCCTGGCCACTTCTGCGATCATAAAGCCTCCGGCTCTGTTATCAATAGCACGACATACGAATTTGTTCTTGTTTAACACTTGGAATTCATCGGGGTAGGTAATGACGCAACCAACATGGACACCCATTTTAAGGACTTCCTCTTTATTTTTGGCTCCAACATCAATAAATATATTATCTAATTTGGGCGGCTCCTCTTTGCTTTTATCACGCGTATGAATAGCAGGCCAGCCAAAGATCCCTTTGACGATTCCTTTTTTTGTATGGATGTTGACCCATTTAGAAGGAGCAATTTGATGATCGCTGCCACCATTTCTAATCACATAAATAAGACCTTCATCCGTGATGTAATTAACGTACCATGAAATTTCGTCGGAATGGCCTTCTATCACCACTTTATAGGGTGCATCTGCGTTTATTACACCCACCGCAGTGCCGTAGGTATCGGTGATGAAGCTGTCTACATAGGGTTTCAGATAGTTCATCCATATTTTTTGACCTTCCCATTCATAGCCCGTAGGGGATGCGTTGTTCAGATATTTTTCAAAAAAATCAAGCGATTTTTTGGTAATAATTTTAGTGTGGCTCATGTACGTTTATAATTTGAATACAAACTTAGCAATATTCACGTTTATTTAATAACTCGACTAATTCTTTATCATTAATTTTGGTATGATTTTCGTGTAATACATGAAGTATGAATAAAAGGATTTTCATATCGGTGTTTGGATTATGGTCGTTGCTGTCATTTGCTCAAATAGAAGACCAGCCTCTTGATTCATTACAGGAGAAACTGATTATTATTGAGGGAGACTCTCTTTTCCAAAGCTCTATAGCCCTGGAGGAGGTTTTCATTTTTGGGAAATTGGAATTTTCATCCTACGAAGAAAAACTACGTTACTATATCCTTAGAAGAAAAACACTGAAGGTATATCCGTATGCTAAATTGGCCTCAGAGCGTCTGGTTGCATTGAATGATAGTTTGGAAAGCATTAAATTGAAACGCAAGAAAAAAAAATATACACGGCATGTTCAGAAATATATTGAAGAAGAGTTTTCAGAAGAATTGAAAAAACTTACCCGTACTGAAGGGCAGATATTGGTGAAATTAATATATCGCCAAACCGGAAAGACGTCATTTGATTTGGTAAAAGAACTGCGGACCGGTTGGAGAGCTTTTTGGTATAACACAACCGCTAAGATGTTCAAGATTAGTATTAAGGAAGAATATAGTCCGGAAACGGTGCACGAAGACTACTTAATTGAAGACATTCTTCAAAGGGCGTTTGCCGAAAATAAATTGTCCAGGCAAAAGTCCGTATTGGATTATGACTACGCTTCGCTTGTCAATAAATGGAACCCCACACAAAAACAAAAAAAATAGTTGTACAATCCATTTAAATCTCGTATTTTTAATAGCCATTTTTTATTTAATTATACTGCAAAAACCTAGTTTATAGAGGCTTAAATTAGTCGTCGGAAAAATTAATTAAAAATACTTGAATAATTATTTTTAATTAGAAAAATGGTTTTATATTTGCACCCGCTTTGCGT
>CALZFZ010000024.1 GCA_945786965.1 uncultured Muriicola sp. | reverse complement strand
ATAGCATTCGGCGCATTCATAGACCTTCGTCTTTAAAAAATTATTCTCCGTGGCATATCGCAGATCATAGGCAAAATCATCGCTATAATCTGTAAGTCGTACAAAGGTTGTGTCGGCTATCCCTTCGAAGGATCTTGTCATAACAGGGTCGGGTTTCTTTTGAAGCGTATCTGCGACCATTTTTTGTGCCGGAGGTAGCGAATTTACTTCCTTTTTAGACACTTTTTCTTTGCATCCTACAAGCAGAAATACTATACCTACTATGAAAAACCAATTTTTGATTGCGATCATCTTAATACGTGTCTTCTTTAATACAAATCCTTTTTCCTAAAAACATTTAAAATTAACGTTATTCAGAAAACTAGGCGTATCTTTTACCTTCAATGTTGGGATGCAGGTGATATATTTTAAGAAGCGAAATTAATTTCGTACCACTTGTTTTCTAACCATTAAAACCAAACTAATGAAACGTCTGCATTTATTATTGCTGCCCCTTGTTTTAGGAAGTTGTCAAATATTTACGGCTCAGGAACCGTGGTTGCTTGGCTTTGAGAAACCTGCGGCCAATCCTATCCTTCAAGCGGATAGCACTGCCGTTTTTAATTGCCCCATAGAGAACAGAGAAGTGCAATGGCAAAAAGCAGATGTATTTAATCCTGGAGCCATCGTACGCAATGATACTGTTTTCCTATTGTTCAGAGCCGAGGACAATCCCGAAGCGATCCTTGGGGGCAGAACCTCACGGATTGGCCTTGCATATAGTACAGACGGTATTGCATTTTCAAAATATCCGGATCCCATCCTATTTCCAAATAATGATGATTACAAAAAATGGGATTATCCCGGAGGGGTTGAAGATCCCAGAATTGTAGAACGCCCAGACGGTACCTATGTAATGCTCTATACGAGTTGGAACAAGGATGTAGCCAGGCTTTCTGCTGCTACTTCTTCAGATCTGAAGAATTGGATTAAAAAAGGACCGGTATTTGAAAAAGCCTATAACGGGAAATTTTTAAATACCTGGAGCAAATCCGGTTCTGTAGTTACAGAATTGGTGAACGGGCGACTTATCGCGAAGAAAATAATGGGGAGCTATTGGATGTACTGGGGAGAATTGTTTGTAAACCTGGCTAAATCGGTAGATGGTGTTGTTTGGGAGCCTCTATTGGATGATACGGGAGAATTACTCCATGTGTTTAATCCAACGCTTAATGATTTTGACAGCCATTTGGTAGAACCAGGGCCTCCTGCTTTGTACACACCCGATGGCATAATCCTCATGTACAATGGCAAAAACCTCAGTGGCCCAAATGCCGGTAAAATGGTGGCTGAGAACACCTATTGTGGTGGACAGGTCTTGTTCAGCAAGGAAAATCCTGCCAAACTTCTAAAACGGTTACCCGAACCTTTTATTTGTCCCAGTTTACCTCACGAAACGAGTGGACAGTACAAGGCAGGCACTACTTTTATTGAAGGACTCGTTTATTACAAGGACCAATGGTTCTTATACTATGGTACCGCAGACTCTATGGTAGGGGTAGCTATTAAATAGATTAAAAGATACCGCTAATTAGGCTGTTAAAGTTTAATTATTTTCCAGGCTTTTTAAATAAAACAAGCTTTTAGGGACTTGATCTACCACCCGGGATGATTCATCTTCAATAAACAAATATTCAATTCCCAGTTCTTTCGCACGGTTCACTATATCTGATATTGCTATTTGCCCTGTTCCCAGCACCACATTGGTCTCAACATCTTCATGACCAGTATCATTTCCTGCAACCCCCTTTTCCATATCCTTTAAATGAAGCAGTACGAACTGATCTGGATATGTATTTAATAAAGTTAACGGATCGGCACCTCCATGTTGCGCCCAATACACGTCCATTTCAAAATAAAAATCCTCGGCCTGTTTGGCTATATAATCGAATAAAGTACCCTCTTCATAAGGCCTGAACTCATAGCCATGCGGATGATATGCCAGGATAACTTCATCCCTATCCAGTATTTCACCGGCTCGGTTAAAAGTATCCACAGCCTTTTTTGCATCCTCAATTGTAAAATTATCCCCATCATGCGGTATCCAGGCGCACATCACATATTTTGCTCCATAGGATTTGGCTTTTTTTGAAACGGCTTCCGGGTCTTCAGCTAATTCTTCGTATGAAGCCCCTATGCTTGCGGCTTGTAAACCATATTTATCTAACAATGCTATAAATTCATCCTGATCCATCCCGTAGGAATCACCCCCTTCTATTTTAGTTATCCCCCATCCCTGAATGGTCTTTAAAGTTCCTTCAATGTCTGTCTTAAATTGATTTCGGAGGCTGTACAACTGCAACCCAACTTCCTGAGCTGAAACGGATGGCAAGGCAAATAGTATGATCATTGCGAGAGACCCCAGCAATTTTATATTTTTCATTTTCAAATTTTTTGTCGTCGTAGTTAAAATTGAGTTTAAGCGTTCAGGATAGTGCATCAGGTTAGTAAATTTCCTTTATCGTCCCAAACGGCAATATCGGCCCTTTTACTCTGGTCTATGCATTTGGCGAGCCACTCTTCTTCATAGGCCATCCCGTGCTGTTTCAGGACATCATCCGGTACGCCATCCCAAATGTTGGGCATGTTTCCTTTGTAACCAAGATCTTTTATCCCCACCTTGGAGGTATAATACCCTGAGAGCGTCAGGTTGCGTATCAGGTTAAAGAATTGGATCTCTAACGGTTGTTCGTCCATTGGAATTTCAGCATCATAGAAAGCTATAGTATCCAAAAGTTGTTTTTGTTGTTCCTCCGGAGTGCTCTTGAACTCCGTTCCGAACTCGGTATTGCTTTTATGGTCTAGCCACATAAGTCCGCCTCGTAAGGTGGTCTGCAATTCCGGAATGTCTTTGGCCATAAATTCAATAAACTCTGGTACTCCTGCCTCAACGGGTCCTCCATTTTCGTTGGGTGGCAAGATCAAAATACTCAAAACAGTTATGGTTGCCAATTCATGCTCATTTAAAAACTCCTCTGCATTGAGCTCTTCGATTAACTCCAGTTCTTCCGGGGTGCGGCCAAAATAGTTCTCATCTTTAGAAATACTTTCGGCTACCTCAGAAGATTCTGTACCCGGGGTGCATCCGTGAACCACCAGGCCGCCTGCAACGGATCCTAGAATTATCGATTTTATACTTTTTCTTCTATCCATTTGCTAGATATTTTGTTGTTTAAGTTGTTCTACAATATAATCCGATGCCCTCCATGAAAGGGCTAAAATGGTCCAGGTACAATTCTTATCGGCCTGCGAAACAAAAGGACCCGCATCGGTAATAAACACATTGTTTACGTCATGTAATTGCTGGTATTTGTTCACCACTGATTTTTTAGGATCATCCCCCATTCGGGTTGTACCCACTTCATGGATGATCTGTCCCGGATTCAATAAGCCATAATCCTGTTCTTTTGTCGGGGTATCTCCAAGTGGTTCGCCTCCCATACTATGAATCAATTCTTCGAAAGTTGCCTGCATATGCCTTGCCTGATTGCGTTCAAAATCGGACCACTTGTAATGAAATCTTAGTACAGGGATCCCAAACTCATCAACTGTCGTTGGGTCTATTTCGCAATAGTTGTCCTCCCGGGCTATGGATTCTCCGCGACCCCCAAAACCAAGTACAGAACCGTAATATTTTTTAACATCATCGCGCAAACCGGCCCCATATCCTCCTGTTGGAAGGCCAAAGAACTTGTTGAATTCATTGGGATTCATCCCGAAACCGTAGTTAGGCATTCCCATACCGCCCCACACTTCAATATGATATCCCCTGGGAAAGTCGAGCTTCTTGTTATCTAGCCACCATGGGGTATACACATGCATCCCGCCTACCCCATCTTCATTGTACATTTTCCGGTTCATTAACCCAGGGATAAATCCAGCCCTGCTGCTTCCGGTTGAATCATGTAAATACTTCCCGACCATATTGCTGCTATTGCCCAGGCCATTTGGATGTTGCTTGCTTTTGGAATTCATTAGTATACGGGCGGAGCTGCACGCAGATGCCGCCAACACCACGACTTTTGCCCGTAGTTTATATTCTTTTCTATCTTCCTTATTAATATAGGATACACCGGTGGCCTTCCCATCTTCATTGGTCGTGACTTCCCGTACCACTGAATTGACATACAGATCTACCTGCCCACCACTTTTTTGGGCAGGAAATATAAGGCAGGACCCTGATGAAAAATCTGCATATACCTGGCACGCCCTGGAGCATTGCCCGCAATAAAAACAGACGCCACGATCCTCATTAATTTTTTTTGTGAGCATGGACATCCGCGAAGGAATTACCGGAATATCCAATTTCCTTGCGCCCTTAATATAAAAAAGTTCATGCAAGCGGGGTTTTGGAGGAGGCAGAAAAAATCCATCGGGATCATTGGGCAAGCCCTCATTGGTTCCAAACACACCTATAAGTTTATCTACCTTATCATAATACGGCTTTACGTCTTCATAACCAATGGGCCAGTTGTCTCCCAGGCCATCTACATCTTTATGCTTAAAATCATAAGGGCCAAATCGTAAGGAAATTCTCCCCCAGTGGTTGGTTCTCCCTCCCAACATATGCGACCTAAACCAGTCGAATTTCGTATTATCTTTATGTGTATAGGGTTCCCCCTCTATCTGCCAGCCTCCATAGGCCATGTCGAATTCACCAAAAGCACGTGTAGTACCGGCGCCACGTCTGGGAGATTCGTAGGGCCATTTTAATTGGGTCATTTGTTTGGGATCTTTCGGATCAAAATAGGGCCCGGCTTCTACAACCGCTATTTTCAGGCCAGAATCGGCAAGTACTTTTGCAGACATGCCACCACCAGCGCCAGATCCTACTATAATGGCATCGTATTCAATGGTAGATTCTTTTATTTGCATACCAGTATTTTAGTTTAGATCACAATTTATAAAATTAATTGTGTTTATCCGGACCCGATTTGGACAAGATCGATTATAATTTTTTATTTTTCTCTGGTTGTGGCATGAAGTAATACATATCACTTTAAATTCTCATTTCGTTAATTTTTTTAATTTCCATTGCTAATTTTCACATATTTTTAGTATTATTACCGCTTACTTTAGTTTTTTTTAACATTTGGACGAAAGCATTTTCGCACAAGTGCTAAGGAAAATATTAAGGTAATGATCATTAACTAACTTAACGAGAAACGATTATGATTCGAAAATTTACTTATCATTTGTTTAAGCCCGGTATCTGGACTTTTTCCAAAAACTCCATTAAACTTAGGGCTTTTTCTTTGCTTTTATTTTTCATTGGGTCCCTCGCTTTTGCGAATCCCGTTGTTGAATCGGACAAAGCAAAAAAAGAAATTGTACAAGCAACCATTACAGGAACTGTAACGGATGACATGGGAGCTCCACTACCAGGGGCAAATGTATTGGTTAAAGGTACCACGAATGGTACTCAAACCGATTTTGATGGTAATTATACCATTACTGCCAATGATACCGATGTTCTGGTGTTTAGTTATATCGGTTTTGCCAGACAGGAAGTACCTATAAATGGAAGGCGAACTATTGATGTGGCCATGGTTGAAGATGCCAGTGCGCTTTCGGAAGTAGTAGTTACCGGGTACGCAACTCAAACAAGAGGAGACATTACAGGTTCTGTGGCTTCGGTAGACATTAGTGAAGCAACTAAAGCCCCTCTTGTAAATGCTGCTGAAGCACTGCAAGGACGGGTTACGGGTGTTACTGTAACCAATGCGGGAGCCCCTGGCTCTTCGCCGAAGATTGTGATTCGTGGTTTTGGTACCAGTAACAATACCAACCCATTATATATTATTGATGGGGTGCAAACCGATAATGGGTCTATTTTAAATAGTATTAACCCGGGCGATATTGATCAGATCAATGTCTTGAAAGATGGAGCTGCGGCGATCTATGGTGCAAGAGCATCTAACGGGGTTGTGATTATCACTACCAAAACCGGAGGCTATAATCAGGCAGAACCCGAAATTTCCGTAAATATGTATACTGGCTTTAGTACAGATTCAAACAGGCCTAGCTTGTTGAATACACAACAGCACGGAGATATGATTTTTCAAAGTTTGGCGAATGACGGGGCCGTAGTATCGCATCCACAGTATGGAAGCGGAGCTTCTCCTGTAATCCCTTCCACCGTTCTGGGTTATTCCAGAGTAGCCTCCTATGACCCGATTGTAAGGGAACCTAGGGTAGCCACCGTGAAAAGTCCAAACGGGACAGACTGGTTAGAAGAGATATTTCAAAATGGGCAAACACAAAGTTTTGATGTTTCGATTTCAAACGGAAACGAAACCGGCAAGTACTATATGTCTACCAACTACCTCAACAGAGAAGGTATTTTAAATACATCTGGCTTTAAGCAGGGAGTCACAAGGTTGAACTCTGAATTTAAAATAGGAAATAAAGTAACTATAGGAGAGCATCTTAATGCGTCCTTCTCTAATCAATCAAGTGGAGGTTACGGTGAGGTTACAGAGATGGCTATCAGAATGACCCCCTTGGTTCCTGTTTATGACGACGAAGGCGATTTTGCAGGTACAGGTGCTAATGGCCTAAGTAACACCAGAAACCCTGTTGCCCTGTTAAGCAGATCGGATGATAATTACAATAAAATTTTCCGGGTTTTTGGGGATATTTATTTGTCAGCCGAATTATATGAGGGTTTAACTTTCAAAACCACATTTAGTGGAAATATTGAAAATTTCAATCAACGAAGTTTCCTGGCATTGGATCCAGAATTTATCGAGCCACTTGCTACAAACACTCTTACTGAACAAGACATCAACAATTATGCCTGGACCTGGAACAACATTGTCAATTATAATACCTCTTTTGGCGAGCATAAATTGAATGTTTTGGCAGGGTTAGAAGCCGTTGAAGAAAACAGCAAAGGGAAAGGGCTCAGCAGGAGTGGTTATCTGTTTGAAACGCCAGACTTTTATCTTATGAGCAATGGTAGCGGTACTCCAAACGTAGATTATGCATACGAGGGTGGTAATACCTTATTCTCTATATTTGGAACTGCTAATTATTCCTATCAGGGCAAATATTTTGCAACAGTCACGGTACGTAATGATAAGTCTTCCCGATTTTTAGGAGATAATCAAAGTCAGACCTTCCCATCTTTTAGTGCCGGTTGGTTAATGAGCGATGAGGACTTTTTCCCTAAGGATGGAATCGTAAGCCGACTTAAATTAAAGGGTTCATATGGTCAGTTGGGTAACCAAACTTTACCTACGAGTAACCCAACGATCAATATTTCCAATTTAAGTGAAACATTGGCCAATTATAGTTTAAATGGAAGTTCAATTTCTACGGGTGCTATTTTAAGCGCAGTAGGAAATCCAAACTTAAAGTGGGAAACGAGTGTTGCCACCAATTTTGGGATCGATCTAGGGATGTTCGATAATGATCTTACGCTTTCATTCGAAGTCTATGATATAGATACCGAGGATTTGATCACAGCAGACAATAGTTTGATCAGTACAACGGCTATAGATGCCTCAGCTCCATTGGTGAACCTTGGGGATGTTCAAAATACCGGTTTTGATCTTGCTATAGGTTATAATCATGAAACTTCCTACGGACTTAATTATGCCATTAATGCGAACATATCGCGTTACAAAAATGAAGTTAAAGATTTAATTAGCGATTTCCAGGTAGGTAGAACAGACCTACGGGGGGGCGCTGTAACACGGACTGAAGTAGGCCGTGCTATCTCTGAATTTTATGGCCGTAGGGTAACTGGTTTTGACAGTACCGGCCGCTTTACTTATGAAGACGTAGATGGAAATGGAACCATCGATGATGGTGACCGTACTTATATTGGATCTCCACATCCTGATTATACGTATGGAATCAACTTCAATGCATCTTACAAAGGATTTGATATGTCGTTATTTTTTCAGGGATCTCAAGGAAACGATGTGTACAACTACACAAAAATATTCTCCGATTTCCCAACCTTCTTTAACGGTAACAGAAGTACAAGGGTGCTAGATTCGTGGACGCCTTCAAATACCAATGCAACATTACCTGCATTGAGTCAGACGATTACGAATGCGGAAACTCAACCCAACTCTTATTTCGTTGAGGACGCATCCTATTTGCGTTTAAAGAATCTTCAAATAGGCTTTACCTTCCCAGAAGATATTGCCAGTACCGTAGGCATGAAATCATTGCGACTCTATGTACAGGGAACCAATTTGTTCACAATTACGGACTACGAAGGTTTTGATCCGGAGGTAGTTTCTTTTGATAACTTATCTTTGGGTATTGATTGGCAGGTTTTCCCTGTAGCACAAATATTTACTGTAGGTATTAACACAAAATTTTAAAAAAATGAAAAAGAGACTATTTTATTATTTAACCTTATTCGCTGCAATTATTGCTTGTAGCGATGATTTTACTGATGTGCCTGCAATTGGGGCATTGAGTGATGCAACCTTGCAAAATGAACAGGGAGTAAACCTTCTCCTTGTTGGAGCATATTCCGTATTAGATGGAATTAGAAACAACCAGGGAGGAGCAGACTGGACCGTAAGTGGTGATAACTGGTGGTTGGACGTAATCTCAGATGATGCCCATAAAGGGAGTACAGATGGCGATCAGGCCGATCTTTATTTATTGGAAATATATGACTGGACTTCTGCCAATCCCTATTTAACGGTTTGGGATGGTAGATTTGCAGGAGTGAACAGGGCCAATGCAGTAATTAACCTGATCAATAATATTGAAGAAGGTGATTTCTCCTCGCAACTAGCTGAGGCTCGTTTCTTAAGAGGTCATTATAATTTTGAGCTTCAAAAAATATTCGGAAATGTTCCATACATCTCAGAAGAAAATTTTGCTGCTACGGAGTTTAATCAGTCCAATACCGGTCCTATTTGGGATCAGATAGAAGCTGATTTCCAGTATGCCATTGATAATTTACCAGCATCGCAGTCAGATGTGGGACGCCCAAGTTCGTGGACTGCTAAATCCTATATGGGTAAAGCGCATATGTTCCAATCAGAATACGCTGCGGCCGGTGCTTTATTTACCGATGTCATTAACAACGGGCCATATGCATTAAACGCAGAATTTCTAGCTAATTTCTCATTGGCTGGCGATAATAGTTCAGAAAGTATTTTCTCCATTCAGTTTACAACAGATGGGGGTCAGTCCTTTAATGCAAACAGGGGTGGAACCTTGAACTTCCCCAATCCGGGTCCATTTGGTTCTTGTTGTGGATTTTATCAGCCAACACAGGATCTGGTAAATGCATATCAAACAGATGGAACAGGGTTACCTTTATTGGATACGTTTAACCAGACAGATGTAGCCAATGATTACGGTTTAGCTAGTACCGATCCTTTTGTTACCCATGCAGGGCCATTAGATCCAAGGTTAGATTATACCGCTGGTAGAAGAGGAATTGACTATAACGGCTATGGCCTTCATGTAGGCCAGGACTGGATCCGTGCTCAGCCTGCTGATATCTCTGGACCCTATTTACCCAAAAAGAATGTATACCAAGCAGGTGAAGACGGTAACATAGGAACCGGGGCCTGGGGACAGCAGCATTCAGGGATTAACTATCATATAATCAGGTATGCAGATGTCTTGTTAATGGCTGCAGAAGCTGCTGTTGAAGCCAATGATCTTGCAACTGCCTTAAACTATGTGAACCAGATACGAAACCGTGCTAAGAACATGAGTTATGTTCAAAATGATACTGGAACCGGTGACGCTGCGCTTTATCAAATAGAGCCTTATGCATCATTCCCAGACCAAACTTTTGCCAGAAAAGCGGTTCGCTTTGAGCGTCGTTTGGAATTGGCAATGGAAGGACATCGTTTGTTCGACCTTAGGAGATGGGGTGTTGCAGAAAGTGTGCTCAATGCGTATGTACAAAACGAAGCGCGTACGATCTCTAACTTTGGTCAGAAAGCAGGAACGTATATGGCTAATATGAACTTATTGCCAATCCCGATCAATGCGATTGACTTAAGTGGCGGAGCCCTAACACAAAATCCAGGTTTCTAAAATTAATATTCAGATGTTTACAGAACAGGGCATAATTATATGCCCTGTTTTTTTATTTAAAAACGTTACGAATACCTATATTTAAACCAAAAGAAAACAATGCATAGGTCTGTTTTGGCAATAATCCTTATTGCAATTTTAATTTCATGTACAAACAAGGAGAATGCAACCTCTACAATATTTACGCAACTCAGCGGGGAGGAAACCGGCATAACCTTCGAGAACGCACTTAGCGAGAACGACTCCTTAAATTATTTTACCTATGCCTACCTGTATATGGGTGGTGGCATATCGGCGGGCGATATAAATAATGACGGGCTTATTGATCTTTTCTTTACCGGGAATATGGTTCCCAACCGACTGTATCTGAACAAAGGGGATTTGAAATTTGAGGATATATCCGAAAAGGCAGGAATTACTGGTGATGATCGGTGGTATACGGGAACAACCATGGTAGATATTAACCACGATGGCCTGCTGGATATCTATTGCTCAGTAGGCGGTAAATATGGCCCAAAAGAGAATGAATTATATATAAATAACGGGGACCTGACGTTTACCGAAAAAGCGTCAGATTATGGCCTGGCAGACCCCGGCAACAGTGTACAGGCTACTTTTTTCGACTATGATCTTGATGGGGATCTGGATGTGTACGTGGCAAACTACCCACCTACTCCTTTCGATGCCCCGAACAATTTTTACCTTTTTAAGCAACAATATCCAAAACCGCTTGAAACGGACAAATTATACCGGAATGACCATCTGACATTTACGGATGTTACGGAAGAAGCCGGTTTAAAAACCTTTGGACTCTCCCTTAGCTGCACCGTAGGTGACCTCAATAAAGACGGATGGCCAGATCTTTATGTTTCAAACGATTTTAGTACCCCGGATTACCTTTTCATCAATAATAAAAATGGAACCTTTACCGAAGAAGTGAGACGACTTACCAAGAACACTTCCTTTTACGGGATGGGGGCCGATATAGCAGATTTTAACAACGATGAACTCCTGGACATTCTTCAGGTAGATATGACTGCCAATGTGAACAGACGTTCCAAAGCTAACATGGCCAGTATGAACCCCGATCTTTTTTGGAGTACTGTAAATGCAGGATTTCATTATCAATATATGCAGAACAGCCTGCAACTTAATAATGGAATGTTAAATGATACCCTACCCGATTTTAGCAATATCTCAAGGTTAGCGGGGATCTCGTCCACAGACTGGAGCTGGGGACCCCTCTTCGCCGACCTGGACAATGACGGTTGGAAGGATATTTTTATTTCCAATGGCACCAGGCGGGAAATTAACAACCGCGATTTTTTCATAAACTGGGATAAAGAAGGGAGGCCTATGAATAATCTATTGCAACGAAGCCTGGCTATTCCGTCAGAACCTATAGATAACTTTGCCTTCAGGAATAATAAGGACCTCACCTTTACGCAGGTAAATGATGAATGGGGTATTTCATTTGAAGGGTTCTCCAATGGTTCTGTCTACGTAGACCTGGACAATGACGGGGACCTGGAAATTGTCACCAACAATATAGATGATGTTGCCACTGTTTTTGAGAATCAAAGTTCAAAACAAAGCAACTTTCTAACACTCAATTTTAAAGGAGAAGAGATGAATCCTTTTGGAATTGGGGTACGGGTAACGGCCAGTTCCAACGAAGAACGACAATTCCAGGAAATGACCCTTACGCGTGGATTTCAATCTTCCATTGCACCACAACTTCATTTTGGATTTGGAACAAGAAAGATCGTTGATACAATAACAGTACAATGGCCGGATGGTAAAGAACAGCAACTCACCAATGTCGCTGTCAATCAGAAGTTGACCTTGGATCATTCCAATGCGACAGATATACCGCAACAAGCCATGCCGAAAAGGGCTACTTTATTTGAAACAGTCACAAATACGGATATGGCAGTAGATTACAGGCATGAGGAAAATTATTACAATGATTTCTTTAAAGAGATCCTTTTGCCGCATCAGACTTCCATGTTTGGGCCTGGATTGGGCGTTGGCGATTTAAATGGGGATTCCCTGGATGATTTTATCGTTGGGGGCGCCGCCAACCACCAGCCAGGAATTTATTTCCAGACGAATGCCGGTTTTGAGAGGCAATCCATTCCTTCCATAGCAAGGGATAGTGTTTATGAAGACCTGGGAATTCTGGTATTCGACGCAGAAGCAGATGGAGACAACGACATCTACATGGTTAGTGGAGGTAATGAATTTAGTCCCGATTCCAAATTACTGCAAGACCGGTTGTATTTGAATGATGGTACCGGGAATTTCACAATGGCAGCCAGATCGCTCCCGGAAATGTATACTAGTGGCTCCCGTGTTAAAAGTGAGGATTTCGATAAGGATGGGGATCTGGACTTGTTTGTGGGTGGAAGGCTGGTACCCGGTCAATACCCCTCACCTGCCCATAGCTATATTCTTGAAAATGTAAGTACACCTCTGGGTGGGGCCCAATTTAAAGATATCACTTCCGAAGTGGCACCTATGCTCGAAAATCTGGGTATGGTTACGGATGCTGTATGGACAGATTACGATGGTGATGGATGGAAAGACCTGATCGTTACAGGGGAATGGATGCCCATTACGATATTAAAAAATAAGGAGGGGCATTTTGAAGATACTACCGGAAGTTTTGGCTTGGACGATTCTACAGGTTGGTGGTTCAGTATACAGGAAGGCGATTTCGATGCAGATGGCGATATGGACTATGTGGTTGGAAACCTGGGATTAAACTACAAATACAAGGCCAATGAGCAAGAGACTTTTGATATTTACTACAATGATTTTGACAATAGTGGCACCTCAGACATTGTCCTGAGTTATTTTAATGGCGGAAAGAAATACCCATTGCGTGGAAGGGAATGTTCGTCCCAGCAAATGCCCGGGATCAAGAAAAAATTTGAGGATTATGCCTCTTTTTCCACTGCCACTCTGGAAGATGTGTATACGGAAATATATCTGGAGGAATCGCTGCATTACCAGGTTAAATCCTTTGCGAGCATATATCTTGAAAACAAGGGAGATGGTTTTGTAAAGCATCAACTTCCAAATATGGCCCAAATATCGTGCATAAACCAAATCCTGGTCGATGATTTTAATGCGGATACGCATTTAGATATTGTAATTGGCGGCAATCTTTACAGTTCGGAGGTAGAAACACCGCGAAATGATGCCAGTAACGGCTTATATCTTGCAGGTGATGGTACGGGTAATTTTACGCCGGTTACCAATTACAAAAGCGGGTTGTTCGCTCCGGGAGACGTGAAGGATCTGGCGCGTATTCAAATACAGGGTAAACACTTTATTATAGCGGCCAAGAATAGCGATTATTTGCAATTCATACGTGTTAAAACACCTGAAAAGACCGTAGTTGCTGCATTGCTTCCTGAATAGTTTTTACAGGAAGTTTGCAGGTATTATTGTAACATACATAAATAAAGGTTTCACCCTCAAAATACCGGTCTTTGAATAGGGGAAGTTCACTATGGACCTTTGTGCCTGTTATTAATGCATTAGGAATATATTGAAGGCTTAATCTGCTGATTAGTTTGTCCGCATCGGGGCCAACAACTACAATTTCATAAAAAGGATACGTTTGGTTCAACAGCAGGCTTGCCCATTGCGAATAATTACTGCCTGCTTCTGTAACCCGAGGTATCATGCTTGTTAGCATGGCTCTAGAAGTGTCTAAATATTCAGTGTCGTAAAAGATATGTCCCAAACTAAAGAGGTTCCTGGCCATTATGGCATTGGGAGAAGGCAAAACACCGTCGTCTGTTTTAATAATTTTGGAAATTAACTGGTCCGTTTCATTATACCGATACATGGGTGAGGCTTCATCTGAAAAACGGGATTGTATGCTGGAAGTCAGTTTTTTAGCAAGATCAAGATAATTGGTATTCAAAGCTACTTCATACAAACGCAAGCTGGCATTGCTTAGAAAGGCGTAGTCTTCCAAAAACCCTTTTGTTCGCTTACTACCTTCCTTAAAGGAATGTGTTAGTTCATCATTGATATAGGTTTTCTCCAATATAAAATCATAGGTGTTTTGAGCCTTAATTAGGTAATCTGTATTCCCAAAAGCCTGGTATGCATCTACAAATCCATTGATCAACAAAGCGTTCCAGCTGGTGATGATCTTATCGTCCACGCTGGGCCGTTCCCGTTTATTTCGTTGTGACAATAGCTTTTTCTTCCATTCATCTTTTTGAGAAGCAAGTGCGTTCAGAGTAAGGTCATTGGCTTTAACAAAGTCCTGGTCGGTCATTAATTTATGTAAAACAAAGTTTCCCTTTTCCCATACAGCTTCCTGCTTAATTGTATAGTAGGAAGCGAACAGATCATAATCGGCTCCTAAAACAGCGCGTAACTCACTTTCCTGCCAGACATAAAAGGCTCCTTCTTCTCCTTCACTATCCGCATCGATGGCCGCATAATAGCCTCCTTCAGGGTTTTTCATCTCGCGTTCCAGGAATTCAATAGTCTCCTTTACCACCTTTTTATAGACCGGGTCCTTATAGATGGTGTATGCCTTCGAGAATAAACTAATTAACTGGGCATTATCATAGAGCATCTTTTCAAAATGCGGTACCTTCCAGAATTCGTCGGTGCTGTACCGAAAAAATCCCCCACCTACATGATCGTATATCCCACCCATAGCTATCCTGTCTAAGGTTGTTTTTACATAGGCTTTTGTGTATTCATCTCCTGAAAGGGAAGCATACTCCATAAGGAAATTCAGGTTCCCCGGGATTATAAATTTTTGGATTTCGGTTGTCCCTCCCCATTCCATGTCCCATTGGGATTGCCACTTCACCACAGCAGATTCTACCAGCTTAGGATCCATATCCGGATTGGTTTCTGTGGGTTGAATAAGGTTAACTTCGGCGATGCCACTTGCCACCCGGCTGGCATAATCTTCAGCACTTTGTTTGTCTTCCCTGTACTGTTTATTTATTTCTGTGAGAACCTGGATCCATTGTGCTTTGGTATGGTAAGTACCGCCGTAAAGTGGCTTGCCATTTGGAAGCAGAATAACGTTTAAGGGCCATCCCCCCCTGCCTGTCATTAACTGAACAGCAGTCATATATACATGGTCTACATCCGGTCTTTCTTCCCTGTCTACTTTAATGCTAATGAAATTTTCATTCATTAGGGTCGCTACCTCTACATCCTCAAAAGTTTCCTCCTCCATAACATGGCACCAATGACAGGAAGAATACCCGACACTCACTATTACCAGTTTATCATCTTTCTCGGCCTCTGCCAATGCATCCTGGCTCCAGGGAACCCAATCTACAGGGTTATGGGCATGTTGCAAAAGATACGGACTGGTCTCATTGATCAGGGCATTGGTGTATTGATGAACTTCTTTTGTTTTTGAGGTTTCTTTGCAGGATATCAGCGTTAATAACCCCAGCGATAAAATAAAAAGACACAATTTTAGGGCTAATGGTTTCCCCATGAATAGCAATTTTAAATGGTGCGACTAAAGTACAATAATTCCATCGATCACTCTAGCTCCATATTAGATTTAGTCCGGCAATAATAAAGAATCAATCTGCTCTTTTTTGCTTCATAAACCACTCATATAATGCTTCGGTTGTGTAGGCCTGCACCCAGGAATCATGGCCCACCCCTTCATAGGCAGTAAAAGTTACATCATACCCCATATTTTTTAACACCTTCACCATGGATTCTGATTCTGAAAATGGGATAGAAGCGTCTTCAGTTCCATGAAAAACCCATATGGGCATGTTTTTATCGATCCAGGAAGCATAGGGAACGGGTGTCATTCCGCACACAACGGCCATGGCAGCAAATTTCGATGGATATTGAACAGCCAATTCCCATGCAGCACTACCTCCTCTGCTCAGGCCCGTTAAATAAATGCGTTTAGGGTCTACCCTATTATGGGCAACGATGGTATCCAATAATTGCATAACGGCCCTCACATTCCACCATTGCTTTTTATGCGGATTTTGAGGTGCAAGGACCAGAAATGGGAATTGCTTTCCCTCCGCAAGCAATTTAGGGGGGCCGTTTTTCTTTAGTATCGCCAAACTATCTCCCGATTCTCCACCCCCATGAAGAAAAAGCAAAAGCGGGAATGATTTATCTATGTCCTTTTCATAGTTCTCCGGATAATAGAGATAGTATTGCAGGTTTTCTGTAACCACCGTCTCTTCCTCCCCTTCTATGATCTGTTTTTGGGCGCTGCATCCATTAAGCATGAAAAATACTGTAATATAGCAAGCTGTAATTGACAAAGATTTCATTTACTGTTTTTATATGATGGGCAGCCCAATAGTGTTACAGGCATTATTAATTAAAGATATTATTACTATCAATCAGGAACAAATTAAACCCTTTGTTCACTGCAAAACTACAACCTAAAGTTATATCGTATCTTTAATAGGATCTGTTCATTTTGTAACGACCATCGGTCTGTGATATCATTGAATGTGTTGTGGTTAAATACAAGAAAAACATCTCCCAGGGGGGAAAAGATCCAGTGAATCCTTGCATTTATACCCAAGATCCTGCTTTCCGTATCGTATTGTACATAGCTATTCAGCTGAAGGTCTGAGGTTACATTAAATCGCACACGTGTCCCAATTAAAGTCTGATCAAAATCCCCGAAGGGCAGCCTGCCTATATTCCTCAAGCCGTTAAATTCGAATCCGAGCAGGGAAGTGGGGTTCCAGTTCAATTCCAGTCTCAATTCATCCAGAGTTCCGTCATAAAAACTTCCAAACCACCAGGTAGCCTGCCCGTTCAATCGTCTCTTGGCCGCAAACTCGGCTTCGAGGCGATACCGCATAAAATTGTATTTCCCTACAGGGATGATCACATTATCTGCAATTTCAAAGGGTACCAGGATATTTTCCCCCGCAGGTCTTACATTCATTTCGATGCGGTCCCCACTTTCCAGTTGCCAGTTCACTGGGGCCGTAAAAACGCTATAGGATTGCCATTCTTCCCCTATGCCTTTGATATAGGTTAAAAAGAACTGATGGAACATCTGCCGTACCAGGGGCCATTTGGGCCTTGGGGCGTATATAGATCCTATATTAAGGAACTGTATACCCTTACGCGGAACAAAACCCAGAGAAGGGTCAAAGAATTCACCGATCCTTGAGTAAGTGAAGGATAAATCCCATTTATCATTGGGGTAGTCTACCTTAAAACCGAAGGCAGAGCGATCATCGCTAAGATCTTCCCGGTCCGTATACAGGGCCCAGGCGCCTGCAATAAAATTTTTATCTCCATTGAAACGGGTAGTCTGGTAGGTAAAATCGAGGCCCGACATAAAGCTGCCTTCTCTCCCCAACGGATCACCTACAGAGGTGATCATGCCCACCGTACTTTCTTTTAAAACATTCTGGCGGACGCGCATTACCCCCATGGTCGTGGCGTTGTAGGGGGTACCGTCATCCTCAAAGGAGTTGGTTCTGATCCCCAGACCCCCAAAGGCCGTATTCCCTATTCTGCCGTTTATTTTACCCCCGAACATAATGGGCACCTGACTGTTCCCAAAGAGCCCGATCCTACGGCTAAAGAAAGGGAGAACGGTCCTGTTTCCCGTTCCAAAACCAAATTCAAAAATATCGGAGCCCTCGAGAAAGAACGTCCTTTTTTCAGGGAAGAACAATGGAAAACGAGTGAGGTTGGTCTGCCGGGTATCCACCTCGGTTTCAGCAAAGTCGGTATTTACGGTAAGGGTTGCAAGCACATTGGCACCCAACCGCTGACTGGCATCCAGGCTTGTGGCCATATCTACCACGGCGGCCCCGTCTTCCCCAACCTTATTCATGGAACCCACAAGGGAGGGCCTTATATTCGCTCCTATTCCATAGTTGAAAACCGGCAGGTTGGTGAGTAAGCCGGCCCTGCTGGTCTGCCCAAAGAACTGATCTCGTTGCACATTGGCCCATCGTATGGTCTCCTGATTTCGTTGAATACGTCTTTCTATATTAAAACCCCATTCGGTGAGCTCTTTTTTAAAATAAATACTCTGAATAGGAAGCCTAATCTCAACAGTCCATCCGTCCGAATTCAGAGAAACACGCGCTTCCCATATGGCATCCCAATCCTCATTTTCGGACTCTCCCCTGTTGGATACCAGGGCATCATAACGGGCCCCATTGGCATTGACCGCGAGAATATATCCCGATTGGCCATCGAGAAAGGGATCCAAAACCACTTTTACATGATCTTCATTTGAGATATTGGCATCTCTAATCTTTGAAAACCGAACAATTTTATCCGGATTGGGATCCTTGCATTCAATCCCAATAAACAGCGCCTTTTCATTGGCAAGTACACGAACGTGGGTCTGGGCCGAAGGCAATCCCTTTTCTACCGGTTCGGTAGTGCGGAACTCATCTAGAAGGGGGGCATTTTTCCAGTCCGATTCGTCCATAACCCCATCTATGGTTATTCCCCTAATAATAATTCCGGCATTAATGCCGGGTCTTTCTGATTCCTGGGACACAACGACAAGGGGTTGAATCATTAAACAAACGAACAGTAAAATATGTTTCACGTTAAAGAGGTTGGTATAGCAATTAGATTAAAGATAAGGCTAACCAATTAAAATAGGACTACTTGATCCCTTCTAACCACAATACAAATGTTCGTGTCTGGATTACCGCATGTGTTCCGCACAACATTCCCGACCATGGACAGGTTTACATGCTGAAGGCATGCAGGCGTGCTGAAAATCAAAAAAGCCGCAAAATAAAAAAGCAAGCTATCTATTTTGCTTGCTTTTTTGATTTATGTATGATTCTGGTTGGTACTAAACATATACTGGTCTAGATGGAGAGCGGACAATTTTTAAAATTGCTTTGTCCCACTATAACTTACAGCCCACTTATTTTAAAATTCTGCTTCCCATTGGGCATAAACAGGCTGGTCACCTTTAATTTTTTCTCTGTTGTTGGCTCAACGCAATCCCAGGTGAGAAGGTCGATGTCCAGGTTGCGAACAGCATCATCCACCCACGTCGTGATCTGCATATTGTTCGCAGAGGCCGCTTCCATATAGGTATAATAGTCAAAATCCACAAAGGGATCATCAGTGATCAATTCAAAGGTACCTTTGAGGTTGATATGCAAATTCCCCTCAAATTCCTCCATACAGAGGTTAGAATAGATGAGCTCCCATTCGGGCAGGGCATACACCTCAACGGCAAAGTCTTTGGAGTGGGCGTTGAATTGAGCCTCTCCATTAGGCAGGATTTTCACGTCAATGGGCGAACGGTAGAAACCGTTCTCGTCTATCTCATAGACACAGACAGCGTTCTTGTCGTCCCATCCGCAGGCAGCATAGTCTCCCCCGTTCTCGATAAAGATGACCCCGTTGCCATTGCCCTTGGCAGTATTTCTGAAGTTGACGAAGGCGGCCAGGGACTGCCTGCCGCTTTTGGTAGACAGCATGTCTCCCAATGGATGTTTGGTTTGTAGTAATTGCACATCATCGACCTTCAGGTCTGACTCCTCGTTTACTGAACATGAGAAGAAAAGCAATAGGGAAAGCAGTGAAATTAGTGTTCTTGTTTTCATATTGATAGGTTTTTAATGTTAATCGGATTAAAGTTCCTCATTCTTCACAATTAAGATTTCCAACTATGTTTACAGACCATTAAAAAATTTTTTAAGGTT